>JAFGRB010000317.1 GCA_016935365.1 Deltaproteobacteria bacterium
CCATCGCGGCAAACGGATCACCTCCGCGGACGTCGTCTTCATCCGGGACCTGATCTCGAAGAACCCTCAGGCGAGCCGGCGGGCGCTGTCGCAAAAGCTGTGCACCGCCTGGGACTGGGTTCAGCCCAACGGCCACCCGCGCGACGCGGTCTGTCGCAGTCTGCTGCTGGCCCTGCAGCGCGCCAGTCAGATCACGCTCCCGCCGCCGCAGTGGGCGGGCAAGGGTCCTGGCCGACGGCCGAGGAGCGCGGTCGGGCTGTCGTTGCCCTTCGAGGAGGCGCCGATCCGCGGCGGACTCGCCGCTCTGGGGCCGCTCACCTTTCGTCAGGTGCGGCGGACCTCCGAGGAGGCGCGGTTCCACGCGCTGCTGCGCGCCCATCATTACCTGGGCTACTCCTATCCCGTGGGCGAGCACCTGAAGTTGCTCATCTACGCGGGCGCCCGCCCGGTGGCCTGCTTCGCCTGGAGCTCCGCGCCGCGGCACCTGGGCCCTCGGGACCGGTTCATCGGCTGGTCGCCGGAGCTGCGGCGGCAGAACATCCGCTACGTGGCCTACAACACGCGCTTCCTGATCCTGCCGTGGGTGGAGGTGCCGCACCTGGCCTCGCACTTGTTGGGGCGGATGGTGCGGATGCTGTCGGCCGAGTGGAAACGGGTCTATCAGCATCCGGTCTACCTGGCCGAGACGTTCGTGGATGCGCCTCGCAAGGGCACCTGCTACCGGGCGGCGAACTGGATCCCGGTCGGGCAGACGACCGGGCGGGGGAAGGATGACCTGACCCATCGCCCGAACCGGACGTTGAAGGACATCCTGGTCTATCCGTTGGTCAAGGACTTCCGCGCGCGGCTGACGAGCGAGCCGGGGGCGGAAGCGGATCGAGAGGTCGAGCGGGAAGGGCGAGTCGACGTGCACGCAGAGTGAAGCGACGCCCGGGACCGCATGGGAGGTTCCATCGAAGATGCGCACTCGGGAAGTGGATCTGAAGGAGCTCGAGGCGATCCTCGAGCGCACCCGAGGCATCCTGGCGCCCCAGGACCACGAGAAGCTCAGGTCGGCGGTCGAGACGCTTGCCTATCTGACGCGCGCGCTGGAGGCGAAGGGAGTCTCGATCGAACGGCTGCGCCGCATGCTCTTCGGGCCGAGCACGGAGAAGATGAGCCGGATGCTCGAGCCGGAGCAAGCAGGCTCGGTTGGTCAAGCCGGGCCGGACAGGCCCGCGGAGCCGGAGTCGAAGCGTCCAGGTCACGGCCGCCACGGGGCCGCGTCGTTTACCGGAGCCGAGAAGGTGCCGGTAAGCCATGAGTCGCTGGCCCATGGGGATCCCTGCCCGGCCTGCGGGCGGGGCAAGGTGTACCGGCTGCCCGACCCGGCGCGGCTGCTGCGGATCACGGGGATGGCCCCGCTGCAGGCCAGGCTCTACGAGCTCGAGCGCCTGCGCTGCAACCTGTGCGGCCAGGTGTTCACCGCCGCCTCGCCGGAAGCCGCCGGCACGAGGAAGTACGACGAGACGGCGGTGGCGATGATCGCGCTGCTCAAGTACGGCAGCGGGGTGCCCTTCTACCGGCTGCAGAAGCTGGAGAAGAGCTTGGGCATCCCGCTGCCGGCGGCCACCCAGTGGGAGCTGGTGCGCGACGGGGCGGCCGGGATCGAGCCGGCCTATGCGGAGCTCATCCATCAGGCGGCCCAGGGCGAGGTGCTCTACAACGACGACACGACCATGAAGATCCTGAAGCTCGAGCGCCCGCTGCCGGCAGATCCCGAGGAGCGCGCGGGCGAACGCACAGGCACCTACACCTCCGGCATCGTCTCGACCGCGGGCGGGCAGCGGGTGGCCCTGTTCTTCACCGGCTGGCGGCACGCGGGCGAGAACCTGGAGCGGCTCCTGGCCCAGCGGATGCGGGACCTCTCGCCGCCCATCCAGATGTGCGATGCCCTGGCGCGCAACACGAGCGAGGAGTTCGCGACGATCCTGGCGAACTGCATGGCCCACGCGCGGCGCAAGTTCGTGGACGTGCGGGGCAGCTTCCCCGAGGAGTGCCGCCACATCCTGGAGCAACTCGGCGAGGTCTACCACAACGACGAGCTGGCCCGGCGCCGGGGGTTCTCGGCCGAGGAGCGCCTGGCGTTCCACCAGGAACGCAGCGGCCCGCTGATGGCCACGATCGAGACCTGGTGCGCCGAGCAGATCGCCGGCCACCGGGTCGAGCCGAACTCCGCGCTGGGGGAAGCGATCCGCTACATGCAGAAGCACTGGGAGAAGCTGACCCGGTTCCTGCAGGTGGCCGGAGCGCCGCTCGACAACACGATCTGCGAGCGGGCGCTGAAGCGAGCCATTCTCCACCGGAAGAACGCGCTGTTCTACAAGACGGAGAACGGCGCCCGGGTGGGCGACCTGTTCATGAGCCTGATCCATACCGCGGAACTGTGCGACGCGGACCCCTTCGACTACCTGGTGGCTCTCCTGCGGCAGGCGAGGCGGGCGGCCGCGAAGCCCGCGGACTGGATGCCCTGGAACTACCGGGAGGCGCTCGAACCCGCCGGCGACGCCGCCGCCATCCGCTCGGCAACCTCATAGGGGCGGATCCAAGCAGGCTTGCCGAAAGGACACCTTGGTTTCACTTCTCTTGGGTCGGACTGTCGCAGGCGGGATTATAGCACCGGGGCAGGTGGATGGACTATCGCTCACACGGAAGTCCCAACAGCCTGCTGCCGCCAGGCCTTCGCCCGACAGGCATCCGAGCAGTAGACCCTCTCCCGCCTGGCCTTCGGACTCCGACTCGCGGGCAGGTCGGCGCCGCACGCACGGCACCTCTTGAACGCACAAACGAGCCCGCGGTGATCGTTCGGTGCGCCTGTGGGTGTTCGGCCTCGGGGTCGGGCACGATCGGCGCTCTGACGCGAAATCTGGAGCAACTCCATCCGAGCCTCTCGGACCACGGCGGCCTCAGGCCCCCACGGCCACTCTCAGGGCTGCCGAGCCGCGCCGCCCGCCGGCCGTCGCCGGG
>JAFGRB010000318.1 GCA_016935365.1 Deltaproteobacteria bacterium
ACCCCAGCCCTACGGTCCATTGATTTGAAGGCCTGCTGTACGGGTTGTCCATTGATGGTCGGAAACTGGGATTTGCACCCAAATGAATTCAAGTGGTTCCACCCCCTCTTGGCGGCCGGCGCCTGTCAGCGCCGGCCGTTGATGGACTTTTTTGACTTTTTGCGAGTCCATCAATAGCGTCCGCTGACGGACAGCGCCACCCCGATCCCGGGCGCATCGACACCCGAGGCGTGGTAGCGATAGCGCCGATCGGTCAGGTTCGTAGCGGCCAGGTCGAACCTCAGCAGCTCGTCGAGCTGGTATCCGCCCCGCAGGTTCAGGGTGACCCAGCCGGGAGTCCCTCTGCAGGTTGCGCCCCGGTCCGCGTAGGTATCCCCGAGGTGGTTGGGATCCTCGCAGATTCTGAGGTCTTCCTCGTCGCTCGGATGAAGCCTGTCCTGGCGGGCGGCAAAGCGGGTGTATAGCTCGATGTAGAAGGGCAGCCCGTCCCGGGCATAGCGCAGCCCGGCCGCGCCGCTGACTGGCGGGATGCGCCTGGCCGGATAGCGCAGGCCGTCGGCGGTCTCGACGTCTCCCCACATGACCGCAGCACGGAGCCACGGCGTCAGGTCAGCTAGCGGTCCGAACTCCGCGCTGCCCTCGAAGCCCCAGTACGTGCCCAGCGAGGAGTTGACGCGCTGGATGACCGGCTTGTCCCCCACGTCGGCTGGGTCCAGCCCGAGCTCGCGCCATTCGCTCTCGGGCACGCTTCTCTCGTCGATCACGTCCTGGACGAAGCTCGCAAAGCCGGCCACCCCGATCCGGATCCCTGCGGCCCTCAATCTGGCCCCCAGCTCGAAGGCATGACTGCGCTCCGGTCCGAGCGCTTCGTTCGGCAACTCGAACTTGCTGCCCGTGTCGCCCAACAGGGTCGTCTCCTCGAGGTTCGGCGCCCTGAAGCCCTGGGCGAAGTTGAAATAAGCAGCGAAGTCGCGGTCGTGGATGTATCGCATGCCCGCAGAGGCCACCAGACCGCTGTGGTCGTATCGCACCTCGCCGATGCCCGGCACGTCGTCCGCGCTGGCGCGGAAGTGCGACACCCTCGCCCCAGCCGTGCCCACCACGCTGTGACTACCCGAGACGAGCAGATCGATCTCGGCGGACGCGAAGCCGCCCAGGTGCAGGCTGCTCGCGCCGTCCGGAAAGTTGCCGCGCTCCTGCGTCCACTCCCAGGCAGGCTCCCGGTCACCGCGGCGCTGCTGCTTCGAAGACGAGACCAGGTCCGCATAGATCTCGACGCCCGAGCCGATCCGCAAGCGGTAGTCCCACAGGCCCAGCTTGATCTCCACAAGGCCGCCCGGGGTCCAGACCGCATCTCGGTTCACCTCCTGCCGGGTGAGCGGATCGGGCGGGATCTGCGAGCCGCCTAGCGGAGCGGCATCCATGCAGGGGGCTGCATCGCCCGCCTGGGGGCTTTCGGGCAAGCTGCAGCGATAGAGGTCCACCTCCTCGCGCATCCCGTGCATCGAGGCGCTGACGCGAAGCTGCCGGACCACCCCACCGGGACGCCATAGCCAGTCGGCGTACAGGAAGTGGTCGTCGTTGTCGTAGAAGCGGAAGCGCCCCTCATAGAGCCGATCCGTGCGACCCGCATCGCGCACGATAGAGCCGAGGTAGGTGACGCGAAGATCCATGTCGTCGGTGAGCCTGGCCTCTGCGCGGGCCCGCCAGGAGCCCTGCTCGTAGCCGGACAGGGGCTGCGTCTCTCCCCCGCCGGCGCGCAGCGGCTCGAAGTGCCGAAACGCCCCGCCCATCCCGGCCGCGTAGCGATTCGCGCGGTAGAACGCATCGCCCCACACCGACGGAGCCAGGTCTGCCGAGACGAAGCGAGCCCCGCCGCGGGCCGCGAGGCCCAGGGCCTGTGGGATCTCCACGGGGAAGACCTGGATCACCCCCCCGACCGCATCCGAGCCGTAGAGCACCGAGCCGGGTCCCAGCATGAGCTCGAGCCGCTCGACCGATGAGGGATCGATCAGCGCGAGATACTGGTTGGGTCCGGTTCGAAAGGTCGAGTTGTTGTAGCGGATACCGTCGATGAGGATCAGGTTCTCGGGGCCGACCATGCCGCGCATGATGGGGCTGCCAGCACCGCGGTTGGTCCGCTGGACGAAGATGCCGATGGTCTCCTCCAGGGCGTCGGGCAGGGACTGAGACTGCAGCTTTTCGATCTCGCTGCGGCTCAGCCGGTACAGGCTGCGCTCGGTCTCGAAGAGGCGCTGCTCGTCGCGGCACGCGGTGACCACGATCTCCTCATCGGGCTGCAGGCACGGTCGTGGCTCCTCGCCCCGCTCCTCGCTCATGGCGGGTGGGGAGAAGAGCAGCCAGGCACCCAGGGCCAGCATCGCTCGTTTTTCCATGGGCTTCAGAATAGCGGCTTGTATGTGGTTCACGCCATGCGGGCATCTACCCGTTTCGGCGGCGGACAGTTGCTCGCCTAGTCCTGAAACAAGCGACCTTTATAGTCGGGGGTATTGACAAAACAAAGAAAAGCCCCAGATTTCAAGAGTTTTAATCGACAA
>JAFGRB010000319.1 GCA_016935365.1 Deltaproteobacteria bacterium
CCGGCTCCGGCTGCACGGTCTGGGCCACGCTCGAGCGCGAGGACGGCTGCATGAACGACTGCGAGGCCGCCTGCCGCGAGCACTGCGCCCGGGAGAACTGCCCCTACTCGAACTCCAGCCGCTGCGATGACATCCATGGCGTGACCGACGGCGGCGTCGACGCCGGAAGCGACGGCGGCTCGGACGGCGGGGACAGCGCCGGCGATGCGGCCGACGAGGACTTCACGCCGGCCGGGCTCGATCTGCTGCTGGTGGTGGACAACTCCTTGGGCATGGCCGACGAGCAGCAGATGCTGGCCGACTCGATCGGCCGCCTGATCACCGCGCTGAGCGAGGACTACGCGGCCGACGGCATCCACGTCGCGGTCGTCACCACCGGCGTGCTCTCGGAGGGCTGCCCGGACTGCTCGGAGATGATCCGCAACTCCTGCATCAACGAGACCGGGGAGAGCGGCCGGTTCCAGGACCGCCTGGGCCGCATCTCCTGGAACGGCTCGCTGCCCGAGTACGACTTCACCGCTGATCCGAGCTGCCGGATGGCGGATCAGGATCACCTCGATTGCCTCTACGACGAGACCACCGAGCGGGGCACGCTGATCGCGGGCGCGAGCGGCTGCGGCTACGAGCGCGGGCTGGCCGCCATGCGAATGGCCCTCGACGACCCGCGCAACGAAGGCTTCTTGCGCCCGCAGGCCCGCCTGGCCGTGCTGGTGCTCTCGGACGAGGAGGACTGCGGAGAGGTGGGCGACATCTACGAGGGCGTGCCCGGGGCAGCCGGCAAGATCTGCACCTACGCCGCCAAGGGCGTGGGGCCGGACGGCTCGACCGTCCACCCCAATGATCCGACGGCCAGGCCTTATGCCCTCACCCCGGTCTCGTACTACTTCGACTTCCTGCTGGGCCTGAAGAGCGGTCGGCCGGGCCTGGTCAAGTTCGCGGCCGTCGTGGGGGCCGACCCGCACGATCCGGCCTCGACGAGCATCGAGTACCAGGGCATCGATCCCAGCGCCGACATCACGCCCGCCTGTCAGACGACGACCTGCCGGAGCGGGAACTGCGCGGCGTATCCGGGCACGCGCTACATCGAGCTGGCCTCCCTCTTCGGCCTCGGCGGCGACGGCTTCGCAGCCAGCATATGCCAGGACGATTTCGAGGCGCTGATGGACGAGTTGGCGGACTTCCTGGCGCCCTGACACGCGTCCGCGTGATAGACTGTTCTCGCCCATGTCGAACAAACGCACCCAGGGCACGGAGCTCATCCAGGACGCCGGAGCGGCGGTCTTCCGGGACCCGGCCCGGCAACGGGTACTGGTGACGGAGGGACCGGACAGCGGCAAGTCCTGCCCTCTCATGGAGGGCGAGACGATCTGCATCGGCGCCGATCCGGCCGTCGACCTGGCGTTGGTGGACCCGACCGTGTCCGGACGGCACCTGCTCCTGCGCAGGCAGGCCGACGGGATCTGGGTCCAGGACCAGGACAGCACCAACGGCACCCGCTTCCAGGGCTCGCGGGTCAAGGAGATGCTGCTCGGCCTGGGCGCCAGATTGCAGCTGGGCAACACGGCGATCCAGATCGTGCCCGAGGCGCAGCGGCTGAGCCCGGAGCCGGCCGAGCAGCACGAGTTCTTCGGCGTGCTCGGCTGCTCGAGGCGCATGCGGGAGATCTTCGCCACCCTCGAAAACGCGGCCAAGACCGAGCTGACCATACTCATCCAGGGCGAGACGGGCACCGGCAAGGAGGCCCTGGCCGAGGCGATCCACCGCGCGAGCGGCCGCGCGCATGGACCCTTCGTCGTGGTGGACTGCACGGCGATCGCGCCCAACTTGATCGAGAGCGAGCTCTTCGGCCACAGCAAGGGCGCCTTCACCGGCGCCAGCTCGAGCCGCCAGGGCGCCTTCCAGCAAGCCCAGGGCGGTACGGTCTTCGTGGACGAAATCGGCGAGCTGCCGCTCGAGATGCAGCCGAAGCTGCTGCGCGTGCTCGAGCGCAAGCAGGTCAAGCCCCTGGGCTCGGAGTCGACCCGGGAGCTGGACATCCGGCTCGTCGCGGCCACGAACCGGGATCTCAAGACCGAGGTGGAGGCCGGCCGCTTCCGAGAAGACCTCTACTACCGCCTGGCCGTCATCTCGCTCGAGGTCCCGCCGCTTCGCGATCGGCTCGAGGACCTGCCGGCCTTGATCGCCTTTTTCGTGCAGCGCTTCACCGATGGACAGATCGAGCTCGACATCGACGCCTCGGCTCTGGCGAGGCTTCACGGGCACGGCTTCCCGGGCAACGTGCGCGAGCTTCGCAACGCCGTGGAGCGCGCCGTGGCGCTGACCTCCAGGCCCTTCGGCCTCGACGGCTTCCTGCTCGAGCTCTACCGAGGGCTGGGCCTCGACAGCTCGTCGCGGGTGCGCAAGCAGCTGTCCTTCGGCCAGGCCAAGAGCGAGGTCGTCGACGCTTTCGAGCGCAAGTATTTGAGCGAGCTCGTCGCCCGCCACCGAGGCAACGTATCCAAGGCCGCCCGCGAGGCCCGCATGGACCGCCACCATCTGCGCGACCTGCTGCGCAAGCACGGCATCGATCCCAAGGGGTGAGCCGGTGCGGATCGCGCTCTCACTGCTCCCAGGCCTGCTGCTCGCCGCCGCGCTCGGCTGCACCGATGCGGCCGAGCAGAGGCTCTTTGTGAACATCTTCCCGGTGGAGGCCGACGAGATCCCTGGCGGGGCCGACGATCCCCTGGCCGACCTGGACCACCTCCGGGCGCGCGGCGAGGATGGTGCGGTCTGGCCCATGACCGAGGATCAGGATCAATCTCGCTTCGGACCGATCGGCGCGAGCGAGCCCTTTCGTCTGCGCCTGGAGGGGCTGGACGCCGGCGGCCAGATGGTCTCCTGGGGCTGCAGCCCGCGCCTGGCCCTGGAGCGCGACCAGCACAAGACCAGCTTGTTCTTCAGCCGCACCGACCTGCTGGTGGCCCACGCGGGCCCGGCGCTCGTCGATCCGGAAGACGGACTCGAGCCGATCGGCGCACCCTGGTCCCTGCAGCGCGACGGCGTGTGCCTGGGCATCGTGCACAACGACCACCACATCTACTTCGAGCTCCGGGTCGCAGACGAGCGCATCGTGGACAACGAGCCGACCTCGTCCGACGGCGATCGGGTCGTGCTGGGCCTCGACCTGCTGGGCGACAACGAGGACGCGAGCCACGGCGTCGACGATCTGGTGCTGTCGCTGGGGCCGACACGCTTCGCCGCGGTCTGGAACCCCCTGCAGCTCAACGTGGTCCACGACTTCCGGCCCGATCCGGAGTCCGGCTGCTACACCGTCTTCGCGGCCGTCCCGCTGATGGTACTGGAAGACAACAGCCCGGGACCGAAGAAGCGCTGGAAGCTCGGGCTGGAGATCGTGGACGACGACGGCCAGGGCGCGCCGAGCGCCTGGCACTGGCCCTCGAGCTGGGAGCCGGGCGGGAGCGACTACTCGCTGCTCGGCGCGGGCACCGTGGTCCACAAGACACGCCTGCTCGACGCCCGCCGGGTGGAGCGCGACGCGGTCGTCTTCGATGGCGGCATGGATCCGTTCATCGACTCGGGCGCCGTGGCGCTCGAGCGCAGCGCCAGGTTGGATGCCGACCGGGTTTGGCTGTATGCGCTCTGGGACAGCGAGGCCTTGATGCTGGCCGTCGAGAGCGAGGATGCGCTCCTGTGCGCCCAGGAACGCGCAGACGGCGACTTCGACTCCATCTCCCGCGACGATGCCGTGGAGCTCGCCCTGGTGCCGCGCGAGGAGGAGCCCGGCTTCCACTCGCTGTTCGATCTCGGCGGGGCCGTGGCCTACGAGCGCCTGGACGGCGGCGCCTGGACGCCGGCCGGGATCTACTTCCGCTTCGATCTCGACGGCCCCTATCCGGAGAACGACTGCCGCCAGGGCGCCGGCTATCGCTTCCAGCTCCGCATCCCATGGTCCGACCTGGGCTACGAGGCCGCCCCGCCCGCGGAGGGAGACCTGCTGGCCTTCGACCTGAGCGTGCTGGACACCGATCGGGGCGCGGCCCGCACGCGGCGGTCCTTCTCGCCGGCTGGGCCGGCTCTGGAACCGCAGCACATGGCCGAGCTCAGGCTCTTCGACTACTGAGCAGAGGCGTGGAGGTCGTCTGCATGATCTGGAACTGGCGGTGATGCCCGTGGCCGCGCTGCGACCGTCCCACATGCGCACGAGCCCGATTCTCGTTCTCTTCGCGCTCCTGCTGGTGCCGCATCCTGCGCAAGCGCAGCGCGGGTACGACTTCGGCCGGGCTCTGGAGCAGGCGCGACAGTCGCGCGAGCGCCGCGATCTCGGGCAGGCGGTCGAGGTCCTGCTCGAGGCATCGAAGCACATCGACGCGCAGACAGCGCAGGCCGCCCGCAAGTCCGTGCTCGAGGCCCTGCTCGCGACCTGCAAGCAGCTCGTCGAGAAGCGCTCCTACGAGCCTGCAGTCCGGGGCCTGAGCGCCCTGCTGGTCCTGACCGCGGACAACCCGCTCGGTCCGGGCTTCTCGATCCAGGTCCGGCTCCAGCTCGATCAGCTGGCCATGACCTTGGTGCTCGGCGCGCAGCCCGATCTCGCCATCCGCGCGCTGCTGGCCCTGATGGCGGATGGACCCGGGCCGCCCATGCGCTGGGCCCTGCTCAGCCGCGCCTACCTGGAATCGGGCCAGATCGACCGGGCCACCGACACGCTCAGGCGCGGCCTGGACCAGTTCCCGTCCTCTCCCGAGCTGCTCTTCGTTCGCGCCACGCTGTCCGGTTCGCTGAGCGAGCAGGCCATCGGCCGGGCCAACTACGGTGCGGCCCGGGCCATGCTGGAGCAAGCTGCCGCGGACCTCGAACGGGCCTGCGAGCTGGAGACCGCCGCCCCGGGCATCTGGAGAGCGCTCGGCAAGATCCGCGGCTCGCTGTGGGTCTACTACCGGGCCACGGGTCATTTCGATGAGGCGGTCGAGATGCAGCGCCGCGCCGAGCATGCCTACTTGCGCGCCTCGGAGCTCGATCCGGACAACCCGGACGCGCTCTTCGAGCTGGGCGAGCTGCTGATGGCCGCCGAGGACTGGGCCTGGGCGCGCGAGATCGTCTCCCAGTCGCGCTGGCGATACCAACGGCTGAAAGCCTCACCGGACCTGGGCGCGGAGCTGCGCACCGCGATCGAGGAGCGGATCCAGACCTGCGAGCGACACATGCTCATCGCGGTGCGCCGCCGGGCACTGCAGGCCGCACTCCGCGGCCGGTTCGGCCGGGCCCGGCAGCTCGTGTACGAGTCCATCCGCACCGATCCGGCCGCGCGCCAACGCAGCCACGCCTTCTTGCATATCCTCGGCCTCAAGCAGCGCGCTTTCCAGCTTCGCGTCCAGGAGCTCGAGAGCCGGACCGGACACGGCGACTCCCAGGTGATGCTCGGCGATCTGTGGATGCAGGCCGGCCGCTACGATCTCGCCCGCGAGCCCTATCTGCGTGCGCTGGACGGCAGGCTGGAGCACTACACGCAGGCGCAGATAGAGGACCGGCTCTACGGCACCCGCGATCTGCACGCGAGCTCGGAGCGGATCCACTCCGTCATCGGCGAGCAGGTCTTCGAGCTCGATCTCTGCCCCCAGCTCGATGCCGGTCGCTTGCACGGATTGCTGGAGAAGGCCCACGCCATGAACATGGGTGTCTTTCCCCACCAGCTCCTGGGCCCGCTGCAGATCAAGGTCTTCGCCAACCGGCGCGCCTTCCTGGAGCGCGGCGGCGGTGGTCTGGACGTCCACCAGCAAGGCGTCTATGCCTTCGGTCAGGTGTGCACCTACCACGAGCCCCACCGGGGCCAGGCGGAGTGGCTGGACATCCTGGCCCACGAGATCGCTCACCGCTACATCGACGAGATGAGCTACGCCAGGTCACCCCGCTGGCTGAGCGAGGGGCTGGCCCTGTGGACCAGCCAGGGCTGGCCAAAGCGCTGCCAGCGCCGCTTCGCCGGGCTGCGGGCCGAGCGCAAGCTCACGCGCTGGAGGGACCTGGAGCGGCGCTTCCGGGAGCAGCGGGGCAACGCCCACGAGCTGAACCGGCTCTATCTCCAGAGCCACCAGATGGTGGCCTGGCTCGTGGACCGCTTCGGCCGCGAACAGCTCATCTCCCTGCTGGCGGCCTTCCGCCAGGGCAAGAAGCAGGACGAGGCGATCCAGATGGCCTACCGCATTCCGGCGCGGGTACTGGAGGGAATGTGGATCCAGGAGTGAGCGCCTTTGCCCCTGGGTTGACGAGAGGAGACGGCCATGGCGAACCCGAGACGGCTCCGCATGCTGTGCGCGCTGCTCGCGCTGACCGCGGGCGGTTGTCTGGCCCCGGCGGGCGAGGAATGGGCCCAGCTCGTCCAGGCCGAGAACGGCGTGCCGCAGGACGGATTTCCGAACTACCAAGAGCGGCTCATGCTGCTGGCCATCAATCGCGCCCGGTCAGAGCCCAACAGCCTCGCGCACGGCACCTCGGGAAGCTGCGGCGGCGACGGCTCGACGCCCTTCGCCCCGAGCACGCCGCTGGTCTATGACCTGGACGGCTCGCGCGCTGCCCGCTTCCACTGCATCCACTGCCAGATGAACGGCGGCGGGCTGAGCCACGCCTCCTACTGCACCCTCGAGCACGACGTGGCGACCAGCGGCTGCGACGGCGCGGCCGCGTGCTCCTGCGAGCCGGGCAGCGAGCACTTCAGCTGCACCGTCAACGGCGGCCACGGCACGGATCCCTTCACCCGCTGCGCGCTGTTCGGGTACGACGCCAACGGCGAGGTGGGCGCGCTCGGCTACGGCGACGGTTGGGGCGCGGTCGAGGGCTGGGTCACCGAGTGCCCCGACTACGAGGGCCACCGGCGCATCCTGCTGGATGCGGATCAATTCCACAGCCGCATCGGCCTGGGCTACACCGGGGGCCAGGTCTGCGAGTACGCCAAGCTGTACTTCGGAGACACCGGCGCCGGACAGGCCTCCATCCCGCTCATGCCCTCGGGCTCCCACCGTCCGGAGGACAGCGAGCAGCCCACCTTCTACGTCCACCTCCACGACCCGGGCGGCGAGCCGGAGAGCCTCCACGTCGTCGTCGACGGCACCTGCCACGCCATGCAGCTCGACGCCGGCGAGGATGCGCGCGGCACCTACCGGGCGGCGGTCGACATCGGCCCCGGCTGCCACCTCTACACCTTCCTGGCCCGCGACTCGGCCGGCGCACGCCACGTCTACCCGGCCGCAGGCGCCCTGGGCGCGGGCGACTGCAGCGCCGACTACGAGCCGCAGGCCCCCGAGGCCGACTGCGACACCTGCGATCCGGGCGAGACCCTGCCCTGCGGCATCGACGAGGGCGCCTGCGAGCTCGGCGAGCGCCGCTGCGTCGACGGTTTCTTCGGCCCCTGCGAGGGCGGCGTCCAGCCCTCGGCAGAGATCTGCAACCAGCTGGACGACGACTGCGACGGCGAGACCGACGAGGACTGCGTCGAGCCCCCCGGCAGCTGCGGCTGCGCCGCCGGCCCGGACGACGGGTCTATCTGGACTCTGCTCCTTTTGCTCACCTCGATGCTGTTCGCTCTATGGAAGAGCGCGCACCACCGCGTCAGCTGATCGCAAGCAGGTTCTCGAAAGCCCGGTTGCGCCGCCAGCGGTAGATGGCGAAGTCCTGGTCGAGAGTCAGGATCTTTCCGGTCTCGAGCAGGCTGGCCAGATGGACCAGGCATGCGTCGGCCAGGTCCATGGGGACCGTGCGGTACTTGCGGAGCAGCGCGACGACGGCCGGGGCGTGCTCGTCGAGGTGGAAGGGGATCTGGAAGACACCCCGGGCCACGTTCTGGACCACGGCCTCGGGTGCGCCTTTCAGGGAGCGCAAGAGGTAGCAGCTCTCCGCGATCACCGCCTCGCAGGTCACCAGCGGTCCTTGAATGTCGGCCACGGCCTGCGCACAGCGAGCGTGGTTCCGCTCGCTGCGATCGAGCAGGGCCACGATGCAGCCGGTGTCGACGAGGACGGGCTTCACGACCGACCGAAGCCCCGCAGGTGCTTTGCGTTGGAGCCCAGGTCGGGCTTGCCCGACTCGAACGATCCCAGGCCGACGATCTCCCTTTCGGAGCCCGCCACGACCACTGTGGCCAGGGCGCGAATGCCCCGGCGCACGATCTCGGAGTCCCGCAGCCCTGTCTGGCGCCGCAAGCGTGTCAGGAGCCTGTCGGTCTCCTCATCCATTCGCGCATGAACGATCTTGCCCATGTGCCTCGCCCCGTATACTTCTTCAGTATTGTATTACAAGCTGGATGCTCGATCAAGCGCTCTTCCTTGTCACCTTGTCATCGGCAGGCCTGCGATCGCCTCGTCACAGCCAGGCGTCCGGGTAGCGCTCCACGAACAGGAAGCGTATCGGTCCGACCTGCAGGATCTGGCCGTCCTCGATCGCCACCGGATGGTCTCGAGAGCGCAGCGTCTTGCCGTCTATCGCGACGAGCGCGCCCGTACCGGTGGGGATGACGAGAAAACGGCCGTCCCGCTGTTCCAGCTGGAGGTGCCGATAGCCGATCCCCGGGCCGCGCACCATGATGAGCGAGTCCGCGGCCCGACCGACGGTCAAGCCCTCGGGCGACATGGCGTAGAACCGCCCCACGGCGAGCCCCTCGACGGGGTGATCCGTCTCCAGGACCAGCAGGCCGGGCCGCAGCTCGCTGTGCGCTTTCTTGGGGCCGCCGAGCACGGCGATGGATCTTCGCGCATCCGCTCCGGGGCGTCCAGTCTCCTCGCCGCAATCAGGTCGCCGGGTCCGGGAAGCCGATGAAGCGCGGCGGCACGTGCTCGGTGAGCCAGACACCGTTGTCGCTCAGGAAGAAGGCGTATCCCTGTCCGTGCATCTGCGCGGCCCGGATCACGAGCACCACCGGTCGGCCTCGCCGACCACCCACGGCCGAGGCCGTCGCCTCGTCGGGAGAGAGGTGAACGTGCCGCCTCTTTTGTTTGAGCAATCCCTGGGTCCGGATCGAAGGCAGGAACCTGTCGACGGTGCCGTGATACAGGAGCTCGGGCGGTTCGATCGGCTCGAGCCGGAGATCGACCTCGATGCTGTGACCCTGGGCTGCGCGGATGCGCGAGCTGCTCGCATCGACGCAGAAACGCTGCTTGTCGTTTGTCCGCACGACCTCGTCGAGCGCACGCCGGTCGACTCGAAAGCCCCGGCGGTCGAGCGCTCGCAAGACGTCTTCGATGCACACCCAGCCCTCGGCGTCGAGCTCGATGCCCCCCTTGTCCGGTCGGTGCCTGAGGATGAAGCTCAGGTACTTGCTGATTCTCCTTCGCTGGGCCGGGGTCATCGGTAGACCACGCGGCTCAATTGCCGAGCTCCACGTAGAGGCTGGTCGTCTTGCCCGCCTGGATCGTTATCGGGATGCGCTTTTCGATCTTCAGCTTGGAGTTGATCGCGGTCAGCGTGTGCTTTCCGGCGGGCAGCTCGAGCCCGAGCAGGGGCGTCATCCCCAGGCGCTTCTTGCCGAGGAAAACCTCGCTCCAGGGCTCCGTCTCCAGGCGCAGCAGGCCGGGCTCGGCCTTCTTGACGGCGACCGCTTTCTTGCTGGGGGCAAAGCTCAGCCGGGACTTCTTGCCACGGCGCAACGTGACGTGCTTGGTCTGCGCGATGTGCTGCTCGCACTGGACCGTGACCGCGTGACGCGCACCTGGGCTGAGCTCGATCGCGTCCATGGGGGTTCTGCCAGGCAACGGCTTGCCATCGATCCGCACCTCGCATCCTGCGGGCCGGGAGCGGACTGCGAGGAGAGCGATCGCGGGCTTGGTGGGTTTCGGACCCGGCTCGGCGGGCTTCACGGCCGGCTCGGCGGGCTTCACGGCCGGCTCGGCGGGCTTCACGGCCGGCTCGGCGGGCTTCACGGCCGGCTCGGCCGGCTCAGCGACCGGCTCGGCCGGCTTAGCGACCGGCTCGGCGGGCTCGGCGGGCTCGGCAGGCTGGCCGACCGGCTCGTCGGCGCGCGGGGCGGACGCACCGTCGGCCTCTCCGCGCAAGGCCCACCATGCCCCGAGGCCGCCAAGACCGATCGCCAACACCAGCATCAGGCCGATCGGCCAATGGGCTCTACGCGGCTTCGCCGAGTCCCGCAGCCGGGTCTTCTCCTGGCCTCGGATGGTCGTCTCCGCGTGCAGAGCGCCCCCGGATTTGGAGGCCGACGGCAGCGACTCGTCGGTCTGCGGCTTGAGCACGCCGAGCGAGACGCTGCCCGCGCCCTGGACGCGGATCTCCTCGAGCAGCTTGCGCTTGGTCCGCGCCCGGTCGGCGAGCACCTCGCCGACAAAGGCCGCCACGTCTTCTTCCGACGGCAGCTCGGCGAACTTGCGGATCTCGTCCCCCAGTGCCCGGGCCAGCTCGTCCGCGCTCTGGTAGCGCTCGTCTGGATCCTTGGCCAGGGCGCGCATGACGATGGCATCCAGCTCCTCGCTCAGCTCGGGCCGGATCTCCCGCACCGGGGGTACCGGGTCGTTGACGATCGTCGAGATGACGGCCATGGCCGTGTCGCGCTTGAACAGCCTCCGGCGGCAGAGCAGCTCCCAGAGCACGATGCCGGCGGCGAAGATGTCCGAGCGGGCATCGACCTCGGTGCTGCGGGCCTGCTCGGGCGACATGTAGCTCAGCTTGCCCTTGAGCGTGCCCGTCTGGGTGTGGTGCATCTGGGACTCGGCCTTGGCGATGCCGAAGTCGACCAGCTTCACGCGCCCGGAAAACAGCACGATGATGTTGTGGGGGCTCACGTCACGGTGGACGATGTGCAAGGGCTTGCCGTCGACGTCGTGAAATGCGTGCGCGTAGCCCAGGGCCTTGCAGACCTCGATGACGATCTTGCAGGCGATCGGCACGGGCATGATCTTGCCCGCCTTGCGGGCCTCCTTGACCAGGTAGCCGAGGCTCTCACCCTCGAGGTACTCCATGGCCATGAAGTAGTCGTCGCCCTCCTGGCCCAGGTCGAATATCTGGATGATGTTGGGGTGGTTGAGCTGGGCCGCGATCCGGGCCTCGTCGAAGAACATCTCCAGGAAGCGCTCCTGCTTGGCGAGGTGCTTGAGCACGGTCTTGACCACGACCAGCTTCTCGAAGCCCTTGATACCGGTCTGTCTGGCCAGGTGGATCTCGGCCATGCCGCCCGTGGCCAGCGAGCCGAGAAGCTGGTAGCGACCCAGCATGCGTGGGCTGTCTTCGGACATGCGCCCGAGATTGTATCCCATCCGGCGGGGAAATCAACACAGCCAGGGCCGTGAAGTCCAGGAAAACCGGCAGCTTGAATCTCGCAGGCCCCCGTGCTAGCCTCCGGCCGTGTGTTCAGGAGGACATCGAATGCGGTGGGCAGCCATTGTCTTGCTCTGCGCCTGGCCCGCTCTCGCCCGCTCGGCCGATGAGCTCGAGCAGGCCGAGCAGCTCCGCAAGCGGATGCAGTACGAGCAGGCCATCGAGCGCTGCGCCGAGGTGCTGGAGTCGTCCGGACGAGAGCCCAGAGAGCTGGTCGCGGCCTACCGCATCATGGGCCTGAGCCTGTCGGCCTCGGGCAAGCTGGACCAGGCCTTCGAGTCCTTCAAGAAGCTGCTGGCGATCGATCCCGGCTTCAAGCTCTCCCCGCGCATCTCTCCCAAGCTGGCAGCGCCGTTCTTCCAGGCGCGGGCCCTGTTGGAGGGGCAGAAGCCGATCACGCTCGTGCACGCGCCGCCGCCCTCGCTCGCCTCGCCGGAGGCGTTCAGCGGGGCCGAGCTTGCGATCGAGCTTGCAGCCGATCCGCTCGGCATGGTCAAGGAGATCGCCGTCCGCTACCGGGTCCACGGCGTCCCCCAGGACCTGGAGGTCCGCGCCCGCATTGCATCCCCGGGCAAGGTCGTAGTCCGGCTGCCGGACGGCCTGCAGACCCGATCGATCACCTACCTGATCGAGGCCCGAAACGCCCACAACAGCGCACTCGTGCGCCTGGGCGAGAAGAAGCGCTTCGAGCTGGTGGTCGCAGAGCGCGCCCTCGAGCCCGCAGTCGACGAGCCGGTCGACAAGCCGGTCGTGGCAGATGAGAAGCCCGCAGGCGACACGCAGCCACGGCAGGAAGGCGAAGCCTACGACACACCGCAGCCCGAGCAGGCCGCTTTTACCGAGGCGCCGGCGCATGCCTGGTTCGAGGTCCAGGTCCACGCCTGCGTAATGGGCAACGAGATCTTCGGCCATCAAGGGGGGGACGCGGGCGTGGCTCTCAGCCGGGACCCCGTGGTCGGTGCGCAGATGGGCCTCAATCGATACGGCGGCGGCCTGCGGGGCGGGGTGCGCATCGGGGCCTATCACTTCGCCTACCTCCACTTCGACTACCTCTGGGAGGAGTGGTCGGGCTACGCCGGCGCGAGCCGACAGATGGACTGGAGCTCGGGCTTCCAGTACGTGCGCATCCTGGCCGGATACCGCTTCGCCTACCCGGTGCTCGACTGGCTCGAGCCCTTCGCCGAGTGCGCCCTCGGCGCGCACGTCTACGTGCCCAGGACGCTCCGGATCGACATCGGCGGCGAAATCGACGAGGCCGAGATCGTCCCCGACACCCGCTTCGCGCTGATGCTCGGCTTCGGAGTGCGCTTCGTCTTTCTTGAGCACTTCTTCGCCACCGGCTCGTACCTGATCGACATGCCGATCGACATGAGCAGCAGCTCCTTCGTCCTCGGCGGCGGGGCGTTCTTCTGAGTGGACTCCCTTTACGGGCAGCTTACATACGAAGCAGTTGTTTGGTTGAGGGTCCTGATACTCTGCTCTCGCCAACCCCCGAGAATTCACTTTGCGCAGCGAAATCCCTTGTCGTAACGTCGAAACGAAGGGTAGTAACCAGCGCGATGGGATGTGCGCAGGTAATGGCTGTCGTGGTTGATAAAGCTGCCACCACGAAAAACTCGATAGTCATCACTTGCACAGCCCTCCCAGGCGCTTCCATCTTCAGGAGCGCCATCGTAGCTTAAGTAGCGACAGTCCTGTACCCATTCCCAAACATTACCCGCCATGTCGCACAGCCCCTGTAGCGTATTGCCCGCGGTCTTGCTGCAGACCGGCCAGGTCCGGTCCTCTCCACAGCCGAACACCCCTTCGTCCATCACCGCATACTCACAGCTCGCAGCATCCTCTCCCCAAGGGTACGTGATGTCTTGCCCCCCAGACCGCGCCGCATACTCCCACTCCGCCTCGGACGGCAGTCGCCCGCCCACCCACTCGCAGAAGACCAATGCCTGGTTCCAGTCCACGCAGTTGACCGGGTGATCATCTCTCCCAGTCTGACCCCAGTTACAATAAAAATTTACCGTGTAGTCATCAGGTTCAATACAGACCCCGTTATCTACGCAATACCGATATTGTCCGACTGTCACCTCGGTCCTTGTCATCTCAAACGAGGGCACTGTCACCTGGTGTACCGGCATTTCGGCTGTTTCCCCCGCATCAGATCCCATCAAAAACGCCCCTCCGGATATGGATATCCAGAACAACACACAACCCGAACCAAAATCCTCGTACCCATCGGCGCATGCATCGCAGTAATCACCCGCATAGCCCTCATCGCAAGTACACACCGGAACGCCGCTCGAGTCGTCGCACGCGCCGTGGCCCGAGCAGGTGTCGACCTGGCAAGGGATGTTCTCGACGCAGGTGCCGGCCTCTTCGTGGTAGCTGGTCACGCAATCTCCGCAGACCGGATAGCCCTGGTCGTTGACACACTCGCGATGCTGGCTCGCGCAGGTCGTGTCTCCAGCGCAGGGGTCTGACGGCCGGCAGGCGCCGTCGCCGTAGTCTTGGTAGCCCGGATCACAAGAGCAGATCGCGCTGCCCGAGCCGTCGTCCGCGCACTGGGTCTCGTGCGGTTCGGTGCAGGGGTTCGGGTCGCAAGGATCGTCCGTGCAGGCATCGCCGGCTGCGTTCCAGTGCCAGCCATTGGCCTCGTCGCACCCGTCGCAGTGATCGCCGGCATAGCCCTCGTCGCAGCTGCACACCGGCACGCCGCTCGAGTCGTCGCACGCGCCGCGGCCCGAGCAGGTGTTGGTCTGGCACGAGACGTCGATCGCGCACACGCCCGCTTCCTCGTGGTAGCCCGCCGAGCAGTCGCCGCATACGGCCGTGCCCTGGTCGTTCGTGCACTCGCGGTGCTGCTCTGCGCAGGTCGTGTCGCCGGCACAGGGGTCGGAGAGCCGGCAGCTGCCGTCGCCGTAGTCTTCGTAGCCCGGATCGCAGGAGCAGATCGCGACGCCGTAGCCGTCGTCTGCGCACTGGGTCTTGTGCTCTTCCGTGCAGGGGTTGGGATCGCAAGGGTCCTTCGTGCATGCGTCGCCGTCCACGCTCCAGTGCCAGCCGTTTGCCTCGTCGCATGCGTCACAGTAGTCACCCGCATAGCCCTCGTCGCAGGTGCACACCGGCACGCCGCTCGAGTCGTCGCACACGCCGTGGCCCGAGCAGGTGTTGGTCAGGCAGCTCTCGTCGGACACGCACGCGCCCGCTTCGTCGTGATAGCCCGCAACGCAGTCGCCGCAGACGGCCGTGCCCTGATCGTTGCTGCACTCGCGGTGCTGGTCGGCGCAAGCCGTGTCGCCTGCACAGGGGTCGGAAGGACGGCAGCTGCCGTCGCCGTAGTCTTCGTAATCCGGATCACAGGAGCAGAGCGCACCACCTGCGCCGTCGGCTACACACTGGGTCTTGTGCTCTTGTGTGCAGGGGTTCGGCTCGCAGGGGTCCTGGTCCTGGACGCAAGCGCCCTCTATGCAGCTCTCGCCTTCTGCACAGCAAAGCTCGCCGCAGGCGAGGTAGTCGCAGACGCACTGGCCTTCGGTGCAGGTCGCGTGAGCCCCACACGCACCGCAGGACTCGCCGCAGCTTGGATCCGGCCCACACTCGCGCCCGCTGCAGTCCGGCTCGCAGGTCACGTCGATGCTGCTGCTGCAGGACGAGAGCAGAAAAGCGCAGGCCATGGCCGAAGTACACAGTCTCATCGGGCACCTCCCTCGAGGAAGACGTGTGTGGGGCTAGTTGCCGGTCACACCCGGCAGGCAGTCGGTGCGCTCGACCGTGTCGAGCGGCTGGCCGCCTCCTTCGGCCTCGCCGCCGAAGGCGTAGAGGTGGCCTGCCTGCGTGTCGGCGGAGAAACATGCGCTCTGCCTTCCGGCGAATACGTTCTGGCCCAGATCCTCCGTCTCCAGACTGCCCAGAGACGGGTCGAAGAAGACGAGAGTGTCGAAGAAAAGGCTGTCGGAGACCAGGGCGTAGACCTTTCCATCCTGCCCGAGCCAGCTGTTTCTCGCATTCAAGCCCACGTGGGCCATGTTCGTCATCGACAGATCGGCCGCATCGAAGAGGTAGAGATCGTCGTTGGCGTACATGTTGGTCCAGAAGTAGGAGGTCCCGTCTCCGCACTCGGCAACACCGCCGATGATGGAGTTGCCGGCCACCGGGATGTTCACTCCGGTGTCCGTCAAGGTGTCATTGACCGGATCGTACCGGTAGATGTCCGTGATGGAGCCACCGTTCCAGCCGCCCAGGAAGTAGAGATACCCATCGTTGCCGTTGACCACGGCGATGTTCCAGCGCGTGCTCGGGAAGCAGGCCCGCTCGACAGCGCTGGGCCCCGCGGGATCGAACTCGATCACGCAGCGGTGGCTGCCCCAGCCGCTGTTGATCGTCGGCCCCAGCGCCGGGCCCATGTAGAGCTTGCCGTTGTCCGCCCAGGTCATCTCCACGGCCCCCTGGGGGCACTTCGCATACGGCAGGATCTCGCCCAGATCCGTCGTTGTATCGGAGGCCATGTCGTAGCCCCAGACATTCGCCAGGCACTGGGTGCTCGCGCCGGAGTTCGTCTCGTAGCCGCCCACAAGGTAGATGCGTCCATCGCGTGGAACGCTCGCGGTCGAGTTGAGGTTCTGGGGCAGGTCGTTGAGCTGGGAGACCTGAGTGATGTCGCAAGCCGGGCCGCCGCCTTCGCAGTCGCTCAGCACTACGTTGTCGAAGTACGCCCCGTGGCCTCCATTGCTGTCCTGGAACCCGTTGATCCACAGCCGGTCGAAGCTCGTGTACTCGGTGTCGTTTGCGGTGCCCACGCTGGCCCCGTCCACGAACAACTCCCAGTCCCCTGAACTGGAGCGGATCACCTTGAGGTGGTGGCTCACGCTCGTGCCCGGGTCGAAGAAGGTCTCGATCAGCCGCGTCTCCGGAGGCACCGTGGCGTTCGGGCTGTAGGTCTTCATGAAATGCGCCCCTTTCTGGGCGCCGTTCTCCGTCATCGTGTTGAGGATCAAGCAGTACATGCCGCTCAGGCCGGTCCGCAGGCACAGTGTACCGGTGCTGTTCGACGTGTAGAGCTGGATGTCGACCTCGAGCTCGAGCCCACCCGAAACGCTGGTGTCGAGGTGACAGGTGCCGTGATTGGTCGCGGTCCGCACCGCCAGCAGCCTGCCGCCGGTGACCGACACGTTGCCGGTCTCGATGACCCAGGGGGCCACGGTCCCGTCCTCGAAATCGTCGCTGACGAGCAAGCTGCACTCCCAGCAGCCCGGGTTGGAGGTGTCCCGGGTCCAATCGCTCGTGCTCTGCGACGGGTCGCACTCCTGGCAGGGATCGCCCGGATCGGGCTCGCCGTCTCCGTAGCACGCGCCGTCGATCAGGCAGTGACCGGGCATGAGCACGTTGCACAGATGGTTGAACCCGTCGCAGGTCTGCGTGCAGTCGAGACCGTCGTCGCTGCACGGCGCGCTGCCGGGCTGGCAGACGCCGCTCTCGCAGCTCTCGGCCCCGTTGCAGTAGTCCCCGTCGTCGCAG
>JAFGRB010000320.1 GCA_016935365.1 Deltaproteobacteria bacterium
ACGAGGCCGCACGATGCGATAGCCAAGAAGGCAGCGTGAGCAACAATATGCCTAACTACTTGATAACAAACAGGGATCTGCACCCATCATAATTTTGCTTAATTACCACTTTTCCCTACATGCCTTCCATCACCAACCTCAACTCTCGATCGAGGAGGACGGGGCCCTGGAGAGCGACGGGGAGTCGCGGCCGATCCTGTTCTCCAAGCTAGGGATCAAGAAGTGGCTCGCGACCTGGGAGCGGAGGCTGGCGGACCGGATCTTCTACCCTCCCAGGGGAGCGAGGCTGTCGCTACGCGATATCGTCGGTGCCCAGGCATACAGGCTGGCGCGGCACTTCGGCGGTAGGCAGGCCTACGAGGCCTTCGTGGCCGCGGGCTGAGAGCGGGGTGCAGGGGTGCTCTTCGTGGTCTGCTACGACATCCGGGACGACAGGCGCAGGACGAAGGTCGAGCGGATCTGCTCCGCGTTCGGACAGCGGGTGCAGTTCAGCGTGTTCGAGGCCGAGATCGACGAGCGCCAGTACCTGGAGCTGAGAGACCTGCTCGTAAGGCGCATCGATCCGGAGAGCGACACGATCCGCTTCTACCGGCTGTGCCGCAGGTGCCGGAGCACGGTCGACCTCCTGGGCACGGGCAGAGCTCCGGAGGAAGGGCCGCAGCTTCTGATCGTGTGACGCCGTCCTCTACGCCTCCGGATGTCAGGAATTGCGGTCCGTCCGCGTCTTGATCTCCGGAGAGGAGGCGCTGGATGGCGTCGATGAGAGGGGCGGTCTACATCCCGGTCTGGTTCTTCGACTACGCCCAGCTCGACGACGACGAGCCCAGGCTGGTCGACATCCTGCCGGACCGCAAGGAGCTCAGCACGGGCAACCTGGCGGTCTACATGCGCTACTCCATCGACCTGTCCGCCGGCACCCCGCGCGCCGTCTACACAGGCGACTACCTCGTGAGACGAATCGCCCAGGTGCTTCGCGGTTTTGCGGGCGTGAGCGAGCACATGGCGGTCGTCATGCTGAAGAAGATCTGGCTCCGGCCGCGGGTGAGGCGCCAGATCGCGCGCGGGGTGGAGCTGGCGAGGTCGCATCCGGGGTTCAGGCCTGCCATACAGCGGCTCGAGCGTGACAGGCGTCCGGTGTGCAGGCTGTTCAAGTTGCCTGGCTCGCCGGATCTATAGTATTGCCTGGCACGCTTGAGCGCTGCGCGAGGACCTGCTAGGTTGACGCCGGGAGTGGGCGGCTTGTCGTCTATCTAAGGTCGAGGTCGAGATGGCTCGAAAGTCGAAGAAACGCGCTGGCGAGCAGGTGAGCATGTTCGGATCGGATGATCTTCAAGTTCGGCCAAAGCTTCGGGAGTGGCGCGAGATCGCCATCCCGGACATGCCTGAAGGCGACGAGGGGCTCGATGCGCTCTACTGCTACCTGATGAGCCTGCTGCAGCGCAGCCGGCAGTTTCTGAAAGCCCTCGTCATTGCGGGTGTCCCGGAGGATCTGCCGGCGATCGTCGAGTTCAGGGAGATCGAGAAGGTGTTGGTGAATGGACTGGTCCTGTGGAAGCTCGGCGACATCGAGCCGGAGGATGTCCCCTCGGTGCTGGACGCAGCCGGGCAGGCGAGCGAGGGCCTCACCGCGCTTCGGGCCGAGATGCTCGCCGGCATCGAGCCGGAGAGAGCCAGGCGAGCTATGGCGGCCGAGCCCAGGATCCGGATCCAGGAGTTCATCTTGAACCGGGAGATCTCCGGCCTTGCCTTTGCGATCGCCGAGAAAGAAGGAAACCTGGTGGAGTTCGAGATTCCTGTCGAGGATGCGGGGCATGGGATCGACCTGGATGGTGTCGAGGCGGCCGGCTTCATCCTGCCCTCCATGGTGGACGCGCTGGTGGCCGGGTTCGAGCTGCAGAAGAAGGCAGATGCCGAGTCGCGGCCCCTTCCCAGGGACAGCTCGCTCCGGGCACTGCTCAGAGCGTTGCCCGTGCCGTGGCTCGACTCCGTGGTCAAGGTCCTGGGTCTGGAGAAGCGAAAGCGCAGAGCGGAGCGGGAGGCGGAGGTGGACAGGCGTCTTCGAGACCCGGAAGTCCTGTCGAGGATCGTGGGGAGCGAGCTTACGGATCGCGAGCGCGACTGCCTCGCGCTCTTGATGGAGCGGGGAGGGGAGGAGAAGGCCTCCGTGGTCACCAGGCAATTCGGCCCCGACGAGGGTGACGGGTGGTTCTGGGACGAGAGGCCGCCCGCATCCGTGCTTGGACGGCTGCGCCAGCATGGGCTCGCCTACGTCGGTGTGAGGAGAAAGGGCGGCCGGCGCTATCGCACCGTCACCGTACCCGACGAGCTCCGAGGCCCGCTGGGCGATCTGGTGTCCTCGAGGTAGGGGTGTACGAGCCGCTGCTCCCGTATCAGAGATGCCCGCTCAGTCTCTCGGCCAGCCTGGTATGCCGCTTCCTGACCTTGTTGTTCCTGACTGCGATCCCCACGGCCCGCTTGCTCCCCACCAGGACGACCAGCCGCCGCCCCCGGGTGATGCCCGTGTAGAGAAGGTTGCGCTGGAGCATCACGTAGTGCTGGGTGTGAACAGGGATGACCACTGCAGGATACTCGCTGCCCTGGGCCTTGTGAATGGAGCAGGCGTAGGCCAGGACGAGCTCGTTCTGGTCCGCGCGGTCGTAACGGACGACCCGGCCCTCGATTCGCACCAGCACCTGCCGCTCGACCGGATCGACGGACTCCACTTTTCCGATGTCGCCGTTGAACACGTCCAGCTCGTAGTTGTTCCGGATCTGCATGACCTTGTCGCCTGTGCGGAACGCGTCCCCGCCTGTGCCAAGAGCCTCGCCTGCCGGGTTGAGCAGGCTCTGAAGCTCCGCGTTGAGGCGGGCCACGCCCAGCAGCCCCTTGTGCATGGGCGTCAGCACCTGGATGTCGTCCAGGGGATCGAGCTCGTATCGGAGTGGGATGCGGACCGAGACCAGCTCCTTGATGGTGGCGAGCGCCCGCTCGGGGTCGTCCCGCTCGACGAAGTGGAAGTCGGCCGAGTCGTCGCCTTCTCGCCCGGATACGGGCAAGCTGCCCTGGTTGACCCGGTGGGCGTTGAGCACGATGAGGCTCTGCCGGGCCTGGCGGAATATCTCGTCGAGGGTGACGACCTCGACTGCACAGGAGCGGATCAGATCCCGGAGGACGTTGCCCGGGCCTACTGACGGGAGCTGATCCACGTCACCCACCAGTACGAGCTGGCAGCGAGAAGGCAGAGCGCAGAGCAGGTGGTAGAGCAGCACGGTGTCGAGCATGGACACCTCGTCGACCACCACCAGGTCGGCATCCAGGGGGCGCTCGGCGTTCCGCTCGAACCGCTGGCTCCTGGGCGCGAACTCCAGGAGCCGGTGAATGGTCCTGGCCTCCCTGCCGGAGGTCTCGGTCATCCGCTTGGCGGCCCGGCCAGTCGGAGCGCACAGCATGATGCGGCGTCCCTTCTTCTCCAGGATGCGGATGATGGCATGGATGATGGTCGTCTTGCCGGTCCCCGGCCCGCCGGTGACGACCAGCACCTTGCTGGAAATCGCCTTCCTGACGGCATCCTTCTGCCGGTCGGCGAGCCGGATGCGACCCTGCTCCTCGAACCAGACGAGGGCCCGCTCGACGTCGATCTCGATGCGGCTCGCCTCCGCTCCGAGGATGGCCCGGAGCATCCAGGCCGCCCCTGTCTCGCAGGCGTGCAGTGATCCGAGATAGATGGCCTCGCCGTGATCGAGCGTCTCGATCACCAGCGAGCCGGATGATCCCAGGTCGGAAATGGCTTTCTCGACGACGGCCGCCTCGATCTCCAGCACGGCGACCGCCCGCTCCACGAGCTCCTCGAGGGGGCAGAAGACGTGCCCCTCGTCGGAAAGCTCGCCCAGCACGTGGAGAACGCCCGCCTCGGCCCGTCTCGGAGAGTCGGCAGCGATCCCGAGGCTGGAGGCGATCTTGTCCGCTTTTAGAAACCCGATGCCGAAGATGTCCACGGCGAGCTGGTAGGGGTTCTCCTTGACCACGGCGATGGACCGCGGCCCGTACCTCTTGTAGATCTTCACGGCGTACGTCGTCGAGACGCCGTGGGACTGGAGGAAGATCATCACCTCCTTCATCTCTCGCTGCTCCGCCCATGCCTGTCGTATACGGCTTGAGCGGACCGGTCCGATCCCAGCTACCTCGGTCAACCTCTCGGGATGGCTCTCGATGATCTCCAGGGCGTCCATCTCGAAGTGCTTGACGATCCGGGACGCCATCTGCTTGCCGATGCCCCGGATGAGCCCGGAGCCGAGGTACTTCTCCACGCCCACCAGGGTGGCGGGCCTGGTGGTGAAGTAGGTCTCCGCGTGGAACTGCTCGCCGTACCTGTGGTCGCGGACCCACCTTCCAAGGAGTCGCAGGCTCTCCCCGGGCTGGACGCCCAGCAGCTTGCCCACCGCCGTCACCGGATCCCGCCTGCCATCCACCGCCAGGCGAACCACGCTCCAGGCGTTTTCCTCGTTGCAGTAGACGATGCGTTCGAGGGTCCCCTCCAGGACATCGCTGCTCGAGCCTGGTTCTGCTACTTGTGTGCTGTCACCTGTCATCTGGATTCCAGCTCGATGTATGGAGGTCCTGGGTCAGTGCGAGCCGATGCTGAGCAGCAGCAGCACGACGTCCAGGACGAAGAGCCCGACGATGGTCGCCTCCAGCACGACCATCCACAGGTTGCTGCGCTCCCGCTCGAGGATCTCGTAGAGCTCCTCGAGGGTGTGGGACTTCTCCTCGACGGTCCGCTGCCAGTCGGACAGGTGGAAGCGCTCGGACAGCTGCTGGTAGATGCGGGCCAGGTGCCAGTCGCCGAAGAACTTGGTGATGTTGCCGAGCTCGTCGGCCAGGCGGGCCATGTCGATGCGGATCTCGCGCAGGCCGCGGCGGACGGTGGTCCGGCTGCGCGCCCGCTGGCGCATGTCCCGGTAGGCTGCGTCCACCGCGCCGTCCAGCAGGAGATCGTAGGCCGCGAGCTCGGCGAGCTGCACGTTAGCGAGCTCCATGACGTGCAGGATCTCGTCGAGCCCCTCGGGCGCGTGGACCACGAGGGCGGCGTCCCAGTCCGGGACCACCAGGTCCGAGTCGTAGTAGCTGAGGTAGTGGCCGGTGGACTCGGACGCCTCCTGGTCGGACAGCAGGGCCGCGTCCTCCTCCTGGGTCAGCAGGCCGGCGACCTCTCGGCGATGGGCGGCCAGCCAGTCCTCGGCCCTGGGGGCCTGGACGCTGCCCTCGGCCGGCAGCCCATGGAGGCAGAAGACCGTGTAGGCCTCGTCCACCCGCAGGCGCTCGACCGGCCGGATGCAGTGGGGCAGCAGCGCCTGCCGGAGCTGCTCCGCGAGCGCCGCCACCTCCTGCTCCAGGCTCGCGCCGTCGAGCTCGAGGTCGTGGTAGGCCACCAGGTCGGAGATCGAGGCGTCCTCGAACGGGACGCAGACCCGGATGCTCATCGCCCCGATGGAGAAAAGCTTGACCTGGAGCCGGATCTCGACCGGGCGGCCGTGGACCCGGCGCTCCCATGGCGGCAGGTCGACCCGCTGGGGCCGGTAGAACATGTAGTACTTCGGGCCGCGCTTGCCCGGGCCGATGGCGTAGGATTCGGCTGTCCGGCCCAGCACCTGCTCGATGGGCTCGCGGCGCATCTCGTAGGCCAGGTCGAAGGCGTAGATGTAGGCCACCTGGCCGTGATAGCGGGCGGGCGAATGTTCTGGCGCTTCCGGGTTCATGCGGCGCTCCGTGCCCGGCGGCCGTCGATCGACGCCGGGGAGCGCTCATTGTCTCGCCGCGGCCGGCGCCTGTCCAGCGCCGGGCCAGGGCTTACGGCCAGTTGCAGTTGAGGCCGCAGACCGTGTCCACCTCGAAGACGCAGATGCTGTCCCAGTCCATGGTGCAGCACCATGAGTCGAGCGCGCAGATCTGGCTCACGCAGTCCGCCTGGGCGGCGTCGCAGCCGGAGTCCATGAGCACGCCGGGCACGCACAGGCTGTGGGCGCAGCTGCCCGCGGACTCGGGGCAGGTGAGGCTGCCGCAGACCGTGCGCACGTCGGTGACGCAGGTGCTGTCCCAGGCCGTGCTGCAGCAGGCCGGGTCGATGGTGCAGATCTGGGTGACGCAGGTGCTGCAGCCGCTCCACAGCGGCTCGTCCTCCGTGCACAGGGCGTGCACGCAGGCGCAGCCGGCGGTGTCGTCCGACACGCCATTGCAGTCGTTGTCCGCGCTGTCGCAGACCTCGCCCGAGGCCGCGCCGAGCGTGGAGCAGGTCAGGCCGCTCTCGTCGGACAGGCAGACGACCAGGCCGCCGGCGCAGTCGCCCGTGCCGCAGGCCTCGCCCAGGTACTTGTCCGCGTCAGGCGGATACGGCCCGCCGTCGTACGGCTGCGCGCCGCCCGGCATGAAAGGGTCGTCCTGCATGCCATTGCAGTCGTTGTCCCGGGTGTCGCAGCGCTCGGCCGCGGCGCTCCCGAGCGTGTCGCAGGTGAGACCGGCCTCGTCGGCCGTGCACACGACCGTGCCGCCCGCGCAGTCGCCCGTGCCGCAGGCGTCGCCCTTGTGCTTGCCCGCGTCCGGCGCGTACGGGCCGCCGTCGTAGACCACGGGCCCGCCGGCGACGAAGGGATCGTCGGTCGTGCCGTTGCAGTCCTGGTCCGCGTCGTCGCAGGTCTCGGAACCCGCATTGTCCAGGGTGTCGCAGGTCAGGCCCAGCAGGTCCGCCGTGCAGACGACCGCACCGCCGGCGCAATTGCCCGTGCCGCAGGCATCGCCCTTGTGCTTGCCCGCGTCCGGCGGGAACGGGCCGCCGTCGTAGACCACGGGCCCGCCGGCGATGAAGGGATCGTCGGTCGTGCCGTCGCAGTCGTTGTCCGCGTCGTCGCACAGCTCGGGCGCTGCGTTGCCCAGGGTGGAGCAGGTCAGGCCCAGCAGGTCCGCCGTGCAGACGACCGTGCCGGCCAAGCAGGCGCCTGTGCCGCAAGAGTTACCCTTGATCCTGCCCGCGTCCGGCGGGTAGGGGCCGCCGTCGTAGGTCACGCTCCCGTCGGTGAAGGGATCGTCGGTCTCGCCGTCGCAGTCGTTGTCCGCGTCGTCGCACAGCTCGGGCGCCGCGCTGCCCAGGGTGTTGCAGGTGAGACCGGAGCCGTCCGTCGTGCAGACGACCTGGCCGTTCGCGCAGGATCCCGTGCCGCATCCATCGCCCTTGATCTTGCCCGCGTCCGGCGGGTAGGGGCCGCCGGCGTAGGTCACGGTCCCGTCGACGTAGGGGTCGTCGACCGTGCCGTTGCAGTCTTGATCCGCGTCGTCGCAGGTCTCGGGCGCGGCGCTATCGAGAGTGTTGCAGGTGAGACCGGAGCCGTCCGTCTTGCAGACGACCTGTCCGTTCGCGCAGGATCCCGTGCCGCAGGCATCGCCCTTGACCTTGCCGGAGTCGCCCGGGTACGGGCCGCCGTCGAATGGCATGCCGCCGCCGGAGACGAACGGGTCGTCGGCCGTGCCGTTGCAGTCCTGGTCCGCGTCGTCGCAGGTCTCGGGCGTGGCGTTGACCAGCGTGTCGCAGGTCAGGCCCAGCATGTCCGTCGTGCAGACGACCAGGCCGTTTGCACATGCGCCGGTGCCGCAAGCTTCGCCGAGCTGCTTGCCCGCATCGCCGGCAAACGGGCCGCCGTCGTAGATCACGGTCCCGTCGATGAAGGGATCGTCGGTCGTGCCGTCGCAGTCGTTGTCCGCATCGTCGCAGAGCTCGGACGCGGCGCTGACCAGCGTGTCGCAGGTGAGCCCGCTCCCATCGCTCAGGCAGACCAACGTACCGTTGGCGCACGCCCCCGTGCCGCAGGCATCGCCCTTGTACTTGCCCGCGTCGCCCGGGTACGGACCGCCGTCGAAGGGCATGCCGCCGCCCGAGACGAATGGGTCGTCGGCCGCGCCGTTGCAGTCCTGGTCCTCGTCGTCGCAGGTCTCGGGAGACGCGTTGCCCAGCGTGTCGCAGGTCAGGCCCGTGCCGTCGGTCGTGCAGACCACCGTGCCGCCGAAGCAGTTCCCGGTGCCGCAAGAGTCGCCCAGGGATTTGCCCGCGTCCGCCGCGTACGGCCCGCCGTCGTAGGTCACGCTGCCGCCCGTGATGAAGGGATCGTCGGCCGTGCCGTTGCAGTCGTTGTCCGCGCCGTCGCACACCTCCTGGATGTCCGTCACCGACTCGTTGACGCACTCCACGCCGGATCCGTCCGCCATACATGTGTAGGTGCCGTTTGTGCACTCGTCGCTGTCCGCGCCGTCGCAGGCCGTGCCGAGCTGCGGGAAGTCCTCGTCCGTCTCTCCGTCGCAGTCGTCATCCTCGCCGTTGCAGAGCTCGGGGATGTCGGTCACCGACTCGTTGACGCACTCGACGCCGGAGCCGTCCGGCATGCAGGTGGTCGTGCCGTTCTCGCACTCGTCGCTGTCCGCGCCGTCGCAGGCCGCGCCGAGCAGCGGGAAGTCCTCGTCCGTCTCGTCGTCGCAGTCGTTGTCCAGCCCGTCGCAGAGCTCCGGCGCCCCCTCGTACACGCTGCGGTTCCGGTCGTCGCAGTCGGCGCCCAGACAGCCGGGGCCCTCGCCGTAGCCGTCGTGATCCACATCCCGGCAGCCGGGCGCGCAGGCCTCGCCGTCCCACTCGTATCCGCTCTCGCATGCGCAGACGTAGCTCTGCTCTCCGGTCTGCACGCAGCCGTCGGGGCTCGCGTGCGGCAGGTCGCAGGGATCGGGCTGGCAGGGATCGGGCACGCAGTCCTCCCCGTCCGGCGGCCAGTGCGTGTAGCCGTCCGCGCAGTCCTCGCAGTGATCGCCGCTGTAGCCGTCGAGGCAGGTGCAGATCACCTCTCCGCCGGCGTCGTCGCAGTCGCCGTGCCCGCTGCAGCTCGTGGGCAGGCACTCGAGGTCCTCGACGCACGCGCCTTCCTCCTCGTGGTAGCCCGCCAGGCAGTCGCCGCAGCTGGCCACGCCCTCGACGTTCTCGCACGCGCGCATCTCGGCCGCGCAGGTCTCGTCTCCGGCGCAGGGGTCCTCGGGCCGGCACTCGCCGTCGCCGTAGTCGGTGTAGCCCGCCACGCAATCGGTGCAGTGCTCGCCGGTGTAGAGGGGATCGCAGGTGCAGACCACCGTGCCGCCCGTGTCGTCGCAGCTCCCGTGGCCGTTGCAGCTCGCAGGACCGCAGCTCGTGTCCTCGACGCAGTCCCCGGCATCGTCGTGGAAGCCGGCCAGGCAGCCGCCGCAGACCGCGGCGCCCTGGTCGTTCGTGCACTCGCGGTTCTGCGCGGCGCAGTCGGCGCTCGCACAGGGGTCCGAGGGCCGGCACTCGCCGTCGCCGTAGTCCTGGTATCCGAGATCGCAGGCCTCGCAGTGATCTCCCCGGTAGCCCTCGTCGCAGATGCAGATCACGCCGTCCGTGTCGTCGCACTCCCCGTGACCGCTGCAGGAGTCCGGCTGGCAGGTCAGATCGGCGACGCACGAGCCGTCCTCGTCGTGATAGCCCGGCAGGCAGTCGCCGCAGACCGCGGCGCCCTGGTCGTTCGTGCACTCTCGGTTCTGCGCGGCGCAGTCGGACCCGGCGCAGGGGTCCGAGGGCCGGCACTCGCCGTCGCCGTAGTCCTCGTAGCCCTGGGCGCACCAGGAGCAGAACCTGCCGCTATAGCCGGGATCGCAGGTGCAGACCACGGATCCGCTCGAGTCGTCGCACGCGCCGTGCCCGTTGCAGCTGTTGGGGCCGCAGGTCTCGTCGAGCACGCACTCGTCCTGGCTCTCGTGGTAGCCGGCCTGGCAGTCCCCGCAGACCGCCGTGCCCTGCTCGTTGGTGCAGTCGCGGTGCCGGGAGGCGCAGTCGGCCACGGCGCAGGGATCCGAGAGCCGGCACTCGCCGTCGCCATAGTCCTCGTAGCCCTCGGCGCACTGGTCGCAGGTGCTGCCGCCCCAGCCCTCGTCGCAGGTGCAGACCGCCGCGCCGCTCGAGTCGTCGCAGGTCCCGTGGCCGTGGCAGGTGTTCGCGTCGCAGATCGGAGCTATGCTGTCGCTGCCGCACTGTACGAAGGCGACGGCGAGCAGGGCAGCGAGGCAGATCGCGAGCAGACGCAAGATCCTTGACATGGCATGCTCCTTCATATTTGCGTGCGGATTGGGATCGTCACGGTTATTATTGGCGATCTGGTACGTCGACGTCAATTCGACGGCACGGCCGTCCGGAGGACCGAGTGGGCCGCGTCCTGATCGCCGGCATGCTGCTCCTTGTCGGCTCGCCGCACGGCCGGGCCGAGGGCACCGCGCCCGGTGGTCCTGCCGAGGGCTGCCGGCGCGGGGACATCCTGTCCTGCGCGCGCCTGCTGCTCGGGGACTGCAAGCCCTACGACGTCGATCACGCGCGGCATGTCGTGGCCGGGGGGCTCGCCGGGGCGGGCCGGCTGGCGGAGGCGCAGGCGCTGATCGGGCAGATCGAGGGCGAGTTCTGGCGGCCGGCGGCCGAGGCCGCGGTGGCGCGCGCGCTCGCGGCCAGGGGCGAGCACGCCCGGGCCCTCGAGCTGGCGTCGGCCTCGGAGGGCAACGAGCCGCTGGTGCGGCTCGGGCAGCTCTACCTGGATACGGGAGAGCTGGCGCGGGCGGAGGCCGTGGCCGGCGAGATGGGCGAGCGCATGGCCTACGCCCGGGTGGCGTTGCTCTGCGACCTGGCCGCAGCTCGACATGCAGACGGCCGGAGCGAGAGAGCAGCCGGTCTCGTCGTCGAGGCGCTCGAGATCGCCAGGACGCAGCAGGAGCGCATCCCGCGCTCCGATGCCCTCCTGCTCGTCGCCGAGGCGCAGAAGAAGATCGGCCATGGAAAGGAGGCGCGCGAGATCGCGATGGCGTCTCTGCGCTGGGCGGACGATGCGCACATGACCCGGGTCCAGCGCATGATGCACCGCACCTTCGCGCACAAGGTGGACGTCAGGGCCAGGGTCTTCGGGATCGTTCTCGAGCTCGGCGATCTCGAGACGGCGCTCGCGCTCGCCCGCGAGCAGCCCGAGCTGCCGGGCTTTCACGCCATGTGGATCACGCGCTCGGCCCTGCTCGGAAAGCTAGGCTCGGCGCTCATCGAGCGGGGCCGCGTCGGCGAGGCCTGCGACCTGCTCAGCGAGCTATCGGCCTGTCCGGTCTGCGGCGTCCGCAACCTGCGATCCAGGCTGGCCGTCGCCTGCGACCGGGCGGGGGATCTGGCCGGGGCGCTGGAGCTGGCGGTGGACCTCGAAGAGCGGGAGCGGGCGTGGATCTTCTGCGACCTGGCCGTGGGCCGGATCGAGGAAGGCGGACACGAGAGCGCCCTCGAGATGACGGGGCGCATCTCGAAGCCCGTCTTCCTGGCCGCCTGCCTGATCGAGATGGCCGAGCGGGCGGGCAGCGCAGGCCGGGCGGAGCAGGCCGGCGCGTACCTGGACCGCGCGATCCGGGCTGCGCGGTCAGATGAAAGTCGAGCGTCTGTTCTCGTGCGCTCCGCGCGCATCCTGTTCGGCCTCGGCGAGCGCGCGCGCGCCCTGGCGCTCGTGGACGAGGCGCTCGGCGAGAAAGGCTCGCCCGAGCGTCGGGTGGACGAGATCGCGGACATCCTGAGCGAGGCAGGCGAGTGCGAGCGCCTGATCGGGCTGGCCGAGAACGGGCGGCTGTCCGAGAACGGGCGGCTGTCCGAGACGCGGCTCGGCATGGCGGCCAGGGACTGCGCGCAGCAGGGAGCCTTCGCGGCGGCCGTCCGGCTGGCCTGCGCGATCGAGGATGCCGAGCACCTCGTCGAGGCGCTGGCGGAGATCGGCCAGGCGGCCGCAGAGGCGGGCTGGAAGCCCGCCCCCGGGGGCGAGGAGATCCGATGCCTGCGCGAGAGGGTCCGGAAGATGGAGCGACGTGGAGCCGGGCGGTAGATGGTGCCAATCTGACAGTCGAGGTGTCGTCATGCAGACGGGATTTCGCGTGCTGGACGAAGGGGCGGTCTTCATCCACCAGCTCGAGTCGGAGCCGCGCGCCGCGCGCGCCTTCGAGCTGCAGGACAGGGGGGGCGTGCTCGTCGGGCGGGCGCGGGAGGAGCTGGGGCCGCGCCGGCGGGTGCTGCGCCTGGCGGGCTTCAGCGCGCCGAGGCCGTTTCGCGTGCGGGTCGAGGAGATAGACGGGCGGGCGATCGTCGAGATGGAGCGGGAGATCGGATTCATGCGCGATCGGATCGCGGTCGCGGACGGGCAGGGGAGGCGACTGGGGCAGATCCTGCTGCGCCTGCCGCTGCTGGGCGACAAGCGCATGCTGATCCAGAACCCCCAGGGCATCGACCTGGCCCGGCTGCAAGTGGCGGCCTTCAGGCAGCCGTGTGCGATCGAGGACGCCTCGGGGGCGCGGCTGGGCGAGCTGACCCAGAAGTGGGCCGGGCTGGGAAGGGAGCTTCTGGGCACGGCCGACGACTACCTGCTCTGCTGGGACGAGAGCGCCGAGCCCAGCCCGGCGCTCAGGCGAATGGTGTTGGCCGCTGCGCTGGCATTCGATCTGGTTTTTCGCGAGGACTGAGCCCTTACCAGTAGTACGTCCGCGTGGCTGCCGAACGCCGGCATGCCGAGAATTAGACCTGGAACCAGGAACCGGGAACGGGTCCTAGATCCTCCCCTCCCGCCTGTACCAGTCGACCGCCTCTCGGACCGCCCGCGAGAAGGGCAGCGGCCGCAGGCCGAGCTCGCGCTCCGCCCTGGCGCTCGAGTAGTAGAGCAGCATCCCGCCCGCGCGGGCCGCCTCGGCCGACAGGTTCGCCTCGATGCCCAGCCGGTCGAAGAGTCGCTCCAGCACGGCGGCCGCCGGGGCCGCCAGCCAGGTGGGCAGCGTCGCGATCGGCGCGGGCTTGCCGAGCGCGGCGGCGATGGTGGCGAAGATCTCCCGGTAGCGCAGGTTCTGCCCGCCCAGGATGTAGCGCTGGCCCGCGCGGCCCCGCTCGAAGGCGGCGATATGGCCCTCGACCACCGTGTCGACGTGCACGCAGTTCGTGCCACCCGCGGGCGAGAGGAGCACCGGCAGCCGGGCGATGGCCAGGATGTAGCTGCCGGCGTTGGCGAAGCGGTCGCCGGGGCCGAAGACCGTGCCGGGGTGGACCACGACCACCTCCAGCCCGTCCCGGCCGGCGGCCAGGGCCAGGTCCTCGGCCTGCTTCTTGGTCTCGGCGTAGTGCAGGCCGCAGCCGCGCGGGTCGAAAAGCGTGTCCTCGTCGGCCAGCGCGCCCGCGGGCCTTGCCGGGCCCAGGGTGTTGACCGTGCTGGTGTGCACCAGCCTGCGGACGCCCGCCCGCCGGCAGGCGGCCAGCACCGCGCGGGTGCCCTCGACGTTCACCCGGCGCTGCAGCGCGCGGTCGCGCCTGCGAAACGACACGTTGCCGGCGACGTGGAAGACGCCCTCGCAGCCCCGGGCGGCCCGCTCGAGAGAGTCGCGATCGCAGATGTCGGAGGCGAAGCACTCGACGCCGGCCCGCTCGAGCGCGCCCGCGTCGTCGCCCGGCCGGAAGTGGGCCCGGACGCGGTAGCCGCGCTGCCGCAGGGCGACGGCCAGGCGGCCGCCGATGAAGCCGCTCGCGCCGGTGACCAGGACTGTAGGCGGTGCTGCCATGCGATCGATCCGAGATCCGGTGCCTTCTCGCGCCGCCGTGGGCTCAGGGCTCGGGGATGCCGCCGCCGGCCACGACCTTGTAGATCTCCTCGGGGAACTGCAGGTCCTTGTCCTCGATCTCGCCGCGCTCGACCATGTCGGCGAACTCGCTGAGCAGCGCCTCGAGCGAGGCGGCCATGGGCCGGTTGTCGCCCGGGTAGACCTGGACGACCTGGCCGACCTGCCCGGCCGGGCCGGGATCGAGATCGAGCGCCAGGCGCCCGCTCCCGAAGTCGTTGGCGAAGGGGATCCAGCCGTGCGACGCGACCTTCATCGCCTCGCTGTCCCCGGGCACCTCCTTCGCCCAGGTCTCGGCTTCCGAGGCGAAGAAGCCGTGCTCCATCACCATGCGCTCCGGCGACAGGAAGTAGTACTGGGCGACCGAGCTGCCCGCCGGCCAGAAGTGGAGCAGCGTGCGCAGGTCGTTCGGGTAGGGGAAGCTGACCTCGCGCTCGATGGCCAGGATCCGATCCAGCTCGAGCCCCTGCGGCGTCAGCTCGGGCGCCGCCTCGGCGTGGCGGTGCGCCCATCGCCACACCCGCTCGAGCTGGGCGACGATCGCGGGCTCGACCTCGAAGGGCACGGCCTCGGGCGGGACGAAGGGCTCCGGCGCCGGCGCCTCCTCCTCCTCCGGCTCGCCGCCCTCGGGGCGGATGTACGCCTCGTCGACCCAGCGCAGCGTGCCGTCGTCCCAGGCGACCTGGAACAGCCGCCCGCGGATCGCCTTGAGCTCGCCCGCGTACCACTTGAGATCGGTCCACATCGCCTCGATGCGCGCGCCGACCTCGAGCCGGGTCTCGATCGTCGGCTCCTGCTCGGCGACGATCCAGTCGAGCTGGACCGTGCTCTGCGTGCCGTCGTCGTAGACGATCGCCACGCCGTCGTCGGTCACGGCCTCCACCGTGGCCTCGTACCAGTAGCCGTCGGTCCACCAGGCGAGGATCTTCTGTCCGACTGCGAGTTCCATGCGTCACCTCCGTGCGCCGCCGCCTTTCAGGGGAGCGCGGTCCTTGCTCGCCGGCCTGCGCTTGCTCAGGATGGCCTGCAGGCGCACGGCGCCCGCGAGCCTGCCGGCCGCAAGCCGGGCGAGCTCGGCGCGGAGCTCGGGCGTGCCGCGCTCCAGCACGGCCCGCTCGAGATGGAAGCGGGCCGCGCCCGGTCGCTTCAGGGCGGGCTCGAGCAGGCCGAGCGCCCGCGGGTCCTGCAGGCGCACGAGGGCTGCCGCGGCGTACGCCCGGGCCAGGGGACAGCGCTCGGCCAGCTCGGCCGCCAGCTCGGCGCTCCGGGCCTCGCCCGAGTAGCCGAGCAAGGGGATCCAGCCATCCGCCCCGGACCGGCAGAAGACGATCGCCTCGATCGCCTCCCGGGCTTGCTGCGATCCCTGGCGGATCGCGGCCTCGCGCCGTTCTTTTTCCACCCCGCTCCAGCCGGGGGCCTTGCGATCGATCTCGATCTCGACCGGGACCTCGAAGCCGGCGTTGACCATCAGGGTGGCCATCCGCTTGCGCATCTTCTCGTCGAGCTTCGGGAGGTCGCGGATCAGCAGCTCGGCCGCCGGCTTCATGTGCTTGCTCTTGAACTTGAAGAGCGGCCACAGCAAGAGCGCCGGGCGCACGCCGCGCTCCGACGCCCGCCGGTAGATCTCGATCGCCTCGGGGTGGCTGATGGACACGGAGGACCTGTTGCGGCCGCGGTAGATGCGGATCGAGCGCGAATCGCAGACGTCGACCTGGCAGTGCCCGCGGACGAAGCCCGCGACCAGGTCCCCGATGTCGAGCTGCTCGTCGACGTCGGCCTGCTGTATCTCGCGCTGCACGGCCTTGAGCTTGACGAGGATCGCGTCCTCGATCCCGGGCTCCAGGCCGCGCTGCCTCACGAAGGAGGAGAGCTTGTCGAGCTGCAGGCTGGTCTGGCGATCCATGCCGGCCGCAGCGGGGTAGATCGCAGCGTCCAGCCGGGCCGGATCGTCGATCAGACTGGCCAGGGCCAAATAGCGCTCCAGCGGGTTCGGCGAGGCGAGGTAGGCGTCCTGCAGCTCGGCATCCCGCTTCAGCAGGCGCACGGCCATCGCGGCCGCTCCGGGCGGCCTGGTCGGCCTGACGCCGAAGGTCTCATGTTTCGTCGGCTCGTAGCCGAGCTCGGTGAGGGCGCTCAGGATCACGTTTCTCAAACAACCGAGGCTGGCGGCCCGGAGGAGCGCCCGGACGCCCGCCGGGCCCGCCTGCTTCAGGTGCTCCTCGGCCCGGGCCCTCGAGGCCTGGTCGGGCCTGGTGACGTCCAGCACGGCCTGCCAGATGTCGTCGGCCCCCGAAGCCTCCTGGCGAGGGGGATCCCCGTCGGCCGGAAGCGGCGCGGCCAGCGCGAGCCCGGCGAGCGCGCAGGCGATCGAGAGATTGCGCGCGTTCATCTCTTCTCCTCCGCGCGGCCGCGCTTCCAGGCGGCCAGCAGGCTCCTGGCTCTCGGGTAGCTCTTGGCCAGGCACTCGAGCTCGAAGCCGATCTCCGCGGTGCCCCTGTCGTGGAGCGCAGCGCCGAGCGCCTCGCCGGCCACGAGGTTGGAGCTCGTCGGCGGACCGTCCATGATCGACAGCGCGCGCACGGAGGGCTCCAGGAAGCGCCTGGCCCGCGCGTCCTGCAGGCGCACCAGCGCGGCCGTGGCCGCGACCACGTCGCCGGGGCAGCGGGTGGCGATCTCGGCTGCCAGATCGGCCGCGCCGGCGCTGGCCGCGAAGCCGAGCTCGGCGGTGTCGCCGGGCCAATAGCGGCAGAAGACCCGCTCGAAGACCGCCTCGCGGGCGCCTTTGGCGCCCCCTCGCAGCATGGCCTCGAAGACGACATCCTGATCGGGCTCGCCGGGCCGGAGCACCGGCCGGTGCGCGGTCTCGAAGCCGGCGTTGATCAACCGGGCGGCGAGCAGGTCCCGCTCGGCGCCTTCGAGCTCGGGCAGATCGGCGGCCAGGGCGGCGGCGATCTTCTTGCGCGTCTCCTCGCCGACGGCCAGGTCGGCGAGCATGTCGAACAGGGAGTCTCGCAGCGAGAGGACGGGTTTGACATTCTCGGTCTTCTGGGCCCGCAGGGCCGCGTAGAGATCCAGGCTCGCCCGCGGCGAGAGCGCCAGCTTGCCGTCGGGCTGCGTCAGGATCAGGCGCGGATCGCTGCCGTACCCATCGAAGTAGTGACCGCAGCGGCCGCCTTGCAGGCAGGTCACCAGCTCGCCCTTGAGCTCGCCGTCCAGGACGTCGACCGCGCGCTGGCTGCGGTGCGCCAGCGCCAGGCCCTTGGTCCGGATCCGCTCCGGGCAGGTGGAGGCGTGCAGCATTTGTCCGATGCGCGGCAGCATCGTGTCCGGCTGGGCCATCACGAAGTCCAGCGTCTGCTCGAAGCGCTCCATGTCCCCGAAGGTGCTCAGCAGGGCGAGCTGGCGCTCGAACATGTCGGCCGAGCGCAGCAGCTCGGCCTGCCAGTCGGGATGCTCGGACAGGATGACCGCGGCCAGGCCGGCGGCCTCCGGGCCGGCCACGTCGTTTCCGGGCGATCCCGTCAGCTCCGCTTCCCGGCGCATCGAGGTCGTCATCACGGTCGAGATGCCGATCAGGCCCATCTCGAAGCCGGCATAGTCCTGCACGACCATCTCTTCGCCCATCCGGGCCGCCTTCAGGCAGAGATCGAAGCCCTTCCGCCCGGCGTCTCTCAGCACCCGCTTGGCGGGCTCGCGCGTCTCCGGGCTGCCGAGATCGGCGATCGCTCGCCAGAGGCGGTCCTCCTCGCTCGGCTCGGGCCGCTCGACGGGCGGTCGCCCGGCGTCTCTCGGCAGCTCGACAGCCGGGCGCTCGCCGTCGCCCGTCTGCTCGACGGCCAGGCGTTCGCCGTCGCTCGGCTGCTCGACGGCCAAGCGTTCGCTGTGGCTCGGCAGATCGACAGCCGGTTGACCGTCGTCTCTCGGCTGATCGACAGCCGGTCGCGGGTCGCCCGGCTGCTCGCAGCAGAGCAGGAGCAGCGCAGCTGTCCACGCCACCCGATGGCACCGACCGAGGATCTTTGCTTTCATGAGGGCCATCGTATCCTCGACCGGCCCTCCCTGACAAGCGTCCGGCACGGCTCGCCGGCTCGCCCCGCTCCCTTGCCGAGCCCGGCAATCGGGGCTAATCTCTCCGCTGTGCGCTGCGCTCTCGCCACCTGGGCCGAGCTCGTCGTGGGCCTGGCCTTCGGGATCTGATGCGGCATGGCCCGGGACGCGGACAGTCGGACGCCCGGCCGGGGGCGCTGGATCGGGCTCGGGCTGGGGCCGCTGCTCTTCGCGGCCTGCCTGCTGCTGCCCACGCCGGCCGATCTGTCCCCGCTCGCCTGGAAGGTCGCCGCCGTGGCCCTGCTCATGGTCTGCTGGTGGGTGAGCGAGGCGATCCCCATCCCGGCCACCTCGATGCTGCCGCTGGTCGCCTTTCCCCTGCTGGGCGTGATGAAGAGCGAGGACGTGGCGCCGTGCTACGCGGACCACAACATCTTCCTCTTCATGGGCGGCTTCCTGATCGCCCTGGCCATGGAGAAGTGGGGCCTGCACCGGCGGATCGCCCTGCACACGATCCGGCTCTTCGGCTCCCGGCGCCAGGACGGCTGGCAGGCGTCGATGCCCCTGCTGGTGCTCGGATTCATGTGCGCTGCGGCCTTGCTGTCAATGTGGGTGTCCAACACGGCCACCACTTTGATGATGCTGCCCATCGCCACGGCCGTGCTGGGCGGCTTCGACGATCACCCGGCCGGCGACAGGCTGGCCACGGCCCTGCTGCTGGGCATCGCCTACGCCGCCTCGGCCGGCGGCATCGGCACGCTGATCGGCACGCCGCCCAACATCGTGCTGGCGGGCGACGTGAAGAAGCTCCTGCAGGTCGAGATCGGCTTCGGCCAGTGGATGCTGCTCGGCGTGCCGCTGGTCGTGCTGCTCGTGCCGATGATCTGGCTCTACCTGGTGCGCGTGGCCGCGCCGCTGCCGCGGGGCGCTGGCCGCATCCCGGTCGATCTGGACGCGGAGATCGAGGCCCTGGGCCCGGTGACGCGCGGCGAGTGGACCGTGCTCGCCGTCTTCGGCCTGTGCGCCGCGGCCTGGATCCTGAGGCGGCCGCTCATCGGCCCGCTCCTGCCCTTCGTCTCGGACGCCACCATCGCCATGCTGGCCGGCCTGCTGCTCTTCGTCCTGCCGGTCGACGTGCGCCGGGGCCGCTTCGCGCTCGACTGGCCGCAGGCGCTCCAGCTGCCCTGGGGCGTGCTGCTGCTCTTCGGCGGCGGATTCGCCCTGGCGGCCGGCATGGAGCAGAGCGGGCTCGCGGCCTGGCTCAGCCAGCGGCTGCTCGTGCTGGCGGGTCTGCCGGTGCCGCTGGTCGTGCTGGCCACCTGCCTGCTCATGGCCGGCCTGACGGAGCTGACCTCGAACACCGCCACGACCATCGCCATGCTGCCGATCCTGGCGCCCGCGGCCAAGGCCATGGGCATCCCGCCGCTGACCTTGATGGTCCCGGCGGCCATGGCCGCCTCGTGCGCCTTCATGCTGCCCGCGGCCACGCCGCCGAACGCGATCGTCTTCGGCACCGGCCGGGTCCGGCTGGCCCAGATGTTCCGCTGTGGACTCGCGCTCGAGCTCGTGGGCGCGGTGCTGATCACGCTTCTGGTCTGCACGCTCTCCGGGTGGGTCTTCAGGGCCGGGTGACAGACGGCTGGACGCAGGCCGGCCCGAGCGGATAGGATGCAGCGGTGAGACGGGCGTCTCGAATACACAGGAGGCAGGTCACATGAAACGGTGCCTCGCCATGGCCGTCGCCGGCGCGCTCGCGCTCTCGGGCTGCGGCTCCGGTGACGGGCAGGACGTGGGCGAGTACGCGGTCCGGGCCCACGTCACGCTGACCGACGGGCAGGAGTTCGACTTCGCGGAGCGCTGCGTCGTGAGCTCCATGGACTTCGAGGAAAAGACCTACTGGGGCTTCGAGGCCAAGGACATGCAGCGCGTCTTCGGCCTGGTCTTCACCTGGGAGGAGAGCGAGCTCGGCGGGCCCGAGAGCTTCGACCTGGCCGACAGCGGGCTGGACGTCATGATCGTGCGGCCGCATCCGACCGAGCCGGGCACGATCCGCATGTCCGGCGCGCAGGCGGGCAGCGTGACCTTCTCGCAGGTGGGCTACACGCCGGGCGATCGGCTCGAGGGCAGCTTCGACGGGCTCAGGCTGGACCGGGACGAGCCGGATGACACGGTCCACATCGCGGTCGACGACGGCAGCTTCTGCTGCCGGGTTGCCGAGGAGGGGAGCTGAGCCATGGGCGCCGCTTGTCGGTCAGTGACCGTTCACCCACCAGTGTCAACGCATCGCCACGCATCGCGAAGCGGCCTTTCTGGCAAGGGCCGAAGCGCGATGTTCTTGAAATGCCCTGAACGCTCACGTCGGTCGTTGTTTCTAGCGCTGCTGGCTCTCGCGCTCACGGGGAGCACGGCGGGCGCGCTGGCCGCAGAGGCCGCCTCGCCCCTGCGCCGGATCTCGGCCGTGGTGCTGCCGCCCTTTGCCGAGGGCGCGGCCGGACGCGAGCTCGCGCTGGGCATCGCCGATCGGGCCGGGGCCGAGCTCTTCGCCACGGGCAGCTACAAGCACTTCCACCTGCGGCAGGTGCTGGCCGCCGCCCGCCGGCACGGCATGGACGCCGAGGCACTGGGGCGGCCGGCCCAGGCCCTGCGGGCGGTGCGCATCCTGGCCGCCGCCAGCGGGGCCTTCGGCAGCCTGCAGCGCCGCGCCGGCGGGGGCTGGACCCTGGTCTGCACGGCCTTCGACACCCGCAGCGGCAAGCGCATCGACAGGCGGGCCGCGCTGCCGGCCGACACGGCCCGCGCGCTGATGGAGGGCGGGCGGCTGATGGCCTCCGCCCTCGCCGATCTGCACGCGGAGCGGCTCACCGGGCCGTCCGCCGCGGCCGGGCTGCACCCGCACTCGAGCTCGGGCCCGGCCGTGGAGGCCTACCTCGCCTGCTACGCCGTGCTGGTCGATCAGCCCCTGGGGCTGCGCACCTCGCTCACCCTGGACCCGCAGCGGATCGCCGAGGCGCGCTCGAGCTGCAAGCGGGCCGTGGAGCTGGATCCGGACTTCGCCGCGGCCTGGGCCGCGCTCAGCCTGGCCCAGGCGCTGGCCTTCGAGAACCAGGCCGCGGCCGAGGCCCTGGGCAAGGCCCAGCGGGCCAAGGGCTACCTGCCGTACGCGAACATCGCCCGCTACTGGCTGGCCACCCGCTTTCGCTCCAGCGCGGAGGGGGCGCGGGTGCTGCGGGAGGCGGTCCGCGTCCATCCGGGGGCGCTGATCTTCGCGATGCAGCTCGGCGAGCACCTCAACATCACCGGCCGCTACGCCGAGGCCCTGGAGACCTGGGAGCAGGTCCTGGACATGGTGCCCGGCAGCCCCTACGCGCTCGCCCAGAAGGGCTACTCGCTGGCCAGGCTGGGCCGGCTCGAGGAGTCGATCGCCACCAGCCGCACGGCCAGCGACATGGATCCCGACTGCCTGGATCTCAAGCTGGAGCTCGCCAGCCGCCTGGTCGACGCCCGGAAGCTCGACGAGGCCGAGGCCCTGCTGCTGCCCATGTGCCGGGACCCGCGCTGCTACGGCGAGATCCTGCTCCGGCTGGGCTACGTCTACCTGCTCGAGCGCAAGGACGACAAGGCCGAGGACCTCTTCGGCCGCGCCCTGGCCATGGCCAAGGGGCCGGACGAGTGGCGAACCCGGGGCCGGGCCCGTTACGACCTGGCGATCGTCTCGGCCCGCCGCGGCAAGCTCGGCGAGGCCGAGCGCCACCTGCTGGCCGCGGCCGAGGAGGGCTTCATCTTCGCGGAGCTGATCGAGAAGGACCCCGACCTCGAGCCGCTGAGCGGCCGGGCGGCCATCAAGACGCTCGGCGGCGGCAAGCGGGCGGCCAAGAAGCTCATCCTGCACGCCACGCCCTTTCCGGTCGACTTCGCCGGCAAGCCGGTGCCCGACGCCGCCCGGCCGCAGCCGCCCCAGATGACCGGGGTGACCTTCTGAGCGCGCCATGATCCGGGCGGCCATCTTCGACATGGACGGCCTGCTGCTCGACTCGGAGCCCCTGTGGACCCGGGCCGAGATGGAGGTCTTCGGCTCGCTGGGCATCCGGCTCGAGCCGGCCGACTGCGCTCGGACCGTGGGCATGGGGCTCGCGGAGGTGGTGGCGCTTCGCCACGCCGAGCATCCCTGGCGCGCGCCGGACCAGGCCGAGGTGGCCGCGCGGATCCACGCCCGGGTCGTGGCGCTGCTCGGGGCCGAGGGCCGGGCCATGCCGGGCGCGCGGGAGGCGCTGGCCTTCTTTCGCCGGCGGGGGCTCAAGCTCGGCCTGGCCACGGCCTCGGACGCCGAGCTGGTCAGCGCCGGTCTGGGCGCGGCGGGGCTGGCGGGCGGCTTCGACTTCGTCCAGTCGGCCGCTGAGCTGCCGTACGGCAAGCCCCACCCCATGGTCTACCTGCGCGCGGCCGAGGGGCTGGGCGTCGAGCCGGGTGCGTGCGTGGCGCTCGAGGACTCGATCCCCGGGCTGATCGCGGCCAAGGCGGCCCGGATGAAGGCCGTGGCCGTGCCCGCGCGCCGGGACCGCGCCGATCCGCGCCTGGCCATCGCCGATCTGCGCCTGGACTCGCTCGAGTCGATCGACGAGGCGCTGTGGGCGAGGCTGAGCGCAGCTTGACGATGGGAGGAGCGATGCGGGGGCTCGATGAGAGACGCACGCGGCCTGTAGCCGGCGCAATGCGTGCTGGCGGGCAGACTCGGCCGCAGGCCGCGGCCCGGGTGGCGTGCTGGCTGGCTCTATGCCTCCTCGCGCCGTTCGGCTGCAGCCAGGGCGGGGGGGCCGGGGACGGAGGGGGCGAGGACGGCCAGGCCGGGCGGGATGGCGGCGACGCGGCCGGCGGCGCCGACGTGGATCTCGAGGGGGGCTTCGGCATCCTGGTGCCCGAGGGCTGCCAGCTCTGCTCCATGTGCGGCCGGGCGGGAGACGCGCTGGGGGAGTACCTGCACAAGGGGCGCATCTCGCTGCGGCCCGGGCTGCAGCGCTTGCCGCGGGAGCAGGACTCGGTCGAGGTCGAGTGGATCGAGTCGCTCGAGCTGGGGCCGTCGGCGTCCGTGGCCGCGCCCGTCTCGGCCGGGCGCTTCGAGCGCAGCCTGCAGGGCAGCGCGCAGGACGGCGTCTACCGCTACACCTTCACCCAGGGCTTCGACCTGGACGGCGCGCCGGTCGCGGTCAGCTTCCGCACCGACTTCGAGGTCACCTCGGGCCGGGCCGTCGAGCCGCTGCGGGTCCTGGACCTGGACACGCTGAGCGTCGACGCCTGGAACGCGGGCGAGGCCCGCTTCGAGATGCGGGCCGTGTGGCAGGACCCCCGGAGCCAGCTGGGCGAGGTCCACCAGGCCTACAGCACCTGCCGCTACGATCTCTTCTCTCCGGTGCACGTGGACGTGGCGATCGAGGGCGGCGACCGACTCCAGCTGGACTATCGTTGCCCGCCGTCGGGTGCGGTGATCGTCATCCTGTCGACCGTCTGCCCGTGCCCGCTCGTCTCGGCCGTCTTCGACGCCGGGGGCGAGCAGCGCCGGGTCGAGGATCACTTCCGGCTCGTGTTCTCGTCGACCAACCACTGCAACCTGGACCAGAGCTCGCTGGTCGTGCTCGACGAGCCGCTGGGCGCGGTGGCGGCCATCCGCGTACCCGGTGGCGCTTACGACGAGGTCGGGGGCTACCCGCCGACCTGGCTGGAGTACCTGGACGCGGCCTTCGAGCCCGTCGAGAGGCGCGAGATCAGCAACTGGAGCAGCAGCCGGTAGGCATGCCCGAGCACCAGTGAGCGAGAGCCCCGAAGGGCTTGGCCAGTTTCCGAGATACGGATTTTCGCTGCGAAGCAGCGATGGGATATGGCCTGTGGCTTTAGCCACAGGAATTCGATGAACACAATCATGCGCCCTGAAAGGGCGCGGCAATCTCGAGCTTTGTCCAAGATGCAGAGATGGCTGCGCCCCTCCAGGGCGCGTAAATATTTCTACCTTCTTGAACCTGGGGCTGAAGCCCCAGGCTTTATTGTAGCGGCCGACAAGGCCACAATCCAGCAGGTGGAAGTCCTGCCATGTCA
>JAFGRB010000321.1 GCA_016935365.1 Deltaproteobacteria bacterium
CCGTCGTGATCGGCGTCGATGACACAGGTGACCGTGTCGAAGCCGTTGCAGTCCTGATCGATGCCGTCGTCGGGCACCTCGCTCACCCCGGGATGCACGCCCGAGTCGTCGTCATCGCAGTCGGTCTCGTCGTCCGCCTCGCCCTGGGCCTGATCGCAGGACCCGTCGTCCGCCAGCACGGTCGTGCCGGCATCGGTGCCGTAACCGTCGTGATCGGCGTCGATGACACATGTGACCGTGTCGGATCCGCTGCAGTCCTGATCGATGCCGTCGTCGGGCACCTCGACGCCACCGGGGTGTGCGTCCGCGTGAAGATCGTCGCAGTCGGTGTCGACGAGCGACTCGCCGTCATCGGCGTCGCAGCTCCCGTCCGGGGCCAGCACGGTCGTGCCGGCGTCGGTGCCGTAGCCGTCGTGATCGGCGTCGAGAATGCACGTGATCGTATCGGAGCCGTTGCAGTCCTGATCCACGCCGTCGTCGGGCACCTCGTCCGCACCCGGGTGCACGTCCGGATCCGCGTCGTCACAGTCCCCGTTCGAGTAGGCCTCCCCGTCCGCGGTATCGCAGCGCCCATCCCCGGCCACGACGGTCTCGTCTCGCCCGTGGCCATCGCGGTCGCCGTCGAGGTAGCAGGTGACCACGCTGCTGAACGCGCCCGAGACGACCAGGGCGAAAGGCTGCGGCCCGTGCGCCACGCTGAAGGCGCGCACGACGACCGTGTAGGAGCCCAGCTCCGGCGAGGCGATCTCCACGTCCTCGACGTTGTTTGTCCGGTCCCAGGCGCTTCCGTTGCCATAGAAATGCCCCCCTAGCGGATCGATCACCTCCAGGTCGAGATCGTTGACCAGGGCCCCGCCCGAGGCCAGCGTGCCGGGATAGTCGTTCCAGACCAGGGTCACCCGGACCGGCTCCGAGGCGTCGACGAGCTCGAGCGGCGTGGCCCCGGTGCTGGAGTACGTCGCATCCTCGCCGGTAGAGAGCCCGGCGCCGTGCTCTTCGAACCAGCGGACCCGCGGGCTCTGCACCAGCAGCGAGCGCGCGAGATCCACCCGTCCGAAGCCCTGCCCCCAGTCCGGCCGGCCGTGGATCTCCCGGTAGGCCCCGGTGCCGTACTGGCCCGGGTCCAGATCCGCGGCTCCGTTGACCAGCGTCGCCTTGATGAGCGCGCCGGACGGCGAGGCCAGCCCCTCGATGTCGTTGTAGTACTCGCGCACCAGCGCAGCCGCGCCGGCCGTAAGCGGCGTGGACATCGAGGTGCCGCCCAGGTACTTGTAGTAACGGTTGCGCGGCTGGCCCCAGCCGGCGTACTGGTTGCCGCCGTCGTCCGGGTGGTTGGCCTGGGAGTAGACCGACAGGACCCAGGTGGCCGGCGCGACCAGGTCCGGCTTGACCCGCCCGTCGTCGCAGGGTCCCCGGCTGGAGAAGGCGGCCAGGCCGCCGGGGTCGTCGGCCGAGTAGTCGTCCCGGATGGGCGCGGCCGTGAAGACCCCCGGGAAGATCTGGTTGTAGGTGCCGCTATGGGGGTTGGGGTCCGGCTGCGGTCTGTCGTTCTCGGTGCCGCCCACGCAGATGCAGTTCTTGGCCGTGCAGGGAGCCATCAGCGAGTCCAGATCGACCACGCCGTTCGAGTTCGCGTCAGCCCCCGCGTTGCCCGCGCCGAAGAGCACGGTGAACTCCGGGTGGCTCCACAGGTAGCTGTCCACCTGGCGAGACTGCGTCGTGTAGGCCCCGTCGCCCTCGTAGCCCCAGGAGTTGGTGTGGATCCGGGCGCCGTCGTCGTAGGCCTGCTGGAAGACGCTGCCCATGTCGTAAGCGCCGATGTTCACCAGGCAGTTGTCGGGCGGCACGATGGGCTGCTCGAAGGCCTGGAAGACCAGGCGCGCTTCCGGCGCGATGCCCGCGAAGCTCCCCGCGTAGTCGTGGCCGGCCGGATCGGAGCCCGAGTTCACTCCGTTGCCCAGGACCGAGCCGGCCACGTGGCTGCCGTGACCCGAGCAGACGTCGTCCGCGCCCGTGCCGCTCAGGTCGTGGATGGCGACGATGCGGCCCTCGAAGTCGTCGTTCATCGAGGCGTTGTTCACACCCCGGTCCAGGCCGGTGTCGCAGACGGCCACGATCTGGCCTTCTCCGTACAGGCCCAGATCCTGCCAGACCGGCTCGACCGCCATGAGGCCTGCGCTGCGGGCCACGTCGTTGACGAGCACCGGCCGGCGGAGCGGCTCCACCCAGCTCAGCCCGCGCATCCGGGCGAGCTCGCCGAGCCGCTCGGCGGAAAGCGCGATCTGCAAGCTGCAGTCCAGCTCGTCTCGCCGGACAGACTCGACCCGCCCCCCGAGCGCCTCGATCTCCGCACGCAGAAGCATCTCGTCCATCAGGGGCAGAAAGCTCGCCTGCAGGCGGAGCTGACCCCTGGCGAGATCCAGGTCCGGATGCACCCTCCAGGCCGGCTCGTGGTCGCCGACCCAGCGCACGAAGGCCTGGCCGGCCACCCGCTCGGCGCACGGCCTGTCCATCCAGACCACGAAAGCGTACTCGGGCACGTAGCCGAAGACCTCGGCACCCATGCCGCGCAGGGCGGCCAGCCACTCCGCGCGCACCGGCCCGGCCAGCTGCACCAGGTAGCTGCGGGCCCGATCGGCGCCGTCCGGGCCCCGCTGCCAGGCGCGCTCGGCGGCTTTCCCGAGCGGATCGAAACGCGCTCGCAGCAGGCGGATCTCGAGAGCCGGCGCCTCTTCTTCCAGCCCCCCCGTCCACTCGGAGAGCGCGTCCCGCTCGGAAGGACCGCAGCCGCCGGTCAGGAGCCACGCGAGCCAGGCGGTCAGAATGGCCGATCTTCTCGTACCCAAGCGAACGTCTCCCTCCGGGCATCGCCCCCGCTCATCCTGGCGCACCACGAATGCTATCCGCCTCCCCTGGGGCTTGGGGGCTGCTCGTCCCCGGCCACCGGTGGAATCTCCTCGCGCAGCTCCCGGCGCGAGCGCTCGATCCAGACGTTCACCTCCGCGATAGCCTGCTGGACCTTGTCCGGCGCCAGCAGCCAGGTGGCGGCGGCCGCGCCGCTCAGGCAGATCAGCACCAGCAAGACGACGAGCAGGGCCTTGCCCACCCGGCGCGCGTAGCTCGGCGGGACGACGTTGATCTCGACGCGCATGCGGCTGAGCACGGTGGACGGCTTGGAAACCGTCTCCACGGCGGCGACCTCGTCGGAGGCGAGCAAGGTCAAGTCGTCCGGCTCGACCTGCCCGCGCTCCTTGAGAAAGGCGACCATGCGCGCGGCGGGATTGCCCTTGAGCACCGCCGCCAGCAGCCGATCGAGGTCCCGTCGCAGCTCCGTGGCCCGCTGGTATCGCTTGTGCGGATCGAGCTTCATGCAGCGGTCGATGATCTTCTCCAGGGCCCTGGGCAAGTGCGGGGCGCGCTCGCGCAGAGACCTGCGCTGGCCCTTGGCCACGGCGACCATGATCTCGGCCTGGTTGGTGCCCCGATACGCCTTGGTGCCCGTGAGCGACTCGTAGAGCAGCACGCCCAGCGAGTAGATGTCGGAGCGCCAGTCCGCGCGGTCGCCCACGACCTGCTCCGGGCTGAGGTAGCGGGGCGTGCCGACCACGAAGCCCTCGCGGGTCAGGTCGTCCCGGGTCTGGTCCTTGGCGATGCCGAAGTCGGTCAGCTTGACCTGGCCCGTACGCGAGAGCATCACGTTGGCCGGCTTGATGTCCCGGTGGAGGACCTTGCGGAAGTGGGCGTGCTCCAGGGCCGAGGCGAGCTCCGAGCCGATGATCAGCCCGATGTCGATCGGCACCGGCCCCTCGTCGAGAACCGTGGCCAGGTCCACGCCATCGACGTACTCCATGATGATGTAGAGCCGGTTGTACTTCTCGATCAAGTCGTGGACCGCCACGATGTTCTCGTGCTGCAAGGTCGCCAGCGCCAGCGCCTCGCGCCGAAAGCGTTCGGTGGCCTCGGCGTCCTCCTTGAGCTCCCGCAGCAAGGCCTTGACCGCCACCTTGCGCTCGAGGCTCTCCTGGACGCCCAGGAAGACCTCGGCCATGCCTCCCTTGCCGATCAGATCCTCGATCTTGCAGGAGCCGACGCTTTTGGGGTTGTAAGGCGACATCTCCGCCGAGCAATGTAGCCCATTCGAATGGAAAGCTCAACGACCATCGCCGCCGAGCGCCTCCTCCGCGCCGGCGATCAACTCCCGGGCCTCGGCGCGGCTGAGCGGCTCGCGGAAGTGAAACACGCCCGGCAGCAGCTGGGGCTCCTCGGCGACGAAGTCGCAGGCCCCGACGAGCGCCGAGATGAGCTCTTCTCGGCTGCAGCCGACTGTCCGAAGGCGGCAGTCGAGCCCGAGCCTCCGCAGGAACGACGCCACCGGATGGACATCCTGGCCCTGCAGCAAGCCCACCAGCAGCACGCACAAAGCGACCAGCCGCCCGTGGAGATACGATCGCCCGGTGCGAGCCTCGAGGCAGTAGGCCAGGCTGTGCTCGCTGCCCTCCTCGGGCCGGGCATTGCCGTGCCGCTCGCACAGGGCCACCTCGGCGAGATACAGGCAGACGAGCTCGCGCAGGCCCGACTCGCCGTTCGATCGCAGCTCGTCGGCGATCGGCCACAGCCTGTCCAGCAAGCCCCGGGAAGCGGCCGCGATCTCCGGGTCGTAAGGCTCCCCCAGCCTGCGGTGGGCCTGCTCCCAGTCCCACAAGGCGGTGAAGATGGACAGCACGTCGCCTGCGCCCGAGCGGTTCAGCTCGGGCGGTGCGGCCTGGACGAGGTCGAGGTCGACGAGGATCCGTGCGGGCAGGACATCGCCCACGTAGCGCACCCGCGCGCGCTCTCGCACGCCCACGGCCCGGGTGAAGGCCGCATCCGCGCTCAGGATGCTGGGCACGAGCACCAGCGTACATCCGCGCGTCCAGGCCAGGTACTTGGCGAAGTCCAGCGCCGCGCCGCCACCGATGCCGAAGACGAGATCCGCCGCGGGCAGGCTCTCGCACTGCAAGCGCACCAGGCCGTGCTCCATCGAGCGAACTTGAAAGACGGCTTCGGGCGGGTGCGCGAAGCCGTCAGCCGCCAGGGCCCACGGCTCGGGCTGAGTGCAGACCACGGCCCGCTCGAAGAACGGGGCCGGCAGCGTGCGGAGAAGCTGGCGACCGATGCGCGGCTCGACGGGGCTTGCGGGCTCCATGCCATAGAGCTTGGCGCCCGGCGCCGAAAAGTCAATCCCGTTGCCTGCAGCCCCGCATCGGTGCGAGAATGTCGAGTTGAGGGAGGGCTCCCGTGGAAGAGGAAGACACGCGACCCGCAGCCGACCGGCGCAAGTATCTCAGGGCGCCCTTGATCGTGCTCAAGGTGAAGCTGGAGGGCGGTGGCCGGTCGTTCTTCGGCTACGCCAAGAACATCAGCCGCAGTGGGATGTTCATCGCCTCGGTCAACCCCCGCGATCCCGGCAGCTGCTTCCAGGTGGAGATCCCGCTGCCCGATCCGCTGAGGCGCAAGGTGGTCTGCCGCTGCGAGGTCGTCTGGAATCGCAGCTTCTCCGAGCGCGGGCCCTACGAGCCGGGCATGGGGCTGAAGTTCCTCGACATGCCCCAGGACGTGGCCGCGGCCATCGACGAGTGGATCCGTGCTTCGTCGGAAGAGGCCTGAGCCCGCGATGCCCGTCCGGGCTCCCTGAACGAGCCATGCTGGCGCCTTACCTCTCCCCCGAGGCGCGGGATGCAGCGCTCGCTGATCTGGCCGCTCGCGCGGGGGCCGATCGGATCCCCTTCGGCCAGAGCGTCGAGGGCCGGCCGCTGCTGGCCGTCCGGATACCGAGCACGGGGCCGGGCGGGCAGAGCCCGCGCGTGCTGTGCACGGCCAACATCCACGGGCCCGAGTACATCTCGGCCGCGGCGGCGCTCGGCCTGATCGCGCGGCTGGGATCGCGGCAGGGCGAGCTGGCCGCCAGGCTCAGGCAGCGGGCCGAGATCTGGGTGCTGCCCTGCCTCAACCCGGACGGCTATGCCCGCACCTGGCGCCTCGAGGGCCGAGGCCGGCTGCGGGCGCTGCGGCCCAATGCCCGGGGCGTGGACCTGAATCGCAACTTCCCCATGCCGTGCGGCGCGAGCGCCTCGTGGATCCCAGGCGCGGGCTCGACGCGGCCGGGTGCCGCGACCTACCGCGGCCCGCACGCGCTGAGCGAGCCCGAGACCGCGGCGCTCGACGCCCTGTGCGCCGAGCAGCGCTTTCACGCCGCGGCCGCCCTGCACTCCTTCATGGGCACGGTCATTCCGGCCCGGGTCACGGATCGGGCCTGCTTCCGGGCCTACCGGGAGCTGCACCGCGCTTTTCGGGCTGCCCAGCCCCGGGTGGCCTACCTGCGGCTGGCCAGCCGGCACCTGGACGTGTTCACGGGCGAGCTCGAGGATCACCTGCACCACGCACGCGATTGCTGGGCGATCTGCGTCGAGCACATGAGCCTGCTGGCCTCCGTGCGCCAGCACCTGCGAGCCCCGTGCCTGTTCTGGCGCTACAACCCCCGGCGACCGGAGCCCTGGGTGGAAAACGACGTGCCCGGCATCCTGGCCTTCTTGCTGGCGGCGGTGGATCTGCCGCGGCCGCAGGCATTGACAGCCGGTCTGCGCTGAGGCGATACCATGGGCAGCATGGAGATCGCGGACTTCCTGGCCTCGGTGGCCGGATTCAAGCGCATCGATCGCCAGGCCATCGAGGAGCTGGCCTCGCAGGTCGAGCAGCGCCGCTTTCGCGCGGGCCAGTACCTCATCCGTTCCGGTGACCTGGACGACGACATGCACGTGATCCAGCGGGGCCAGGTCCGGGTTCCGCTGCTCGACGACAAGGGGCAGGTCAGGTCGACTTTCTACCTCGGCCCGGGATCTATCGTGGGCGAGATGGCCCTGCTGACCGGGCAGGCCCGCTCGGCCGACGTGATCGCCGAGGTCGACACGCTCACGGTGCTCATCCAGCGCAAGACCCTCAAGCCGATGCTGGACCGCTACCCGCAGCTGGCCGGCTTCTTGACCGAGATCCTGGGCCAGCGCCTGGACACCGGCGGCGGTATCGAGACGGTGGGCAAGTATCGATTCCTGGGCAAGATCGGCGAGGGCGCCACGGGCAAGGTCTTCGCGGCGCTGCACCCGGGCCTGAACCGGATCGTGGCCATCAAGATGCTGTCCCACTCGCTGTCGTACAGCCCCCGCTTCCGGGATCGCTTCATGGACGAGGCGCGCACCATCGCCGGTCTCAACCACCCCCACATCGTCCAGATCTTCGACACGGAGCAGGCCTACGCCACCTACTTCATCGTCATGGAGAAGCTCTCGGGCGTGGACCTGGCCAGGGTGCTCAAGACGCGCTCCGTGCTCCCGCCCGCCGAGGCGACCGAGATCCTGTCTCAGATCGCAGACGCCCTGGCCTACGCTCACTCCCGGGGCTTCGCCCACCGCGACGTCAAGCCGGCCAACGTGGCCTTCGACGAGCGCGGGCGGGTCAAGCTCATGGACTTCGGCCTGGCCCGGCCGGTCGTCGGCGAGGGCATCCGCTCCGAGCACGTGGAGGGCACCCTGCAGTACATCGCACCGGAGACCGCGCTGGGCGAGCCGGCCGACGGCCGGGTGGACATCTACGCCCTGGGGGTGATGGCCTTCGAGATGCTCACCGGCCGGCTGCCCTTCAAACCGAAGACCCCCCGGGAGATGCTCGAGGCCCACGCCTATCACCCGCCGCCCGACATCGCGTCGATCAAGGCGGACCTGCCGGAGAACCTGCTGCGCTTCGTGCGCGGGACGCTCGTCAAGGATCCCGACAAGCGGCTGTGCGACTGGGTCCGGATCCAGCAGCTGCTCGATCCGAGCGAGGCCCCGTCCGGGCGATGGGCGCCCAAGAAAGAGGAGATCGTCCACATCCGCTACCCGCCGTCCGGCAAGACCATGGTCGACCGCGCCGTCAGCGCCCTGCTGGACACGCTGCTCAAGCTCGACGGAGTGGAGGTCTCGCTGGCCGATCTGCTGCCGCGCGCCCGTCCCTGCGAGGGGGTCGTGGGGAGCATCGTCAGCCAGCACAGCGCGCAGACCCAGGAGGCGATCTCGGAAGGCTTCTACGATCGCGAGACCCGGCCGGGCAAGCCGGCCTCGCCGCCTGACGACGGGGCCGAGAGCTAGCGACGTCCCGTGTCTGAAAGCCCCGCAGGGGAAGGTTTTCCGCTGCGAAGCAGCGGGGGGATGAAGCCTGGGGCTTCAGCCCCAGGTATAAGAAGCTAGAATAATTTACACGCCCTGGAGGCGCAGCCATCTCTGCGTCTCGGACAGGTCTCGAGATTGCCGCGCCCTTTCAGGGCGCATGATTATGTTCTCTCCGCTTCTGCCGGCGAAGCCCTGGGTCAAGGGCGCAGATCCCGAACGAAGCCCTGAAGGGGCGAAAGAACATAGCCCAGGGCGAAGCCGGCTCTGCCGGCGAAGCCCTGGGTCAAGGGCGCAGATCCCGAACGAAGCCCTGAAGGGGCGGAACACAACGCTCCCGCGCCCTCAGCGAAGGCGCGCCATGCGCTCGAGCGACAGGCCCAGTCGGCCGAAGGGGCCCTCGAGCCCCAGCGCGAGCGGGATCCGCCATGTATCGCTGCTCAGCCAGCAATCCACCTTCAGCGCCTTCCGGGCGCCGGGCCTGCGGGCGGTGCCCGCGAGCAGGATGCCCGCGTGCTCGCCGGAAGCGGTCCTCCGCTTGCCGGACCGCTCCACCCGCCCCTGGACGACCCACAGCTGATCGCCCACCAGCACGGGCGCGCAGAACGCATCGCCGACCTGCAGCCTGCGCCGGCGCAGCTCGAGCAGCAGGCCGACCGGATCGTAGATCCGCTCGGCGCGCCGCCAGGAGCGCGCGCGCAGCTTTCCGTCGTGTACGCTCCGCGCGGCCGCCCGCTTCTTCCGGGCGTCCAGCTCGATCTCGACCCGCTTGCGCCGGTCGTCGCGTCCCCAGGCCATGCTCACGCGCGCGTTGTGCGCGCCGGTATCCGGATAGCGCCCGTCGAGCTGGACGTCCGGACCCGCCCAGCGCGCGAGCAGGCCCTTCAGCCGACCGTCGAGCTCCACGGCCAGCCCGTGCTCCTCCGCGCGCATCCGCGCCTGCAGCCGGCCGAGCTGCATCCCGAGGCCCTCCAGGGCGAAATCGATACCCCAGCCGGCGAGCGCCGGGCGGCTGACCTTCTCGCCCGGCAGCAGCTTGCAGACGGAGACCGCCGGCTTCAGGCGCCGCGGCTTCCAGATGCGCCGGGGCTGCAGGCGCAGGCCCTTCGCCCGCGTCTGGACCCGGCGCGGCGGCCTGGCGCCCCGGTAGAGGTAGCGCTTGAGATGCGGATGGCGCTCCAGCCTGCGGGCCACCTCCTCGGAGATGGGCGTGCAGGGCCTCGACGGCGCGCACAGCCAAGCCTTCTGCTCGCCTGCCGGCTCGACCTCGCCCGCCGCTGCGGGCGAGGCGAGCGCGAGCCCGACCGCCAGCCAGACCGCCCTGCGCCGCATGTCCGCGCCTCCTCCGTATGCGCGATCCCACAAAAGAGAATAGCATTTCCAAGACCTGGACCGCCATTCGCGCCTCCACTGTATGGTTGTGGCCCCCAGCGGACAAAGGGTAGAATCCGGGTCGTGGAGCTGACGCGACGCCAGATGCTGCTGAGCTTGCTCGGACTGGGTGCGGGCACGCTGCTGCCCAGGGGCTTGCGGGCGAGCTCGCGGGCGAGCGGGCTTCCGGTCGAGCGGCCGGCGCGCTCGCCGTTCGAGCCGGACCGGCGGCTGGCCCTTTCGGCCGCCTGCGAGCGGATCCTGCCCGGGGCGGGCGAGGCCGGGGTGATGGATCACATCGACTACTGGATGGGCCGCGAGCCCTTCAGCTCCTTCGTGCGCCCGCTGTTCAAGGTGGGCGCGATCCACCTGGACCGCCTGAGCAGGCAGGACTTCGGCAAGGCCTATGCCCACTGCCAGCCCGAGCAGCAGAACGCGCTGCTGGCCCGCTTCCAGCGCGGCGAGATCAAGGCACGCCGCTTCCAGAGCCAGGCCTTCTTCGAGCACCTGCTGCGCTTCACCCTGGAGGGCTTCCTGGGCGATCCCAAGTACGGCGGCAACCGCGGCGAGGTGGGCTGGAAGCTCATCGGCCGGAGCGAGTGCTGGTGGCAGCCGCGGCACATGGACTACATCCTGCGGCCCGATCAGGGTCTGCCCTGGTGAGCGGAGATGGCCAGGCGCGAGAAGACGGACGTGGTGGTGGTGGGCTCGGGCGCGGGCGGCGCGCCGCTGGCCTGGAGGCTGGCCAGCGAGGGCGTGAAGGTGGTCATGCTCGACAAGGGCCCCTACCACACCATCGCCGACTTCACGACCGACGAGGTGGCCATCTGCCGGCGCGACTTCTGGATCCCCTGGGCCACCCAGGACCCCCACACGAAACGGCACGCCGAGGACGAGACGGCCAAGCTGACGCGCGAGGCCTGGACGAGCCAGTGCGTGGGCGGATCGACGGTCCACATGAGCGGCTTCACCTACCGGCTCAAGGAGTCCGACTTCCGCCTGGCGACCCTGACCGGGGGGCTGAGCGGGTCGACGATCGCCGACTGGCCGATCGAGCTCGCCGAGCTCGATCCGTACTACGACCTGGCCGAGGTGCTGGTCGGCATCTCGGGCAAGGCGGGCATCAACCCCTTCGAGAAGCGCGCCAAGCCCTTCCCGCTCGGTCCGCTGCGGCCCCACCCGGCCGCCGAGCTCGTCGAGCAGGCGGCCTGCGGGCTGGGCCTGCACCCCTTCCCCACCCCGATGGCCATCATTTCACGGGCCTACGGCAACCGGCCGCACTGCACCTACTGCGGCTTCTGCGGCGAGTACGGCTGCGAGACCGGCGCCCGCTCGACCTGCCTGGCGACCTTCGTGCCCATGGCCGAGAGCACCGGGCACTGCGAGGTCCTCGCCCGCTGCATGGTGCGCAGGGTGCTGGCCGACGCGCAGGACCGGGTGAGCGGGGTGGAGTACGTCGACGCCGAGGGTGAGGTCCACGAGCTCAGAGCCCGGGTGGTGGTGCTGGCCGCCTCGGCCGTGGAGACGGCCCGGCTGCTGCTGCTCTCGTCCAGCGGGCGCTTTCCCGACGGGCTCGCCAACCGCAGCGGCCTGGTGGGCCGCAACTTGACCTTCTCGACCTTCGGCAAGGGGACCGGCATCTTCGATCGCCAGGCGCTGTCCGCGCGGATCGATCTCGCGGACTTCGACTCGCCCTTTTTGCTGCGCTCGATGCAGGACGACTACTGGAACGAGAGCTGGAGCCAGCCGCTGCCCAAGGGCGGCACGCACAACTTCCTGCTGCACCACCCCAACCCGATCAACGCGGCCGTGCGCATGTGCATGGACTCCAAGTGGACCCTCTGGGGGCAGAAGCTCAAGGATCGCATCCGCGAGTACTTCCACGACGAGCTGTGGATCGAGTTCGAGGTCTTCGGCGAGTTCCTGCCCAACCCGGGCTGCTACGTGGACCTGGACCCGACCCACAAGGACCGCTGGAACCTGCCCGTGGCCCGCATCACCCTCAAGCACCACCCGGTCTCCGACGACGTCAATCGCCTCATGACCCGGCGCGGGCTCGACGTGCTGGAGGCGATCGAGCCCCGGGCGAAGAAAGTCTACCCCTGGGCCTGGGCCAACACGACCTACCACCTGCAGCACGGCACCTGCCGCTTCGGCGACGACCCGGAGGCCTCGGTCCTCGACCGCGACTGCCAGAGCCACGACCTGGCCAACCTCTACGCGACCGACGGCTCCTTCATGCCCACCGCCGGCGCCGTGCCGGACACGATCTCGCTCGAGGCGAACAGCCTGCGCGTGGCCGACCGGATCCTGGCCCGCCTGCGCCGCCGGGAGATCGCCGGTTGAGCCGCGTCGTGCGCCGCAGACCTCTATAGGCTGTCCGATTCTACAGCGATACTATCAAGATATGCATACGAGTGGAAAGCCGATGCGGATCTACATCGACACTTCTGTTATCGGAGGCTGCCTGGAACTACAAACACATCGTCAACCTCAATCGCATTCGTGGATTCAATGCGGTGAACCTCCGCTTGGGTTGTCCGCTACTGGAGATCCGTTCGCCTCTGGAGGTATGAGATGACGGAGAAGGTATTCGACGCTGTCAAGCTCACGCGCCAACTCCGTGATGATCTGAGCCGTGAGATGGCTGGCATGACGCGTGAGGAGCGATTGCGCTACATCAGGGACAAGGCGTCTTCTACTCCGCTCGGCAGGGCGCTCACGCAGGAAAAGCCCGCACACACAAAAAAAGGCGTTTCTACAGACCGGCCTCCTGCCGGCTGAAGAGCAGGGCTGTCTCAGTTCTTCTTGGCTGTCTTCTTGGCTGTCTTCTTGGCTGTCTTCTTGACAGCCTTGCCGGCCTTCTGCGCGCCCTTCCCAGCGGACCGCCTGCCCCTTCGCCGGCGGCCGCGGCGCGGCCCGGCGGCGCGCGGGTCCTTGCCCTGATCGCGCATGCGCTGCTCGCGGTCCGCGATCAGCTCCAGGGCCTCATCGAAGGTCAGGCTGGCCGGATCGCGCCCTGCGCGCAGACTGGCGTTCACCTGGCCGTCGGTGACGTAGGGCCCGTAGCGCCCGCTGCAGACCCGCACCGGCTTGCCGGTCACCGGGCTCGGGCCCAGCTCGGCCAGGGTGCCGCGGGCCATCTGCCCCGGCCGCCGCTTGCGCCGCTTCTTGGGCTGGGCGAAGAGCTCGACCGCCCGCTCCAGGGTCAGGCCGCGGAGCTGCTCGTGATCGTCGAGCGAGCGCGTCTCGCGCCGGTCGCCGACCTGCATGAAGATGTACGGGCCGTACTGGCCCGAGTCGGCCTGGATCTCGGCCTCGTGCTCCGGGTGCCTGCCCAGCGTGCGCGGGTAGGAGAGCAGCTCGAGCGCGTTCTCGAGGCTCAGGCTGGCAGGCTCCATCGACGGCCACAGGCCGGCCATCTTGGGCTTCTTCTTGCCGTTGCCCTCGCCCAGCTGGACATAGGGCCCGTACCGGCCGCTGCGCACATAGATCGTCTCTCCGGTCTCCGGGTGCTGGCCGAGCTCGCGGTTCGCCTCCCGGGCCTGCTGCAGCAGCTCCCGGGCGCGAGCCAGGTCGAGCTCGTCCAGGGGCAGCTCCTCGGGGATGCTGGCCCGCTGCCCGTCGCCCACCTGGAGGTAGGGCCCGTAGCGGCCCACCCGGGCGGAGACCACCTCCTCGCCCAGCTGGCCCAGCGGGATGGAGCAGATCTCGCGGGCGTCGATCTCCTCGATGCCGTGCTCGATCTTGGCCCGGATGCCCACCTGGCCGACCGGCGCGCGTCGCACGTCCTCCGCGCTGCGGGCCGCATGCCCGGAAGCGGGCTTTCCGAAGTAGAAGACCGACAGCCAGGGCTCGGCCTCCATCTCGCCGCTCGAGATGCTGTCCAGATCGCTCTCCATGCGGGCGGTGAAGTCGTAGTCGACCAGCTCGCCGAAGTGCCGCTCGAGCAGCCGGGTGACCGCGAAGGCGGTCAGGGTGGGCAGCAGCGAGCCGCTGCGCTTCCACACGTAGCCCCGGTCCAGGATGGTCTGGATGGTGCTGGCATAGGTGGACGGCCGGCCGATGCCCCGCTGCTCGAGCTCCTTGACCAGGCTGGCCTCGGTGTAGCGCGCCGGCGGCTTGGTCTCGTGGCGCTGGGGCGTGACCTCGCGGGCGTCGAGCTCCTGGCCCTCGTGCAAGGCCGGGAGCTGGACCTCGCGCTCGCCGAGCGCCGTCTCGGGATCGTCGCTTCCCTCCACGTAGGCCCGCAGGAAGCCCGGGAAGGTGATCACCTTGCCCGAAGCCGCGAAGATCGCGCTCAGCTCCTCCGGCGTGCCGAGCGCCTGGACGGCCGCGCCGGGCGCCCGGGCCTCGATCAGGATCCGGCTCCGCTCGCCGCGGGCGTCCTTCATCTGGCAGGCCACGCACCGCTTCCAGATCAAGTCGTAGAGCCGGTACGCCTCGCGGTCCAGCTCGCCCGAAAGCGACTCGGGCGTGCGCATGGCGTCGCCGGCCGGCCGGATGGCCTCGTGGGCCTCCTGGGCGCCCTTGACCCGCCGGGTGTAGAAGCGCGGCTTGTCCGGCAGGTAGTCGGGGCCGTAGAGCGAGGCGATCTGCGCGCGCGCGGCCCGGAGCGCCTCGCCCGAGAGCGTGGTCGCGTCGGTGCGCATGTACGTGATGTGGCCGTTCTCGTACAGCCGCTGCGCCACCCGCATGGTGCGCTGGGCCGAGTAGCGCAGCTTGCGCCCGGCCTCCTGCTGCAGGGTCGAGGTGATGAAGGGCGGGGCCGGGCGCTGGGTGAAGGGCTTGCGGCTCAGGCTCTGGACGCGGAAGGTCTCGCCCTGCAGGGCCTCGGCCAGCGCGGCGCAGTCGGCCTGGCCGAGCTGCAGCACGCCCCGCTCGCGGGCCTCGGCCGAGAGCGCGCCGTCGCTCGAGTCGAAGTCCTTGCTGCCGGCGACCCGGCGCCCCCCGATCTCCGTGAGCTCAGCCCTCAGCCCGCGCGGCCCGCTCTCGGGCGCGGCGCGCAGCGCGAGCTCGGCGGCCAGGTCCCAGTATGCCGAGCAGGCGAAGGCCCGGCGGGCCCGCTCCCGCTCGACCACCAGCCTCGTGGCCACCGACTGGACCCGGCCCGCGCTCAGCCGCGGCCGGACCTTTTTCCAGAGCACCGGCGAGAGCGCGTAGCCGAAGAGCCGGTCCAGGATGCGGCGGGCCTCCTGGGCCTTGACGAGCTTCAGGTTCAGCCCGCGGGTATGCTCCAGCGCCTGCTGCACGGCCTTGCGGGTGATCTCGTGAAAGACCATGCGCTCGACCGGCACCTTGGGCTCGAGCACCTCGATCAGGTGCCAGGCGATGGCCTCGCCCTCGCGGTCCTCATCGGTGGCCAGGTAGAGCGCAGCCGCCTTGGCGAGCAGGCCCTTGAGCTTCGTGACCTGCTTCTTCTTGGCGGCGGGTATGACGTAGAGCGGCTTGAAGCCGTCCTCGACATTGACGCCGATCCGGGCCCAGGGCTTCTTGCGGTGGGCGGGCGGGATCTCGGCCGCCCTGGACGGCAGATCGCGGATGTGTCCGATCGAGGACTCGACCACGAAGCCGTCGCCCAGGAAGCGCGACAGGGTCCGGGCCTTGGCGGGCGACTCCACGATCACGAGCTGCTTGGACATCCGGCCTCCGAAAGCCCTCCGCGGACAGCAGGCACCCATACGATAGGTTGGGGGGTGGCTGTCAAGCCCCGACTGCACGGCAGCTGGCCGGAAGCGCGATAAGGCTCCGTCCCGACGGGGATTTCAGGCCTCGAGCACGGCGAAGATCCGGTCGCGGATCTCCTCGGGCGTGCCCTTCGCGCCCTCGATGCGGCGCAGCAGGCCCTTGCCCTCGTAGTAGGGAACGAGCGGCGCGGTCTTGGCGTGGTACTCCTCGAGGCGCTTGTTCAGGACCTCGGCCGTGTCGTCGCTGCGCTGGATCACCCGCTCTGCGAGCTCGGGCGGCGGGGGATCGAACTTGATGTGAAAGACCCGGCCCGTCTCGGGATCGCTTCGCCGGCCGGTGATCCGCTCGAGCAGCACAATGTCGGCCACCTCGAGCAGCAGGACGTGATCCAGCGCCCGGGACATCTCGGCCAGCAAGGCGTCGAGGGCCTCGGCCTGGACCACGGTCCGCGGGAAGCCGTCGAGCAGGAAGCCCGGCTTGCAGTCGTCGCGCGAGAGCCTGTCGGCCACCATGCGGTTGACCAGCTCGTCGGGCACGAGCTTGCCGGCGTCGGTGTACGACTTGAACTCCTGGCCCAGCTCTGTGCCCTCGCGGATGGCCGCCCGGATGATGTCGCCGGTCGACACCTGGGGAATGCCGAAGCCGTCCACGATCCACTTGGCCTGGGTGCCCTTGCCCGACCCGGGCGGTCCGAGGAAGATGAGGTCCATGCGCAGCGCTCCTTTCTTGCCTCCCGAAGCCGCGGCCAGCCTACACCAGGCGGCGCTGGCAGGCAACGTTCGCCTGGCAGACTACGGAGCGATCAGATCGAGGCCGGGGAAGTAGGTGCGGTATCGAGCCGCATCTCGCGTCAGCAAGCGAAAGTCGGAGACCGATGCGTGGGCTCCGATGTAGAAGTCGGGCATAGGAGATATCTTTCGGCCACCCCTGCGCCTGTACATGCGAAAGCACTTACCCGCGAGGAATGCTGCCTCGTAGGGAAGAGCTTCTCGTATGAACACATCGACCGGCAAGATGTCCTCGAGATCCTCGATCCGCTCGAAGCCGATGGACACCTCCGCGTATATCAGGGGATTGATGACGAGGACCGAGTCATGGGCAGATCTGGACAGGGAATCGCTCGACCAAGAGAACCACTCAGGATCCATCGTGGCGACGTCCAGTAACACGTTGCTGTCGACCAGGACGGGTCTCATCTTCGTATACTCACTTCCTGGTCAAGGCCATGATCTCGTCCGTCGTCATCTTCACAGTGGCCCGACCGCGTATACGGTCGATCACCCTGCGACCTCGGCCTTCGACAGCATCGGCGTTTCGTACTATCCGGACTGTGTTACCATCGACCTCGAACTCCACCTCCACACCGGGAAGCAGGCCGAGCGCCTCTCTGATGGCCACGGGGATGGTGATCTGGCCTTTGGAAGTGATTCTCATCGATTGCTCCCATGTGTAATACTCTTACTCGTAAGAGTATTACACATGGGCCTCGCGGTCAAGGGGGCAGCCACGGGTGGTCGGCCCGCGGCCGGTCGCGCGGGTCCCAGTCCAGCCAGCCATCCGCCTCGGGCCGGAGATCGCGCCCGGCCCACAGGGCGAGCAGCTCCGCGCAGCCCGGCAGATCGCCGAAGGCAGCGACGAAGCCCGCCGTCCAGTCGCGGAGCGCCTGTCTGGCCTTCTTCTTGCCGTTCAGGCTGCACCGGTAGCGGCTCTGCGAACGCGCGCCTTTCTTGACCTTGCGCTCGTGGCACTCGACGCGCAGCTCGCGGACGGCCTCGGCCACGCGCGGGAGCGAGAAGAACAGGCCGGCCGGCGGGTAGGCCTGGAGCGCGCGCTCGAAGAGCCGGTCGAGCTGGAGCATGCCCGCGCGCAGGTCGGCGTCCAGCGCCGCGATCTCGGCCAGCAACTCCTTGTGGCGCTTCTCCTCGGGCGTGGTGGAGAAGACGTTGATCCGGTCCCAGACCGAGATGCGCCTGGAGACGCCCTCGTCCTCCGAGCCCGCGACCTCGCGCCGCTGCTGCGCGTCGAAGATCCGCCGGTGGAGAACGGCGAAGTCCCGGTCCAGCCGCTTGGCCACGCAGGCGACCGCCTGGGTGTAGCTGCCGAGCGTGAACATGCGCGGCTCGGGCGCCGGCCCGGGCTCGCCGAGCAGGTAAGAGGCCACGTCCTCCATCATCTGCTGCCGGTCGGCCCGAAGCCCGAAGCCGAGCCTGAGCACCCGGTCCGCCTCCTCGAGCGCCTGGAGCAGCTCCGCCTTGCCGCGGATCGTGCAGTCCGGCTTCGAGCGGAAGCTGCCCCTGTCGGTCTGCAGGCTGTCCATGGCCTGACCGGCCTCGATGACCAGGTCCCGGAGCCGAAGCGGCGGGAGCTCAGCCGCGACCTGTCGGGCCAGGCCGAGCAGCTCTTGCCAGGAGTCCCGGCTCGCGCGCAAGTAGAAGTGCCGCTTGCCCTGCAGCCACTTCTCTTCCTTCTCCTCTTGCGTGTCCGACCAGACGGCGATGCGGTCGAGCACCGAGATCGAGGACCGCAGGCCCTGGAGCTGTCTCGACACGCCGCCCAGGGCATAGGCGTGCGCGAGGCACTTCGCGAGCAGCGCTGGCCCCCTGCGCTGGTCCAGCTCGGCAAAGGCCGCGTCCAGAAGCGCGTCGCGCTGGGCGCGGAGCTTCCCGCCGGGCTCGGCTGGCCCGATCTCCGACAGCAGCGGCGCGCCCGGGTAGGCCTTGCCATAGGCGCCCCTCAGTCCCCGGAACGCGGCCAGCAGCAGGGCCCGGGGCATGGCCAGCTTCCGCTCGACGACCGCGCCCTCGGGTGTCAAGCCTGCCTCGACTCCCGGCTCCATGCTGTCCAGCAGGGCCAGGGCTTGCCCGACCGCCTGGTAGATGGCCAGCGGCGGGTAGAGCTCGAGCGCCTGCTCCTGCAGCTCGAGGCACTGCGCGAGCAGCTCGTCCAGGAGGGCAGCTGCCGCGGCCAGGCGGTCTGCGAGGCGATCGCGCTCGCGCTCGACCTCGGTGTCGGAGAACGGATTCATGCGGGTGAGCAGGCCCACCTTCTCCTCGCTTGCGGCCAGCGCGCGCTGGAGATCCACGACCCGCTGCTCCTGCTTGCCCGTCTCGCGCAGGAGCGCGAAGAGCGGAAGATCGCCCGCCCGCAAGCGCCCGGCCACGATCGCGACCAGCTCGCGCATGCGGACCGGCTCGACCCCGAGGTGATAGTGGCTGCCCGGCTCCGCCGTCCGTGCCGCCTCCTCTGCGCACACGGCCTCGGCGACCCGCCTCTCGAGCGTGCGGTGATCGAAGCCCGGCAGGTAGATCTCCGTCACCCGCTCGGACAGATCCCGCAGGGCGCTCTCCAGCTCCTTGACCCGTATGCCACCGGGGGCCCTGACGCCCCGGATGCGGAGCGGACGCGCGGCCAGGCGGCCGATGTACTCGATACGCTGGCCGATCTCCACCGGCGGGATCTCGTCGGCCAGCCGCTGCAGGTCTGCCGTGAGCCCCTGCTCGATCGCCTCGCGCTTGTCCCGCAGGCGCGCGAGCTCGGCGACGATCTTCTTTCGGCGCTTCTCGTCCGGCGTGTCGCTGAAGAAGACGATCCGGTCCCAGAGCGGGATCTGGCCGTCGATCTCGGCGATCTCCCGCTCCAGGCCGGCGGCCTTGCCGGCGAGCTCGCGCGCCCGCCGGCAGCGCTGCTCGAAGCCCAGCCGCTCCAGGGCGAAGCATATGTTCTGCTCCACGCCCACGGCACACCTCCGGTACGCCATTGTGTGCCCAGAGCGCGGTTCGAGGCAAGCAGCAAGCGCTGATTGACACTGCCCGCCAGCGCGTGTTCCAATTTTTTTTATGGACATCCTGGCCGATCACCCGCTCCAGCGGCTGCACAGCTTCGGCTTCGACGTCCGGGCGCGCTTCTTCGTCGAGGTGGCGGACGTGGACGCGCTGCGCGAGGCGCTCGCCTGGGCGCGCGGCCGGGGGATCGAGGTGCTGCTGCTGGGCGGCGGGAGCAACCTGGTGCCGAGCGGCGACCTCGACGCCCTGGTGATCCGGCTGGCGCTGCGCGGCATCGAGGCGCGGGAGCGGGACGGCGGTGTGCGCCTTCGGGCCTCGGCCGGCGAGAGCTGGTCCGATCTCGTCGAGCACTGCCTGGCGCGAGGCTGGTACGGCCTCGAGAACCTGGCCGGCATTCCGGGCACGGCCGGGGCCGCGCCGGTCCAGAACATCGGCGCCTATGGCGTGGAGCTCTGCGATCGGCTGGTCGAGGTGGAACTGCTCGATCGCGACACGCTCGAGATCGTCCGCCGCGACGCGCGCGACTGCGGCTTCGGCTATCGCGACAGCGCCTTCAAGGGACGCTGGCGCGAGCGCTATGCGGTCACGGCCATCTGGCTGCAGCTCGCTCTCGAGCCGTGCTGCTGCCTGACGCACGAGGGCCTGTGCGAGGAGCTGGCGATGGCCGGCTCGGGCTCGGCGGCATCGCCGGCCCAGGTGGCGCAGGCCGTCCTGCGCCTGCGGCAGCGCAAGCTTCCCGACCCGGCCGCGCTCGGCAACGCCGGTTCGTTCTTCCACAACCCGGTCGTCGATCGAGCGTGCTTCGCGCGCCTGGACGCCGCGCACGGAGGGCTGATCGGCTTCGACGAGCCGGACGGCCGGGTCAAGCTGGCGGCCGCCCAGCTCGTGGAGCGCTGCGGGTACAAGGGCCTGCGGCGCGGCCCCGTGGGCGTGCACGATCGCCACGCCCTGGTGCTGGTCCACTGCGGAGGTGGCACACCCGATGCGCTCCTCGCCCTGGCGGCGGAGATCCAGGCCGCGGTCCACCAGGCCTTCGAGGTCGAGCTGCAGATCGAGCCCCGTGTGGTCTGAGGAGACCTTGCCGGAATGCGAAGCGGTCAGCCGCAAGCGCCAGCGACCAGCCGGGCATCGAGATCCGTGCCCGAGGTCCGAATCGGACTGCAGTGCCCTCGCCCTCGAGCGTCACCGTATTCCCCCGAATCGAGGATCGCATATCCTGGCCAGGCAGCGACGAGGAGCCCGGCCGAGCGAGGTCGGCGTCGCGAGCAGCGGTCCGACAAAGGCGGGCCAGTTCGAAAGAACCAAGGCGTGACGCTCTCCATGGCCTGCGGCGACTGGCCCCTGGTCGTGCTGGTCTGTCTCGGCCTGCTCGCCGGCTGCGAGCTGCTCGCGCCGGAGCCCTCTCCGGCCGAGCGGGCCCGCGCAGCCCTGCAGCTGGCCGAGCGAGAAGAGGCGCGGGGCGCCGAGCTGGCCGCGCTGCGCCACCTGGCCGAGGCCAGCGAGCTGGCCCCGGACGACGGCGAGATCCTGCTGCGCTACGGCCTGGCGCTCGGACGGGCCGGGCGGAACATCGAGGCCCTCATCACGCTGCAGCAGGCATCCGACCTGCTGCCGGACCGCATCGAGGCGCCGCTGGCCCTGGCGGATATCTTCACGCTGACCGGCAGGCAATCCCGCGCAACCGAGCAGCTCGATCGGGCGCTCGGCGTGAACCCGAGCGACCCCGACATCCGCCTGCGCCTGGCCCGGGCCCTGCTCGCTGACGGCGAGGAGGAGACGGCCACCCACCACCTGGAGCGGCTCGTCGAGCAGGATCCCGGCCACGCGGAAGCCGGCTTGATGCTGGCGAGGCAGCTCGCCAAGCGCGAGCTCCACGACCGGGCCGTCGAGCTGCTGCGCCGCACGGCCCAGGCCCATCCCGCCGAGCACGCCGTGCTGCAGGAGCTCGGCCGCCAGCTGCTCGTGTCCGGACGAGACGCCGAGGCGGCCGAGACGCTCGGCCGGGCCGTGCGCCTCGACGGCGCGGCTCCGGAGACCGAGAGCCTGCTGCTCCGCGCCCTGGTCCTGCAGAGGCGCTTTCAGGAAGCCGAGACGCTCGCCCAGCGCATGCTGGAAGCGGGCCGTCGACCGGCCGAGGCCTACGTCGCCCTGTCGGCCGTGCACCGGAGCCGGAGGCTCTTCTATGCGGCCCGCGACGATGCCCTCTCGGCACTGCGCTTCGACTCCGACTCCGCGCCCGCCAGGATGGCTCTGGCCGAGGCCTACCTCGCGCTGGGCAAGAAGGCGGCCGCGATCGCCGAGCTCGAGCGGGCGTCCCGCCTGCAACCGAGCTCGCCGGGGCCGCACATCCGCCTGGCCCAGATCCACCGCGCGCGCGGGGCGCTCGACGCGGCGATCAACGAGCTGGAGATCGCCTTGATCAATCGGCCCGCACAGCCCCTGGTGCGGCTGATGCTCGCCGATCTCTATGCGGATGCGGGCGTCGAGCTGCAGAAGGCCGCGGCCTGGGTGGAGGAGAGCCTGGAGCGCTACCCCGACGAGCCGAAGCTCGTCACGCTGGCGGCGAAGATCAACCGCGCCTTGCCCCGAGCCGCCATGCGCCCCGGAGACCATTCATCCGATCTGATCGAGCACTGCCTCGCGCTGTACACGGTGGTCGAATCCGGCGGCAGCTGCGAGCGGACGCTGGAGCAGGTCCGGATCCTGCACGAGAGACGCCAGAAGATCTTCGAGGGCCAGCTTCGGCTCACGCGCAGATGGCTTCTCAGCCAAGACGACGATCAACGCTACGAATTCGTCATCCGCTTCGAACAGGATCTGATCCAGCGTGCAGGCCTTTCCGACACCAGCTCGGGCATCCTGGACGTCTCCCAGATCGGCAAGACGGTCGAGGTGTCGAAACGGATCGACTACAGCGCCTTCCGCGAGCGCTGTCCAGCACAGGCCGGCGAAGCACGGCGGCTCCTGGACGACTTCGATCCCACCAAGTGCTTGCCGAGGCGCATGATCGAAAAGATGGACCACGCCGGCTTCTTCAATCCCGTCAAGCGCAACCTCGTGCTCAGGACCCACCCCAGGCTTCGCAAGCATCTCCGCGGCTATCGAGCCCAGCGCTTCTGGCGCCGGCATCGATAGCCGAGCTCGTCCATCAGTCTTCCAGCCTGGCCACGTCGAGCACCTCGGCCTGGGCCGCCTCGACCAGCGCCTCCGGGTCCATTCCCAGCAGCAAGCCCCGGCGGCCGCCGTTGACGTAGACCGTGTCGTGCTCCAGGGCCGACAGGTCCACGTAGACCGGCAAGGCGTTGCGTGAGCCGAAAGGGCCCATGCCCCCCACACGGTAGCCGGTCAGCCTCTCGGCATCCCGCTCGGAGGCCAGCTCGGCCGATCTCTCGCCCAGGCTGCGCGCCAGCTTGCGCATCGACAGGCTGGCGTCTCCAGGCACCAGGAAGAAGATGAAGCGCGGCCCCGGCAAGCGGATAACCAGGCTCTTGAGCGTGGCGGCCACGTCCAGCCCCAGTGCCTCCGCAGCCGCAGCGGCGCCCTTCTTGCGGTAGTCGTAGCTGTGGACGCTGTAGGTCACGCCCAGGCGCTGCAGGTGTTTCTCTCCCAGGCTGGCCACGGATGGGATCCTCCTGTCGTCGGCCGCGGCTGTCAAGCCGGCCTTTTTGACTTGGCAGCCTCACCGTCCGGCCGGTACTCTCGCCAGGAGGAGGCCGGATCATGGCAGCGTGTGCTTTGCGAGGGTCCATTCTCTTGGCCGCGGGCTTGCTTGCGAGCACGGCTGGCGCCCAGCCGCATCGAGGCGGGATCGAACGCGAGATCCGCCCCCTCGGCCTGTCCGCCGACGGCCAGACGGCCGCTCTCGAGATCGTCGAGAAGGGACGCCCCCGGAGCGCGGAGGTGCAAATCTTCGACCTGGCGAGAGGCGAGTCCGTCAAGCGCTTCTTCCTGGGCGGCGGCCCGGCGAGGGCCGGCAGGTGGAAGGCCGCCAAGTCGGGGCTCGCCGAGCGCGGCATCGAGCTCTCATCCCCGAAGCGCTTGCCCGAGCTGAGGAGTAAACGAGGCCAGCAGGTCCAGCAGGTCTTCTCCTTGACGATGCTGCGCGCAGAGCTGCTCAGCGTCGGCATGCCCTCCTCGATCCCGGAGGAGGGAGAACGGCATTTCGATATCGTGCTCCGACGCGGCGCGATCCGGGCCACGGTCGCGGGCGACGTCTTCGCTCGCGGTGCGACCTCCGCTCGAGAGCCGTCCCCGCTCCGGCTGCGAGGGCTCTACTCGGCGCCCGATCGCAGGCGCCTGCTGGCCGTCGGCTCGGCGCCGGAGCACTGCCTCGCGTTCGAGATCGAGGCGCTGCGCAGCCTGGTCGAGAGGGCCGACAACCCGCCGGGCTTCGATCCGCAGGGGCTCCAGCACGGCGAGTGGACCTGGATGACGCGCGACGGCCGACAGGCCGCCAGGGGCCGCTTCGCCCACGGCAAGCTCGACGGCCCGTTCGTCTGGCTGGACGAGCAAGGTCGCAAGCAGGCCGAGGTCGAGTACGCACACGGCGCGGCCCGGGGTGCCTATACCTATTATGAAAAAGGCGTTCGGCACCATCGAGGTGCCTACCGCCAAGGGAAGCGACACGGGCTGTGGACCTACTGGTACGCAGGCGGCGCCACGGCCATGGAGAGCGAGTTCTCGCTCGGGGTACGCCATGGACGTCATGCGGAGTGGACCGAGCGGGGAGAGAAGCGAGCCGAGGGACGCTACCGGCACGGCAAGCGGCACGGCACCTGGCTCGTGTATCACAACAACGGCAAGAAGCGTTCCCGGACCGACTACCGCGACGGGGTCGCGCACGGCCAGTTCTGCGGCTGGAACGAGGCCGGCACGCAGACCTACTCGGGCCAGATGAGAGACGACAAGAAGCACGGCACCTGGCGTTGGTGGTACAAGGACGGCAAGCCCAAGGAGCAGACCGACTTCCAGCGCGGGGAGAAGAACGGCCCCTCGACGACCTGGCATCGCTCGGGAACGAAGCGAGAGCAAGGCGCGTACCTCGCCGGCGAGAAGCACGGTCACTGGAAGGAGTGGAGCCGAGCTGGAACGCTCCACATGGAGGCCGACTTCCGCAAGGGCAAGGTGCACGGCACCTGCAAGCGCTACCATCCGAACTCGAAGCTCGGCGAGCGATCCGGGTACCGAGGCGGCAAGCGCCACGGCCGCTGCGTGCGCTGGAGCCCCGAGGGCGTCAAGATCGAGCAGTCCGACTACCGCGACGGAAAGCTGCACGGCAAGCGACGGAAGTGGAACACCCGGGGCGAGCTCGTCGAGGAGTCGACCTATCGCGCAGGGCGCAAGATCGCGCCCGCTGCGGGCAAGCGGTGACGGTCAGCCCATGTCGAAATGAGTCAACGCGTCGGTCTTCGCATCGTCGCACGCCGGGTACTCGTAGACGCTCATGCGCGGCTCGGTCTCACCCATCGAGTAGCCCCAGACGCTGGCGTAGTCGTCCGGATCTTCACCCATCTCCTCGAGCTGATCCAGATACTCCCGCATCGACTTCGACTCGATGATGATCACCTTGCCCATCTTCTCGATGATCGGGCTGTGGTAGCGAGTCGAGTCGTGATCGAACTCGAGGATCCGCCGGCCGTAGCGCGTGATGCCGATGACCCGGAAGGTGAGGCTCTTGCCCACGCCCGGCAGGTTCAGCACGTTGCGATCGGTGGCCAGGAAAGGCAAGCCGGACTCGGAGCGGATGGACTCGATCCGCGCCTGACAGGACTCGGCATGCTCCGGCAGGCCGCGGATGCGCTCCTGCTGCTCCGGCGGGACCAGGCCGAAGACCTTCTCCTCCATCTGCTCCTGGACCGCCCTCGCGTTGGTGGCGAAGTGAGCGTGGTTCTCCATGTAGCCCTTGACGGAAAACGTATAGTACGGCAGCACGCCCACGTCGTTGAGCACCTGCCGCAGGCGGGCCGTGTGCCCTCGACGGGATGCAGCCGCAGTGAAGACGAGCTGGTTGGTCACGATCCAGCCAGCCGACAGCAGGCGCTGGATCGCGTCCCGGCACTCCGGCGTGACCTCCATGGGCGACTCGAAATGGGTCTGGATGACGAACTGTTGGATGCCGGCCTTCCTGGCCCTGACCTTGAAGCGCTCGAGCATCCTGGTGAGGTCCTTGGTGATGCGCATGGGCAGGTAGGCGGGCAGGCGGGTGCCGAGCCGCACCCGCGACATCTCGGCGTACTTCTGGCCGTCGGGCCGCGACGCGTTGGCCTCGCGCTTCCGCCCGGCCATCTCACAGACCGCGTCGAGGATCTTCTCCAGGGCGCGCACCGAGCTCATCAGCGCATCGCCGCCGGTGATCAGAATGTCGCGCAGCTGGGTGTCCTGCTCGAAGTAGCGCATCATCCGGCCGAGCTTCTCGGGCCAGCTCTCGCGCGGGCGCAGCTTGCCCAGGTCGAAGTTCAAATGCCCGCTCTGGAAGTCGAACATGCGCTGGCAGGCCGTGCACAGACCGCCGCAGGCCCGGCCCATGGTCTCGGGAATCAAGATGGCCACGTCCGGGTATCGCCTGTGCACGCAATGCAGGTTGGGCAGCAGCCAGCCGGCCTCGTTGGGCCTGCCCGGCTGGATCGCGTCCTCCTTCTCCCAGGCGACGATGTGGCCGAACTCGTCGACCAGCTTCTGGCTGTAGAGCACGTACTGGCGGATGGCCAGATCGGCCCCGACCGCGAAGGAGGGTGCGCGCACATTCAGCAGCGACAGGTAGTAGGGATTGACGAAGAAGGGAATGCCCACCTGCTCGGCCTTGTGGAGGATCACCATGGTGTCGGGATCCAGCGAGCGGTCGAGCATCTCGTTGAGCAGATCCGCCGAGCGGACCGCGAAGCGCAGGTGGAAGGTGTGATCGGCCCACCAGCCGCGAGCCCGCTCGAGCTTGTCCCGCCTGGACATGCCCGGATCGAATCGAAAGCGCGGATGCGTCGTGATTCCCTCGTCGATGCGATCCAGGATCAGGCTCAGGATCCGGTCCCGGTTCTCGGCCCGCAGGGCCACGACCTCGGGATCGAGCCCCGAGGGGAAGCGCGCCATCCACTCGAGCACCTGCTGCTCCGATGGCCTGCTCGGGCCCTCCTCGCCCGCGACCTGCCGGAAGAGGTGCAGCATGTCCTCGAAGAAGTCGGGCTTGGCCCCGCCGCTTCCATGGCGCACCGCGAGCCAGAGCAGGCGAAAGGGATCGCTGTACGCCGGGTCGCCGCGCAGGTTGAGGTCCGGGATCTCCAGCGGGGCGCGATCCAGGTAGTCCAGGATGCGGACAGCGCCGTAGTCCTGCCAGCTGAGCGCCTCGAAGCCCTCGCGGGTCGCCTTCTGGCCCCGGCGGTACGTGAGCGCTGCCGGACGATCTCCCAGGTAGTCCATGACCCAGGTGCGGATCTTCGTCCTGGCGTCGATCTCGCTCCGGGACTGGGTCAGGATCCGCTCGAGCCGTGGGTTCTCCTCGAGCAGCTGCCAAAGCAAGCGATGGGCCTTGACACTGATCCGGATCTTGTCAAGAGCGACGCCCTGGCGCATTCCCACCTCGAATCCCACCGGGCCGCCTGCAGGAGCCCGGCATCAGAATAGGTCCAACAAAAACGGCGCGCTCCCCTGCTTCCACCCGCGCGCCAAAGCGCAAGCACCCGGGAGGAGCTCCCCGGGTCGACGACCGGTCTTTCGCATACCGATCTTTTGTAGTCTAATTCATCCTGCGCGAAGTGTCAACCGGATTCTTGGGACAGGCCGAGCAGAGAGGCTGTGGACTTGGCCAGAGAGCTGGGGTTGTACCCGCCCTCCAGGACGCCGAACCACTTGCCATTGCAGTGCTTTTCTGCTTGAGCCCGGGCTTTCTGACCCAGGTCTTCATAGTCGCCCGTGCGGAGCATCCCACCCCAGTCGCACTCGTGGCGGTCGAAGCCAGCCGAGATGGCCAGCAGGTCGAACGGCCGGGCCCGCTCGAGCGCGGAGCGGCATGCGGCCAGGTAGTCGATCCGGTCGCTGCCCTCGGGGTGCAGGTACTCGACCTGATCGAGGGAGCGGAAGATCCGCTCCGAGCCGTCCCCGAAGTGCAGGTCGATGTCCAGCACGCAGGCCGAGCCGATGGCGCCTTCATCGAGCAGGGCAGCCAGGGCGACGGCCACGTTGTTGAAGAAGCAGAAGCCCCAGCACGAGTCCGGGCTCGCGTGATGCCCTGGCGGCCGGAGCAGGGCAAAGGCCGGCTCGCCCGCGAGCGCGCTCCGGGCCGCGGCCAGCGCGCTGCCCGCCGCGAGCATGGCCATGTCGTAGACGACCTCGTCGGCCCGTATCTCGCGCAGGTGCCGCTCGGTGTGGACCCGGAGGATGTCGTCCACCCGGGCCGGTGAAGCCGGCGCGAAGTCGCACAGCCCGCGCAGGCGCTTCTCGGCCGGGCCGAGCCGGCCCAGGGCGGCCGCGGGATCGGAGGTGTAGACCTCGTGGAAACGGCGATCGAAGACGATCTGCATCTGCTCGCCCTCCTCTCGGAGCTGCATCGACCATCGTCGGCGTCTCCGCGTCTGCGAGCAACTCTTTTTCTCGGCTCGGCCCATCGGCAACAACTACCCAAAGATCCCCCTTTCGTGCTAGTATCTCCCCGTTCATGGACAGAGAGGGTCTCTTTCCCGCTGGCTTGCAGAGGGAAGAGAGGATGCGAGTTTTGATCCCAACGAAGGAGGAAGATGAGATGAGAGCGATGATGATCGTCCTGGCCGCCCTGGCTGCCTTCTGTCTGGCGGCCTGCGGCACGACCACGCCACTCACCGAGTGCGATACGAGCGCGGACTGCACCGGCGATCCGGGCATCGGCTGCGAGTGGCGCTGTACGGATCACAACTGCGAGGCCTACTGCCCGCCCGAGTGCGAGTCGGCTTCCGACTGCACCGGCGACCCGGGCACCGGTTGCGTCTGGGCCTGCGTCGACGGCAGCTGCACACCGGACTGCGAGCCCGAGTGCGAGA
>JAFGRB010000028.1 GCA_016935365.1 Deltaproteobacteria bacterium
GGCGAGCTGGATGCCGAAGTCGGTGCCGTTGCGGGCCATCACGCTCAGGCACGACGAGCCGTCGACTCCCTCGGCGGCCATGAGCATCATCTTGGCCATGGGCATGGACAGGTTGAGGAAGAAGTGATCGTTGGCGTGGATGAAGTCCAGCACCTCGGCCACCTGAGAAGCCGGCCGGTCGAGCCGGACCGCGGCCGGGGCGAGCTCGCGGAAGAGCAGCGAGGTGCCCGCCCGGTTGCGGTTGTGGCCCTCGTCGCCCATCTGCAGCGCCTGGGCCATCAGGGCCTTGAGGTCGACAGGCCCGCGGGCCTCGAGCGCCTCGGCCAGCACGGGCCCGAGCACGCCCGCCATGAAGCGCAGCCGCTCGATCACCTCGGGCGCGTAGGCCCCGTAGCGCAGCACCTTGCCCAGGCCCTCGTTCAGGGTGCAGAAGCTGCGCCCGCCCGCGGGCCCGCGGTCTTCCAGGATCCAGACCGGCATGCCGGGCGTGACCAGGCCGGCCATGGGCCCGACCGCCCGGTGGTGGTGGCAGGGCTCGAAGCGCACCGCGGAGGCCGCGGCCATGTCGGCCGCCTGCTCGGGCGTGCTCGCCCGGCCCTCCAGCAGCAGCCCGCCGATGACCGCGCCCCGCAAGGGCCCGGACATGCGCTCCCATGAAATCGGCGGGCCAGCGTGCAGGAAGAGATCCTCGTCCATGCCCGGGATCACCTCCCGGGCCGTGCCCACGCCCACCAGGTGCGGCTGGCTGGCCAGGAAGCGCCGCAGGAAGTCCTGGTTGGCCTGGTCGATCCGAGCACGCTGGCCCGGCTGTCGCAGCCAGGCCAGCTTGCGCATGCGATCCGGATCCCCGCCCGCCGGGGGCTGGAAGTCGACCCGACCGATATCGACCCCGGCCGCCTGGGCGCCGGCGATCACGTCCTCGAGACCCAGGTGGATGATGCTCAGCTCACCTTCGAGAAGCTCTTTCGCCCGATTCATGACCCGCTCCCTTCCCGCGCGCTGCACGCCGCGGCCGCCACCGAGGCGGCCCGCCAGGCCGACGGCTCCACGTGGATCACGGCCTCTCGCAGCGTGCGGCGCTGACGCTCGCTGTCCTGGGGATCCAGGTCGGTCCCGCTGACCGAGGCCACGACGCAGAGCGGCGGCGCCTCGCCGGGGCGCTTCTCGCGCGCCGCCGCCACGGCCGCGGCCAGCTCGGGCGCCGGATCCAGGTGCGCGCCGTCCCCGAGCACCAGGTCGAAGAGCAGCAGGCCGACCGAGCGGTCGGCCCCCACGGCCTCGATCAGCTCGCATCGCACGGTCTGATCCACCATCGGGTGCGGCTTGCCCAGGGTGTAGAAGTCCTCGCCGGTGTCCACGATCAAATGCCCGCGGCCCTCGAGCGGCTCGACCTGCAGGGGGTGATCCGGGCAGGCGACATCCAGCCCGGCCGCCTCGCAGACCCGCTCGGCCTCGGATGCCAGCGAGCCGCCGCCGAACAGGCCCACCAGCCGGCCCTCGATCCGGGCGCGCTCGCCCAGCAGCCCGGCTGCCCCGGCCCGGGCGTCGAAGGGCGGCGGCGGCGCGCTGCCGAGCGCGGCCGCGGCGCGGGCCGCGGCCTCGTCCAGGCTGGCAGCGTAGAAGACCTCACCGTCCGCGGGCCGGGGATCGCAGCCCAGGTAGCGCACGACGCAGGGCTTGCCCAGCCCGCGCAGGACGCCGTGGACCCGCTCGGCCACGGCCGGGGCCGGGTGCTTGGCCACCAGGACAATCACCTCGGTCTGCGCGTCGCCGGCCAGCAGGCGCAGGCCCATCTCGCTCATGGCCGCGTCCAGCTCGGTTTTGAGATCGCGGCTGCCCGTGCCCACGGCCTGGGAGATGCCCTGCCCGGCCGCGTGCAGCAGGCAGGCGAGCTCCTGCAGGCCCGTACCGGACGCGCCGACCATGCCCGCCCGCCCGCGGCGCACCCGGTTGGCGAATCCCAGGCCCACGCCGGCCAGCATGGCCGTGCCGCAGTCCGGGCCCATGACCAGCAGGCCCTGCGCGACGCCCCGGCGCTTGAGCTCGATCTCCTCCTCCAGCGGCACGTTGTTGGAGAAGAGAAAGACGTGCTTGCCCGCGTCCAGGGCCCGGCTGGCCACGTAGCCGGCGTAGGCGCCGGGCACGGCCACCGAGACGAGATTGGCCTCGGCCTGGGCCTCGAGCGCCGCAGCCAGGCTGGGGTACCTGGCCGCGGCGGCGCCCGCGCTCTCCGCATCGCCGCGCAGCGCCGCGTCGAGCAACCGGGCGAGCTCCTGCTCGGCCGCGTCCAGCCGCGCTGCGCTCGCCGCGCGCAGCGCCACCACCATGTCCATGGGGCCCGCGCGCGTGAGGGCCTCGTCCTCGAAGCCCGCGTTCGCGAGCAGCGCGAGGTTCATCTCGGTGCCCATGAGCACCACGGCCTCGTCGACCCCCTCGAGCGCCTCGAGGTCCCGGGCCACCCGCATGAGGAAGGCCGAGTCGTGATAGGAACCCTCGTATACCAGCACGCGTTCGCTCATCCGCGCCTCCTTGTCGATCGGTCGCTCGGGATGCATGCCCGTACCAGGGCTGCGAGCCCGGCCAGCATATCGCCTCCGCTGGTCTGACCCAAGGTGCAAAGCGAAATGACCGCGGCCTGCAGCGCTTCCGGCTCGTCCCGCCCGAGGCAGCCGGCCAGCGCCGCGAGCGGCGCCGGGTAGCGGCCCCGGCTCGCGGCCCGCAGCATGCGCAGGCCGAGCGGGGTGGTCTGCCCGGCCGGCAGGGCGGCCAGGGCTGCCCGCAGGTCTCGGACACGCGAGTCGTCCAGGCCGCCCAGACCGCTCAACCGCTCGGCCCCGGCCGCGAGGCCCGCGAGCGCGTCGTCGCCGCTGGGCGTGGAGCCGGCGCCGAGCCCGGCCAGGCGCTCGGGCCGGAAGGGCGCGCCGTCCGCCACGTCCTGGGCCAGCTCGGCCAGCCGCTCGGCGAGCAGGCGATCCAGCAGGCGGCTCACCCGGCCGCGTGCTCGCGGGTGGGGATGAACCCCACCCCTACATCGATCCGGCTGCGGGATGCGCATATGCGGGTGGTGGTGGACCCGGTGATCGATCGTGCCCAGACATTCGCTGCAGGGGCGGGCTTCATGCCCGCCCGCCGGTGGGCTGAGCGCCTCGAGCTGGGCGGGCAGCAGGTCGAGCGCTCCGGGCAGCTCTCCGATCGCCAGGCTGCAGCCCTCGCCCTCGAGGCGCGCACTGCAGCCGGCGAGCTGGAGCCTCCGGCCACACAAGCACACCCGATCGCCCACCGCGGCATGGAGGCGACCGTCCAGCACAAGCCCGTACGGCACCACGGGCCGGCCCCGGGCGAGCAGGGTCAGCGGCTCGGCGCCCGGCTCGTCCGGATCGACCTGGGCCGCGTGCGCGAAGACCCGCGCCACCGCGCCCCGGTAGCTGCCGAGCGCGAGCAGGTCGCGGTCGAACTCGCGGATCGCCTGCGCCGTCATGATCCCCTGTGCCCGCCCTCGCGTCCGGCCTCGCGCGCATCCAGCGCGGCCAGGACCTTCTCGGCCGTGAGCGGCATCGAGTGCACCCGCACGCCGCAGGCGTCGACCAGGGCGTTGGCGATCGCGGCCGGGGTGGGGATCATGGTGTGCTCCCCGACTCCCCTGGCACCCAGGGGTCCGTCCGCCTGCGGCGTCTCCAGGAAACCGGCCTCCATGCGCGGCGCATCCAGGCTGCTCGGGATCTTGTAGTCGGCCAGAGTCGCGTTGGCGATCCGGCCGCTCGTGCGGTCGAGCACGAGCTCCTCCATGAGCCCGGTCCCCAGCCCCTGGACGATGCCGCCGAAGGTCTGCCCGCGGATCAGGCTCGGGTGGACCACCTTGCCCACGTCGTAGCAGGCCACCACCCGATCGACGCGGATCTCGCCCGTACGCGTGTCGACCGAGATCTCCACCCCCTGGGCGCCGAAGGTCCACTTGGCCACCGGCTTTTTGCTCTGGGAGGTCTCGGGATCCAGAAAGAGCAGCCCCTCTGGCACGAAGTGCGCGCAGGCGGCCACGGGCCCGCCCACCGCGTGGCCGTCCTCGAAGAGGTAGCCCATGACCAGCCGATCGAGCGGCACGCTGCGGCCGCTGTCCGGATCGCGCACGCAGCCCGCGTCGAGCTCGAGCGCGTCCGCGGGCCTGCCGAGCGCCGAAGCCGCGGTCTCGAGCAGCTGCCGCTTGCAGTCCTCGGCCGCCCGCAGCACGGCGTTGCCTGTGGCCCAGGTCTGGCGCGAGGCCACGGTCTGCCAGTCGTAGGGCGACAGGTGCGTGTCGGGCAGGTTGTGCACCCGCACCGACTCGATCGGCAGCTTGAGCGCCTGGGCCGCGTACTGGGCCGCGACCGTGCGCAGGCCCTGGCCGATGTCGACGCCCGAGAGGCTGAGCTCGAGCGTGGCGTCCTCGCAGAACTTGAGGATCACCGACGAGGCCGCGTCGTTGGGCATGGCCGGGGCCTTGACCGCGCAGGCCATGCCGCGGCCGCGCCGGATGGGGCCGCCGCCCGAGGGATCGGTGCGATCCACGTCCAGCCCGATCCCGCAGGCCACCTTGCGGATGCAGGTGGCCACGTCGCCCGCGCTCTCGTCGAGCACCTGCCCGGTGACCGTGGCCTTGCCCGGCCCCAGGCAGTTGCGCAGCCGGAACTCGACCGGATCCATGCCGATCTCGCGCGCCACGGCGTCCATCTGGCTCTCCAGCGCCCAGTGGATCTCCTGCATGCCGAAGCCGCGGTAAGCGCTGCCGATGGGCCGGTTCGTGTAGACCCCGATGCTGTCGCCCTGGACGTGGTCGAAGGCGTACGCACCACCGCAGGTGTAGCCGGCCGCACGCACCACGTTGACCCCGTAGCCCCCGTATGCACCGCAGTCCCAGACGTAGCGCATCTTCTGGGCGATCACCCTGCCGTTTTCGTCCACGCCGCTCGTGAGCGAGGCCTGCAGGCCCTGGCGGACCACCACGGCATAGAACTCCTCGCTCCGGTCCACCGCCACCCGGACCGGACGGCCGTCGCAGCGCAGGGCGAGCGCGGTGGCGATCGGCTCGAGGTTGATGCCCGCCTTGCCGCCGAAGCCGCCGCCCACGTGGGGCACGATCACGCGCACGTCGGCGTGCTTGAAGCCGAAGCAGGCGCACAGCAGGTGGCGCACGGTGAACGGGCTCTGGGCCGAAGTGTGGATCTCCACACGCCCGGCGAGATCCACCCGGGCCACGGAGACGTGGGGCTCGAGCGGCACGTGCTGGACCTGGGGGACGGCGAAGCGGTTCTCGATCACGTGGGCGCAGCGCTTCAGGGCAGCGTCGAAATCGCCCTTTCGCACCTTGAGGTGATTGCAGACGTTGGTGCCCGGCTCGGGCGTGATCCAGGGCACGCACTCGTAACGCCCGAGCTCCGGGTGGACCCGCGGGGCGTCCGGCTCCAGGCCGCGCTCGACGTCGAAGACCGGCTCGAGCGGCTCGTAGTCGATCGCGATCCGGCTGGCCGCCTCGGCCGCGGCCTCGGGGCTCTCGGCGGCCACGGCCGCCACCGGATCGCCCACGTAGCGCACCCGATCGCAGGCGAAGACGGTCTGGTCCTTGAGGTAGATGCCCACGTGGAAGGGCACGTCCCGCCCGCAGACCGCTGCCTTCACCCCGGGCACGGACAGGGCCGGGCCCAGGTCCACGTGGAGCAGACGGGCGTGGGGCAGGCTCGAGCGCACGACCGCCGCGTGGAGCAGGCGGGGGAACTTGAGATCGGCCGTGTAGCGCGCAGCCCCGGTGACCTTGTCCACGGCGTCGACGCGCTCGACGTCCTGTCCGACCCAGTCGTAGCCTTGCCCGCTCATGTCCGGGCCCCTTCGCGCATTCTACCTGCTCCGTCCAGGACCGCCTCGACGATCTGCTGGTAGCCGGTGCAGCGGCAGAGGTTGCCGGCCAGCGCGCGCCGGATCTCGTCCGGGCTGGGGTCCGGGTTCTCCCCGAGCAGGCCGAGCGCGCAGAGGATCATGCCCGGCGTGCAGAAGCCGCACTGCACCGCCGCGCGATCGACGAAGGCCTGCTGCAGCGGGTGCAGCGCGCCGGCCCGGCCCAGGCCCTCGATGGTGAGGACCTCGCGCCCGTCGGCCTCGGCCGCCAGGACCAGGCAGGAGTTGACCGGCCGGCCGTCCAGCAGCACCACGCAAGCGCCGCACTCGCCCTCGTTGCAGCCCAGCTTGGCGCCGGTCAGGTCCAGGTCCTCTCGCAGCCATTCCAGCAGGCTGCGGTCCGCGCGCAGCTCGGCCGTCTCCACCCGCCCGTTGACCGTGACGCGGATCGAGATCTGCTCGCCCGTCTGCGTTGTCATACTGGAACCCCCGTCTGTCTGCTCGAGCGCAACTCGTCCACGGCCCGTCCGAGTAACGCGCCCACCATCCGGCGCCGGTAGGCGGCCGAGCCGCGCAGGTCGTCGATCGGCGCGCAGGCCGCCATGGCGAGCTCGGCCGCCCGCTCGACGCTGTCCGGCTCCTCCGCGTCCAGGACTCGCTCGGCCTCGACCGCCCGCAGCGGCGTCGGGGCCACCGAGGACAGGCAGATCCGGTGCCGGCGCTCTCCCGCGGCGAGCCGCGCGACCAGCACGGCGACGCTCGAGATGTCCACGGCTCTCCGCCTGGCGAGCCGCTGGTAGGAGCCCCGGGCGCCGGCGCTGCCGGCCGGCAGCAGGATGCGGCACAGGAGCTCGCCCGGCCTCAGGGCCGTCTCGCCCGGACCGCGGAAGAAGTCGCCGATGGAGAGCGTGCGCTGCGCGCCGCCCGCGGCCCGGAGCTCCAGCACGGCTTCCAGGGCCAGCAGGGCAGGCGCGCCGTCGGCACACGGCGAGGCGTTGCAGATGTTGCCCGCCAGCGTGGCCCGGTTGCGGATCGGAAAGGAGCCGAGCTGGGACAGGCAGGCGGACAGCACCGGGTAGCGCTCGCGCACCAGCGGGTGGACAGCCACCCGGTGGACGGTGCAGGCCGCGCCGATCGCCAGGCCTCCGTCCCCGCCCTGCTCGATGCGGTCGAGCTCCGGGATGCGCTTGAGGTCGATCAGGGCCCCGATGCCGCCCTCGCGCCGGGCGCGCGGCAGGACGTCGGTCCCGCCGGCCAGGAAGGCCGGCCGGGCCTGCCCGGCCCACATCGCCAGCGCCTCGTCGACGCTCCCGGGCCTAAGGTAAGAAAAAGCCAATCGTTCAGGGCAAGTCGTGAGCATCGCAGACCTCGCGGGCGAGCGTTTCCGAAGTCCCTGGCAGCTCGGAGGATAGCATGCGATGGGGCTGGAGCCACCATGTTTTTGCTTTCGATCCCGCGCCTTGCCCCACACGGCCGCGGCTGGGGGGCCGGGCCTGCGGATCGATGGGCGCCGCCGGCCCGGAGACGGGCGCCTGTCCGGCGTGCTTTCATCGGGATCAAGGGGGCTTGCAGCAGGCGGCTACGGCTGGCATGGGCTGTGTACTATCTCGGCCGAAACGAAGGACCAACCCGATGCGCGGAGGAAGATGAGATGAGAAGCGGAAGCCTGGCGATCTTGACAGCCTGTGCCCTGGTCTTTCTGGGCGCCTGCACCGACTACCAGAGCAGCGGCCTGCCCGAGGGAGACCTCAACGGAGACGGCTACCTGACGAGCGCGGACCTGGACGTGCTCACGAGCTGGCTGACAGCCGGCAGCACCGATCCGAGGGGCGACCTGAACGACGACGGGCAGGTGGATCAGGCCGACCTGGACTTCCTGCGCTCGCTGCTCTGCGAGGCCAACGGAGCCCGGATCGACGAGAACGGTAACTGCTGCATCGCGGTCTCGGACGGCACGGTCTGCTGCGATCCGGGCCTGGACGGCGACTTCGAGTCCTGCGAGCCCCCGGCCCAGAGCTGCGAGGTGGACGCGGACTGCGACATGCTCAACTGCCCGGCCTACTGCACCCAGGACGGCCAGTGCCGCTGCCAGAACATGTGCGACAGCGACGAGGACTGCATCGCGCTCGATTGCCCGGCCTTCTGCAACGAGCTGGGCGCCTGCGAGTGCAAGTTCCCGTGCGAGACCGACGCCGACTGCCCGCCCCTGTGCCGCTGCCCCTTCGTCTGCGGCGACGAGGGCTACTGCGTGTGCGCCGATCCCTGCGTGCCCGCGGGCGGGATCATCGAGGGCAACTCGAATGCGAACCGCTGCTGCGCGGGGCTTTCGCCGATCCCCATGATGATCTGGCAGGACGGGCAGTGCGCCCCGCCGAACTGCATCTGCTCGGTCTGCGCGGCCTGCGGCGACGGGGTGTGCGGCCCGGGCGAGAACCCCTGCAACTGCACCGCCGACTGCGACTTCCCCGAGTGCGAGCCGGGCGAGGCCCGAACCTACACCTGCCCGGACGGAAGCCAGGTGCCCTGGTGCACCTGCGACGAAGCGGGGACCTGGCAGTGCATCATCTCGCCCGAGAACGCCTGCCAGCAGGAATGCACGCCGGGCGAGGTGCTCTACTACGACTGCGCGGTCCACATGACCCGGGTGCCCGAGGCGGCGGTCTGCAACGAGCAGGGGCAGTGGGAGTGGAACCACGATCCGGATCCATGCAACTGCGTCTTCTGGCCCTACTGCGAGGACGGCTACGTCTGCGACCCCGGAAACGGCATGTGCACGCTGGACTGCCGGGCGGTCAACTGCGCTCCGGACGAGAACTGCATCATCTGCGCCGAGGGCGAGCGCTGTGACGAGGACACCGGCCTGTGCGTGCCCGACTGCCTGGGAGAGGGCGAGGGCTTCGAGGACTTCAACACCGAGGGCTACTGCTGCGAGGGCCTGACCGCCATCCCGGACTACTTCCTGGACGAGGGCGGCCAGTGCGTGGGCCCCAACTGCCCTTGCATGGTCTGCACTTACTGCGGCGACGGGGAGTGCGGCCTGGGCGAGAACATCTGCAACTGCCCCCGGGACTGCATCCAGGTCGATCCCTGCACGGCGGACGCATGCGAGCTCGTGGGCGGCGCATACGCCGTGAGCACCACCAACTGCCCGGACGTGCCCACGGATCCCTTCGAGATGTACCCGGTCAGACAGGAGGGCTGCAGCCTGAGCTTCGGGGACCTGCTCGGGGACCTGCTGGGTGAGATCGGCTGCATCGACAACCTGGTGATCCGCACCTCGGGCGGCTGCACCGGCTACGTGACCGTCACCGGCGTGTCCCGCACCATGAACTTCCACTGCCCGCTGGACAACGGCACCAGCGACACCTGCAACGTCTTTCTGGATGACATGATCGACTGAGCATCGACCGATGAGATGGGAGCGGCCGTCCAGGCGCGCCGCTCCGATAGGCGCCCGTCCCGACATGGGGCGGGCGCTCGCGTCAGGGGCCCGCCCGCCTCACCTCTGCACCCCGCGCGCGCGCAGATCCACGAAGCGCTTGAGCTCCTCGCCCGGAGCGAGATCGATCTCGATCTCGGCCGCCAGCTCGAGAGTGGGGTTGACCAGGCGCAGGCGATGGGGGCCGGCGGGCAGCTCGATGCCCTGGACCGTGGGCGTGGTGATGCCGCTGTCATGGCCGTCGATGTAGATCCGGGCCCAGGGATCGGAGTTGAGAAAGAGCTTTCCCAGAGCGGCCCGGGCCTGAACAGCGCCGGTCCTGCCCTCGCGGCCCGTGTCCTCGCGACCGCTCGAGCTGCCTGCGCCAGTCCGGCCCTTCGCGCCTGCGCCCTCGTGACCGCCCTCGCTGCCTGCGCCAGTCCGGCCCTTCGCGCCTGCGCC
>JAFGRB010000322.1 GCA_016935365.1 Deltaproteobacteria bacterium
ATGGATTCCAGCTCCGAACTCAGCGGCGGCGTGAGCCCGTTGTGTTCGGAGCTCGCTGCCTTATGTTCGGAGCTCGGCCCGCTATGTTCGGAGCGGGGCTCCTTGTGTTCGAAGCTCGCCTCCGGCTTCGAAGTCCCGCCCTCCAGCCCCGGCAGCTCGAAGCTGACCGGCGTCGCCTCGGCCGCGGGCCGCTCTCCGGGCAGGAAGTAGTACGTCCGCTTGTGGGCCCCGGCAGACTCCAGCATGCCCCTCTGCACCAGCGACGACAGGGCCACGGTCACGCGCGTAGGTGTTTGCCAGGGCGCAGTGAATCCGAAGCCACCTGTCGGCCCAGGCTACCCTCTCGCTGGTGGTCACGACGTCACCGTCCTACAGGCATTTACCAGCGGCTTCGGGATGAGGACGGCATAGGCCCAGATGACCAGCCCGTATGTCCCGACCGCAACGCAGCGCTGAGGCTCTGGTCTCCGTCCAGGGCATGAGCACCCCGACGTCTCACCATGATGAACTAACGGACTCACCAGCCCTCCAACAGCGCGTCGCGCTGCTCGCGAGTTCCGACGTTGGGAGATGCCTCCGATGCTCTCCGCAACGACTTCAGATACGGACGCGTGTCTCTGTCGTCGTTGAGCGCCGATACGACCTTTCTAATCGCTGAGCGGCTCTTGAGAACACTGAACACTATCTCCAATGGCGCGCGCTCCTTCTCGAGGCGACGAGCGAGCGCTGCCGCTAGGCGTTCGCACTTGTCCCAATCGCGCCACCAGGATACGGAAGGCGCATACTCATGCAACCAGTCCCACTCCTCGTATTCCACCCGCGAGCTTCCGGCCGCGTCGTACGTCGGCTGGAAGGATGCCGCGAGAAGTGGCGACTGAGTGCTGCGCTTCTCTGCCTAAACGGCGCGTTCATCGTTTGCTCCTGACCCGAGACCTGGGCTTGGCTGCCTTCGCAGGCGGTTACTCATCGCTGCCAGCTCCGCCTGCATGGAACCACTCGTCGATCTCCGAGAGGTTGGACTTCCAGAGCCTGCAGACCCGGTGAGCGGGCAGGCCCTTTTGCTCAATCCAGCGGTAGACCGAGTCCTTGGCCACGCCGAGGTGGTTCGCGACTTCGTCCACAGAGAACCAGGGTTCTGGCATCATCGGTCCTTCCAAAAAGCGCAGGCTGCACGCGCTGTTGGGCAGGCTCCCCCGCAGCGTAGCGCGACGGTATCACCATCCATGAAACCGAACAAGACCCAATGTGGCTCGGTGGCTCGGTGGGAGTTGGTGAGAACGGACTACGGGGCGGTGGTGGTCTAGGACGGGCGCAGCCGCCGCCAAAACACGCGCTGTTAGGCCTCAGACTGGGTTGCGGAGCAACTGGCGCAGGTGGTGCTCGGTGACGGGCTCGCGGCTGGGAGGGAAGCGGAGGGCCAGAACCTCGCCCTGGATGTCGGGGGACAGGAGAAGAAGTTTCATCACCTTGGTCAGGCGGGCACGGGTTAGACCGTGGTGGCAGGGGGTCTAGAGTATGGAGACTATAGGCTGTATGTACGGACCGATACTCGGTTGCATCGACTCGGTCATATCAGTTCTAATCCTTCCGCCTCCAGCCTGCAGCCTAAATCCTCTTCCATTTCGTGCAGGTGCAGATCGAGCCGGCCCTAGTTGGGGTCCACGTCGATGCGCTCGACCAGGAGGCGCACGAGGTCCCGGCGCTCCTCGGGGGCGAGCACATTCCACAGCTCGTAGAAGGACTCGAGCAGGCCGACCGCGGTGGAGACGAGGCCCACTCTGATCCCTCAAGGGGATGATGTCACTGAGCACCATGCCTGCGAAGAACGCACCGAAGTCAAAGGGCACCTTACCATGTGGGTGACGTAGCCGACACCGAGAGGCGATGGCCAGCAGGAACAGCTCACGAGAACCGAGCCTAGCCCTGGTTCATCAGGGCCTTGAGGATCTGATGGCGGTTCGAGAACGCCAACCGAAAGCGTGCCTGCGGAATCGCGCCTTGAACCTCCCTCCCGTCGATGGGATCACCACCGACTTGGACTTCCTTTATACGCCAATGGGGCTCGCCCTTGACAGCCTTTGGGCCGGCGGGCATTCTAGCGGCGAAATGCGGGGGATGCGGAGAGGACATGGAGTTCGAGCTGAGCGACGAGCTGCAGGCCATGAAGTCGGCGGCGCGCACCTTCACGGAAAAGGAGATCATCCCGCACGCGGGCGCGTGGGACGAGGAGCACGTCTTTCCGCTGGATGTGATCCGCAAGATGGGCGAGCTGGGCTACTTCGGCTGCCCGATCGCCGAGCAGTACGGCGGCACGGAGGTGGGCTACCTGGCCCAGTGCCTGCTCTGCGAGGAGGTCAGCCGGGGCAGCTCGTCGGTGCGGGTGGCCTTCAACACCCAGTGCATGGGCACGGCGCTGTCGATCATGCTCCACGGCTCCGAGGAGCAGAAGCAGAGGTGGATCCCGCCACTGATCTCGGCCGAGAAGATCGGCTGCTTCGCGATCACCGAGCCCAACGCCGGCTCGGACGTGCTGGCCATGCGGGCCACCGCGCGCAAGGACGGCGACGGCTACGTGCTCAACGGCTCCAAGACCTGGATCTCCTTCGCCTCGAAGGCCGATCTGGCCCTGACCTACGCCTACACCGACCGCGCCAAGGGCTCCAAGGGCCTGAGCGCCTTCGTGATCGACATGCACGTGGACGGGGTGACGACGTCGGTCCTGGACAAGCTGGGCACCCGCGCGTCGCCCACCTCGGAGATCGCCTTCGACGAGGTGCGCCTGCCGGCCGACGCGCTGCTGGGGCCCGAGGGCGCCGGGGTCAAGATCGTCTTCTCCTCGCTCAACCAGACCCGGCTGAGCTGCGCGGCCGGCGGGGTCGGCCTGGCCCAGGCCTGCCTGGACGCGGCCCTGCAGTACTGCAACGAGCGCGAGCAGTTCGGGCAGGCGGTGGGCAAGTTCCAGATGAACCAGACGCTCATCGCCGAGATGGCGGCCGAGATCGAGGCCGCCCGCCTGCTGACCTACCGGGCCGCCTGGCAGAAGGACCAGGGCCAGCTCGGCAACGTGCTGGAGACCTGCTACGCCAAGTACATCACCGGCCTGACCGTCACCCGCTGCGCCGAGCGGGCCATGCGCATCCTCGGCGCTTACGGCTACTCGACCGAGTACCCGGTGGCGCGCTACTACCGCGACGCCATTCTCTACCAGATCGTCGAGGGCACGACGAACATCCAGCAGATGATCATCGCCCAGGACCAGCTGGGCTACCGCAAGGCGAACCGCTAGACGGCTTGCGAGCCGGTGCGTGACAGCGCACGGGAGGAGAGCATGAAGGACGTATTGATACTGAGCGCCGCCCGGACTGCGGGCGGAAGGTTCGGCGGCTCCCTGGCGCCGCTGAGCGCCACGGACTTCGGCGCCAAGGTCGTGGCCGAGACCATCTCCCGGGCGGGCATCGACGCGGCCGCGATCGAGCAGACCATCTTCGGCAGCGCCTGGCAGGCCGGGGTGGGCCCCAACCCGGCCCGGATCTCCGCGGTCCGCGGCGGCGTGCCGGTCGACTCGCCGGCGGTGTCGATCAACGTCCGCTGCGGCTCGAGCCTCCAGGCGCTGATCTTCGGCGCCCAGGCCATCAAGGCCGGCGACGTCGACTGCGTGCTGGTCGGCGGCACCGAGTCGAGCAGCAACATCCCCTACGCGCTTCCCAAGGCGCGCTGGGGCTACCGCATGGGCAAGGGCGAGATGCTCGACCTGATGCACGCCGACGGCTTCCAGTGCCCGCTGGGCGGCGGGCTGATGGGCGAGCTGACCGACGCGCTGTGCAAGGAGATGGACATCGGGCGCGAGGAGCAGGACGAGTTCGCCGTGCACAGCCACCTCAAGACCGAGGCGGCGGTCAAGGCCGGCAAGTTCAAGGCCGAGATCGTGCCGATCGAGGTGCCGGGCCGCAAGGGGGAGGTGAGCGTGTTCGCAGAAGAGGAGATCTACCGGCCGGGCCAGACCGTCGATGCGCTCGCCAAGCTGCGGCCGGTCTTTTCCAAGGACGGCACGATCACCGCCGGCAACGCCTGCGCGCTGTGCGACGCGGCAGCGGCCCAGGTGCTCGCCAGCCGCGAGAAGGCGGCCGAGCTGGGCGCCGAGCCGATGGCCCGGGTGCGGGGCTACGCCTTCGTGGGCTACGAGCCGAAGAAGTTCGGGCTCTCGCCGACCAAGGCCATCCCCCAGGCGATCGAGATGGCCGGGCTGAAGATCGAAGACATGGACCTGATCGAGCTCAACGAGGCCTTCGCCGGCCAGTTTCTGGCCTGCGATCGGAAGCTGAAGCTCGACCGGGACAAGGTCAACGTCCACGGCGGCGCGATCGCCCAGGGCCACCCGGTGGCGGCCACGGGCTCGAAGATCCTCGCATCGTTGCTCTACGCGCTGGCCGACCGCGGCAAGACCCTGGGCGTGGTCTCGGCCTGCATCGGCGGCGGCAACGGCGTGGCCGTGGTCGTCGAGCGCCTGAGCTGACGGAACCTTGAGAGCCGCGAGGAGGAAGCCATGAAGATCGAGAGAGTCGTGGTCGTGGGCTCGGGGACCATGGGGGCGGGGATCGGGCAGCTCTGCGCCCAGCAGGGCCTGCAGGCCACCATCACCGACGTCAGCCAGGAGCTGGCCGACAAGGCCGTCGAGGGCATCGCGCGGAGCCTGGCCGGGCGGGTGGAGAAGGGCAAGATCACCCCCGAGCAGCGCCAGGCCGTGCTCGACAGGCTGCACGCCGCCGGTGACCTCGGACCCGTGGCCGAGGCCGACTTCGTCGTCGAGAGCGTGGTCGAGGACCTCGAGGTGAAGAAGAAGGTCTTCGCCGATCTCGACGCCAGGGCGCGGCCCGGCGTGATCCTGGCCACCAACACCACCTCGCTGAGCATCAGCGCGCTGGCCGCCGCGACCGGGCGGCCCGACAAGGTCGTCCAGATGCACTTCTTCAACCCGCCGGTGATCATGAAGCTGGTCGAGATCATGCCCGGCCAGAAGACCTCGGCCGAGACGCTGTCGGCCGCCGAGGCCTTCGCGGTCCAGCTCGGCAAGGATCCGGTCGTCTGCAAGACCGAGGCGCCAGCGGGCATCGTCTCGCGCATTCTCGGCCAGCTGCTCAACGAGGCCACCTGGCTGGTGGCCTCGGGCGTGGCCGAGCCGGCCGACGTGGACAAGGCCATGAAGCTCGGCGCCAACCACCCCATGGGCCCGCTGCAGCTCATCGACTTGATCGGCCTGGACATCCACCGGGCGAAGATGCAGACCTTGCGCCGCGAGCTCGACGATCCGCGCTATGCCCACCCGCCCTTGCTCGACGAAATGATCGCCGCCGGCAAGCTGGGCAAGAAGGCCGGCCGGGGCTTCTACCCGTACGGAGACTGAGGCCATGGGGGCGTATGCCAATCTGCTGCTCGATGTCGACGCCGACGGGATCGCCGTCCTGACGGTCAACCGCCCCGAGAAGCGCAACGCGCTCGACGACGCGACGATCGACGAGCTCGACCGGGCGCTCGCAGAGATCGAGGCCGACGAGTCCGTTCGGGTGCTGATCCTGACCGGGGCGGGCGAGAAGGCCTTCGTGGCCGGGGCCGACATCCACGAGCTGGTCGAGCGCGATCCGATCCTGGCCCGCAAGGTCACCCGGCGCCGGCAGGAGGTCTACACCCGCATCGAGGAGCTGCCGATCCCGTCGATCGCGGCCATCAACGGCTGGGCCATGGGCACGGGGCTCGAGATCGCCATGGCTTGCACGCTGCGCATCGCGGCCAAGTCGGCCCGCATGGGCCAGCCGGAGATCAAGCTGGGGATCATCCCCGGCGCGGGCGGCACCCAGCGCCTGCCGCGGCTTGTGGGCATGGGCTTCGCCATGGAGTTGGTGCTGACCGGCGAGCCGATCTCGGCCGACCAGGCCCTGGTCATGGGGCTGGTGAACCGGGTGGTCAAGACCGACGTGCTCCGGGACGAGGCGCTCGAGCTGGCACGGATGCTCGCCAAGCGTCCCCGGCTGGCGCTGCAGTACGCCAAGGAGGCCGTGCTGCGCTCCGCCGAGGGATCGCTGGCCGACGGGCTGGCCCACGAGTCCTACCTGCACGCGCTGGCCTGCGGCACGGCGGACAAGGCCGAGGGCGTGGCCGCCTTTTTGGAGAAGCGGGAGCCGCGCTTCCAGGGGCGCTGATCTATTTACACGTCCGCGTGGCTGCTTAACGCCGGCCACCTCCGCTCGTGCTCGGGCTATGAACCGCCCTCCGCGCGATCGGGGGCCCCCGTCCGGCTGCGCGCCACGCTCTGTGGTCAGTGTGCGCCCGCATGGCTGCTTATCGCCGTCCACTTCTGAGGCTGAAGAGGAGGGCCAGCCCGAAGATCAGCAGGTATCCGGGGGGCGGGCTCGTCCTATCCTCCATCGAGCCGCAGCCGCAGCCCGGCTCGTCCGGTGCTTCGCTGGACTCGACGGCGCGGAGCAGCGCCACGTCCGCCTCTACCTCCAGCGGCTCGTCGCACGGCTTCGCGACGGCCTGGAGCCCGGCGTCGCCCACGCCCGAGAAGAGAGACAGCTCGACCTGGGCGCAGCCCGCCAGGGCGGGGATGTCCCGGGGGAGGATCTCCTGCCGGCTGCCGTCCAGTGAAAAGACCAGCACGGCCGGCTCGCGCTCGGGGGCCCGCAGCTCGAAGACGTGCATCATCGGGTGGACGTCCGGGCGGCCCACCAGGGTGGCGCCGTCCAGGAGCAGGGAGCGCATCTCGCGGAAGGCGCCGAAGGGTGCGCTGCGCCGTTCGCCGGCGCAGTCCAGCAGGGCCAGGTTCTGGAAGTTCACCGCCCAGTTGCTCGTCGGGTTCATCGACGACCAGAAGAAGATCTCGCCGCCCTGGTCCAAAAAGAGCAGGTGGCGCTTGACGACGCTGCAGGCGTGGGCCTGGAGGGAGTAGCCGTAGAACGGCCCGGCGTTCTCGGTGCTGACGATGGGCAGATCCGCAAGCTCGCCGAGCTGCGCTCGCAGCTCGGCCATCGCGCCCGGACCGAAGGGGAAGGCGTGGTAGTCGTGGTAGTCCACGGCGTCGCATGCCTGCGCCAGCAGCGGGATCGCATACGCGCATTGGGCTGCCAGCCGCAGGTATGCCGGGTTGGCCTCCAGCTGAGCCCGGCTCAGCTCGAACTGGGGGTCGGGAGAGGCGGCGTCGTTCTGCTGGCAGCCGGCTACGTTGGTGAAGCCGGCCGGGTAGATCGTCACCGACTCCGGCACCCGCCCGTGGACGAAGGCCATGGCGTCGAGACCCAGCAGGGCGCCGGAGACGATCCTCGCCCCGGCGTCCTGCGCGCGGATCGCCTCCCGGGTGGCCGCGTGGAAGATCAGGAAGGCGTCCAGCCGCTCCGCGTCCCGCCCCGGATCCGTCTGCAGGGAGGCGGCCTCGGCAGGGGTCGCCGGGTTGCCCAGGTACATGGTCTGGAACTCGTTGCCGATCTGCCAGTACGCGGTCGGCCGGTACGCGGCGCCAACGTCCAGATCGTGCTGCCCGTCGCCGTCCAGGCGCTCGACCAGCTTGCTCACCAGCCTGAGCCACACGAGCGGCATGCCGGGGGTGCCCCACAGGTCCATGCCGGAGACCGTCTGCTGGGCGACGGCCTCCTGGACTGCGGTGTTGCCCCACGGCTCGGCGGTCATGGCCTGCAGGGTCACGAAGAGCTCGAAGTGCTCGGAGACCGCCTGCCGCAGGAACTCGTCCAGCTCCCACGGCTCTGCCGGATCCAGCCTGGCGTCGTCGGGATCCGACAGGCCCGGAAGGTAGCTGTCCCAGACCGGGGCCGAGAAGATGACCCGCCTATGCCCGATGCCCAGCTCCTCGAGCTCCAACTCGGAGCCCCGTCCGGCCGCGTGGGAGCCGAAGTGGGCGTCCCCGACGAGCCGCGTCCCCGCTCGCGAGCTTCCCGCGAGAGCGACGAGCCCGCCCGCGAGAGCGCAGACCGAAATAATCAACCTCGCCCAGAGGGCGAGGTATTCGGAAGCCCCCTCCAAAGGGGGCTTACACGCTTGGAAGGCCCCGTTGGGGCCGC
>JAFGRB010000323.1 GCA_016935365.1 Deltaproteobacteria bacterium
AGGTCCGGGCGGCTGTACCCCCCGCGGATGGATGGCTTGCGCCCTCCATCTGACCGTATGGAGCGCCCCGCTCCATACGGTCTACATAGTGATGCCATGTGAAATGTCAGCGAAACATGTGTATACGGCTCAGGGCTTCGCCCTGGGCTGTGTTGTTGCGCCCCTTCGGGGCTGTCTCGGCGAGGACCGCGAGCGCCGAGGAGCACTCAGAGGACGTTGCGCTCGACGAGCCGGCGCATCTCGGCCTTGTCCACCAGCGCGCCGTGGCTGACGACGTGCAGCGGCTCGGCGTGGAACATCAGCGCCTCGTAGACCGACTTCGCGTCCAGTACGACCAGGTGGGCCGGCGAGCCGACCTTGACCGCGAAGCCTTTCAGGTTGATGCAGCGCGCGGCCGAGGTGGTGATCATGTCGTAGATCTTCTCCATGTCGCCGAAGGTCGTCATCCACAGCAGGTGGACGTTGAGGAAGCCCACCTCGAGCATGGCGTTGCGGCCGAAGGGATAGTAAGCGTCGGCCACGTCGTCCTGGCCCAGGCAGACCAGGGCGCCCTCGGCGAGCAGGTCCTTGACCCGGGCGTGCAGCGGGCCGGTGTGGGGATCGCTGACCACGCCCAGCCGGGCCTTCTTGAGCAGCGCCACGAGCTTGCGGAAGTAGGGCTCGGGGTACAGGGCCATGGCCCGGGCGTGGTGGGCCAGGCTGCGGCCGACGCGATCGGCCTCCAGGGTGCGCACGGCCAGCATCTCCAGCGTGCGCAGCCCGGCGTCGCCGGCGTCGTCGACCAGCATGGAGATGTCGGCGTCGTAGTCGATGGCGATCTCCATCATCGCGTCGATGTGGCGCTGGGCGTCGGCGTCGGTGTACTCGATCCACGGGATGCCGCCCACCACGTCCGCGCCCAAGTCCATCGACTTCTCGATCAGCTCGACCGTGCCGGGCTCGCGCACCACGCCGTCCTGCGGGAAGGCCACGACCTGCAGGTCGACGATGCCGGCGTACTCCTGCTTGGCCCGGAGCAGGGCCTTGATCCCGATGAGCTTGGCCTTGGAGTCGACGTCGGCGAAGGCCCGGATGTGGGTGTTGCCGTGGATGGCGGCCAGGGCGAGCGCCCGGCGGACGTTCTTGATGATCCACTTCTCGTCGTAGTGGGCCTTGACCCGGGCGGCCAGCTCGATGGCCGTCATGGCCGCGCCCATGTCGCCGCCGTGGTAGGCGGCGAGCGCCTTGGAGTCCTGCATCTGCAGGGTGTAGACCTTGCACAGGTGCAGGTGGGTGTTGACGAAGGACTCGGTCACCAGCCGGCCGCCGGCGTCGACCACCCTCCGGGGGCGGTCCTTGATGGACTTGGCGATCTTGGCGATCTTGCCGCCCTGGATGGCGATGTCGACGGCATCGCGCTTGCCGCGCAGTTGTGCGTTGCGGACGATCAAGTCGTAGGCCATGGCATTGCCTCCCTGGTTTGCGGTATCTCGTTCAGCCTGCGCGGGCCTTCCGCATGCGCGCCTGGGCGAGCAGGGCGCCTTCGAGGATGGCCTCGTAGCCGGTACAGCGGCACATGTGCTTGTCGAGCGCGTCGAGGATCTCGTCGCGGCTGGCGTCGGGCTTGGACTCGAGCAGGGCATAGAGCTCCATGACGATGCCCGGGATGCAGTAGCCGCACTGCACCGCGCCGGCGTCGATCAGCGCCTGCTGGATGGGGTGGAGATGCTCTCCGTCGGCCACGCCCTCGATGGTGACGACCTGGCTGCCCTCGATCTTCTTGAGCGGGAAGCTGCAGGCGCGTTGCGCCTTGCCGTTGACGACCACGACGCAGGCGCCGCAGGTGTAGTCGTCGCAGCCGCACTTGGTGCCGGTCAGCCCGAGGTGCAGCCGGAGCACGTCGAGCAGCTTTTCCCAGCCGGCGGCGTGCACCGTGCGCTCGACGCCGTTGACCTTGAAGGTGACGGTCTGGGCCATGGCTCAAGCCTCCTCCGCCGAGCTGCCCAGCGCCGCCAGCACGTCGGCCGGGCGGATCGGCAGCTCGAAGAAGTCCACGCCGATGGCGTCGTGGATGGCGTTCAGGATGGCCGGGGCCACGCCGACGACCGGGTGCTCGCCGATGCCCCGGGCGCCGTAGGGGCCGATCTCGCCCGGGTTCTCCACGAACTCGATCGTCTGCTTGCGCGGCGCCTGCTTGATGGTCGGAAAGCCGTACTTGCGGAAGTGAGGATTCTTGCACTTGCCGTCCGCGTCGAAGACGAGCTCCTCGTAGAGCGACGCCCCGATGCCCATCATGACCCCGCCGGCCACCTGGCCGCGGATCTGCTTGGGGTTGATCACCCGGCCCACGTCGAAGGCCGAGGCGAAGTGCTCGACGGTGATCTCGCCCGTCTGCTTGTCGATCTTGAGCTCGCAGCCCTGGGCGCCGAAGGTGTAGGTCACGCCCATGTTGCCCTGGCCGGTCGCGGGGTCGGCGCCGCTGTAGCGCGGCAGGCGGCAGTCGGAGGTGGCCTGGACCACCTCGCCGACCGTCATGCCGTTTTCGTACATGTAGCCGCGCACCAGCCGGGCGAGCGGCACGTGCTGGCTGGGGTCCGACTTGAGGAAGACGAAGTCGCCGTCATAGTCGAGCCGGTCCTCGTCGCAGCGCAGCGCCTGGGCCGCGGTGCGCTTGAGCATGGCGATCATCTTGTCCGCGGCCCGCAGCACGGCCTTACCGCCCTGGATGGTGAACATCGAGCCGATCGTCTGCCACTCCCAGGGCGAGAAGCCGGTGTCGATCTCGGTGTAGACGCTCACCCGCTCCAGCGGCAGCTTGAGCCGCTCGGCCGCGAGCTGCTGCACGACCGTGCGCAGGCCCTGGCCTACCTCGGCGCCGCCCATGGCGATCGTCACGCTGCCGTCGCCGTTGAACTTCATGTAGCAGCCCTTGGAGGAGTGCGGGGCGCCCTTGGGCGACTTCATGACGCCGGCGAAGCCGCGGCCGTATGCGTAGCGATCGCCCCCGGCCGGCTTGTCGCCCGAGAAGACGGCCCGGCGCACGATCTCGGCGCAGGCCCGGACGTCGCCGTTGGTGGCGTGGAGCGGCTCTCCGAGCGCGGTCGTCGTACCCGGGCCGAGGTAGTTCTTCTCGCGCAGCGCGAACGGCGACATGGAGAGCTTGCGGGCCAGGATGTCCATCAGGCGCTCGATCGCCAGCTGGCTCTCCTGGTGGCCGTAGCCCCGGTAGGCCCCGATCGGCGGCGTGTTGGTGTAGACCAGGTAGGCGTGCAGGTCGGCGTGGGGGAACTCGTAGGTGCCGGTGGCGTTGTGACCGGCGGCGATGCACACGTGCACGCCGGTGTCGGAGTATGCGCCGGTGGCGTGGTAGACCTTCGAGTCGATCGCGGTCAGCTTGCCGTCCTTGCGGGCGCCGATCTTCATCCGGGTGCGGATGCCGTGGCCCAGCAAGGTCGACAGCAGGTCCTCCTTGCGGCTGGCCACCCACTTGACGGGCCGGCCGGGCACGCAGGAAGCGATATGGGCCACGGTCTGCTCGATGGTCAGGTCCGACTTGTAGCCGAAGCAGCCGCCGAGCTCGGGGATGTGGACCCGGACCTGGTTGGCGCTGCGGCCGTAAGCGCGGGCGATCTCGTCCTGGACGATGAAGGGGCAGATGGACGAGGACCAGATCTCGATCCGCCCGTCCGGATGGAAGACGCAGATGGCGCCGTGGGGCTCGATGGCCGCCGACGAGCCGAAGGGGTAGTTGAAGTCGCCCTCGACGATCGCGTCGGCCTCGGCGAAGCCCTGCTGGATGTCGCCCTTGATGAGGTGGTAGTGGTTGGCGATGTTCGTGCCCGGCTCGGGCCCCAGGCCCGGCAGATGCCAGTACTCGCCCGACTCCTCGTGGATCAGTGCCGCGCCGTCGGCCATGGCCGAGAGTGCGTCGGTGTAGACCGGCAGCGGCTCGTACTCGACCCGGATGAGCTTCAGGGCCTGCTTGGCCGCGTGCAGGTCCTCGGCCACCACGGCCGCGACCGCCTCGCCGATGTGGCGCACCTTGAACTCGGCCATGGGCATCAGATCGCGGATGTTGTCGCCGTAGCGCAGCTGCGAGGCGCCCTTGCCGGTGACCACGGCCACCACGCCGGGCTGGGTCTCGGCCGCCGAGCAGTCGATCGACACGATCTTCGCGTGGGCGTGCTCCGGGCGCAGGATGGCCGCCTGCAGCATGCCCGGCAGGCAGATGTCGTCCAGGTAGACCGAGCGGCCCGTCACCTTGGCCACCGCGTCCGGGCGGGTGGCGTCCTTGCCTACGTGTACGAAGTTCATCTAGTCCTCCATCTCCGCCGCCAGCTTGCGCACGCAGTCGCGGCAGATGGTGGCGTTGCTGCCCCGGGCGACCTGCCCGGCCTCGATCGCCCGGCCGCAGAAGCTGCAGGTGGGCGCGGGATCCTGCACGGCTCCCGTATGCTCCAGGCGGCGGTCCTGCAGCCAGCCGGACAGCTTGTCCAGGTAGTCGTCCGCCGGGCGCAGCTCGACCAGGGCGTCGCGGGTCCGGTGGACCAGCTCCACGTCCTCGACTTTCATGGCCAGCCAGGCCCCGGTCTTGTAGTGCTGCAGCGCCTCCCGGTCGCAGCCCATGATCCGGGCGGCCTCGCCCAAGAAGATGTAGACCGGGGCCGACTGACCGGGCACCACCAGCGCGCTGGTGAGCAGGTAGGCCGCGGTCATGGGGCGGCCCGCCAGGATCTCCCGCTCGGCCGCCTCGATCAGCAGGCAGCGGGCCCGATCGTAGTCCTTGCGGTCCATCAGCTCGCAGAAGAGGGTCATCGCGTCCGCCACGGGCGAGGCGGCCTTGGGGTGCAAGGTCGGAAGAATGCGGGCCAGCCGGCCCAGCCGGGGCGGGTTGGCCGTGGCGAAGACCTTGCCGCGCAGCAGGCAGTCGACGCAGACCGACCGGCCCTCGGGCAGCACCACCCGCTCGTCGTCCCGCAGCGGCCGTCCGCAAGCCGGGCAGAGCGTGGAAGTCTCAGGCCTCATCGCGCTCCAGCAGCTCGCGGATGACCTTGATGAGCTGGGAAGGGCGCGGCCCCTTGCTGACCACCGCGTCGGCCCGGTGCTTCTCGCCCAGCGCCTCGAGCTCCGAGCGTTCCATGCCCGAGTAGAACACGATCTTCACGCCGGGCTCGAACTCGCGCATCGTCTCGCAGGCCCGGTCGCCGGAGAGCGAGCCGGGCAGCATGATGTCCAGCACGATCACGTCCGGATCGAAGTCCTTGAGCAGGTACCCGGCGCCGATGGTGTTGCTGGCCGTCTGGACCTCGAAGCCCTCGTGCTCGAGCAGTCGCCGGAGGATGCCCAGGATCTCGGGCTCGTCGTCGACGACCAGCACCTTGGCCTTTCGGTTCATCGCGTTCTCCGTAGGCGTGGTCTCGCTCACCACGCCCAGCTGTCCGCGGCCGCCAGGTCGGTGCCGGTGGCCACGAAAAGGCAGTCCGGTGCGCCCTGGGCGGCGCAGCTCTCCTCGTTGCAGGCGGCCGGGACGTGGAAGACCGCCTCGCAGAGCGCCCCCACCGCGCCGGCCAGGATGTGGCAGACCGGGGCGTCGCTGCTGCCGTAGGCGGACGCCAGCGGGCTGCGCCGCACCCGCACCATCAACCCGCGCTCGTCGCCCGAGAGCGCCTCGCAGCGCCACTGGCCCCAGCCCATCTCCGTGGCGTGCTCGCAGAGCAAGCGCGCCAGCTCCTCGGGGGCGTCGTGGCCCATCGCCTTGCGAAAGCGCCGGCAGAGCTCGGCTGCCCAGTTCGCGCCGGCTGCGTAGAGGTACTCGCTTGCCTTGGAGCCGAGCCGGTCCTCGACGCCTTTCTGGATCTCGGAGATCAGGCCCGGGCTCACCACCAGGTGCCGCAGCTTGCCCACCTGGACCACACCCTCCTCGGCTACGTCGAGCGTGTGCGCCAGCCGCGCCCGGATGTCCGCAGGGGTCGACATGGCCAGCAGAGCCTCCGCGCTCACAGCCTGCGAAAGCGGGCCGTGAAGTGGCGCAAGAAGGGCGCCTGGTACTCGAAGGCCAGGCCGCGGATGGCGCCCTTGTCTCGCGCGATCTCCTGGAAGACCTCCAGCACGTAGTCCACGTGGCTCTGGGTGTAGACCCGCCTGGGAATGGCCAGCCGCACCAGATCCATGGGCCCCGGGAGCTCGCGGCCCGTGTCCGGGTCGCGCTTGCCGAACATGACCGTGCCGATCTCGACAGAGCGGATACCGCCGGCCTCGTAGAGCGCGCACGAGAGGGCCTGGGCGGGAAGCTCCTCGGGGGGCAGGTGATCGAGCATGGCCCGGCCGTCGACGAAGACGGCGTGGCCGCCCGGCGGCCGCACCGTGGGCACGCCCATCTTCTCCAGGCGGTCGCCCAGGTAGGCCGTGGAGGCGATGCGGTACCGGAGGTAGTCCTCGTCGAGCACCTCGCGAAGCCCCTGGGCCATGGCGGCCAGGTCGCGGCCGGCCAGGCCGCCGTAAGTCGGGAAGCCCTCGGTCAGGATGAGCAGGTTGCGGGCCTGCTGGGCCCAGTCGGCATTGTTGAGCGCGATGAAGCCGCCGATGTTGACCAGGGCGTCCTTCTTGGCGCTCATCGTGCAGCCGTCCGAGTAGGAGAACATCTCGCGGGCGATCTCGAGCGGGCTGCGATCGGCGTAGCCCGGCTCGCGGAGCTTGATGAAGTAGGCGTTCTCCGCGAAGCGGCAGGCGTCGAAGAAGAGCGGGATGCCGTGGCTGCGGCAGATCTCGCTCACAGCCCGGATGTTGGCCATGCTGACCGGCTGGCCGCCGCCGGAGTTGTTGGTGATGGTGAGCATCACCAGCGGAACCTGCTCGCGGCCGCGCTCGCGGATGAGCGCTTCGAGCTTGCCCGTGTCGATGTTGCCCTTGAAGGGGTGATCGGCCGACGGCACCTTGCCCTCTTCGATCACCAGGTCGAGCGCCTCGGCTTTCTGGTACTCGATGTTGGCACGGGTGGTGTCGAAGTGGTTGTTGTTGGGCACGGTCATGCCGGGCCGGAGCACGACCGAGAAGAGGATCCGTTCGGCCGCCCGGCCCTGGTGGGTCGGGATGACGTGATCGAAGCCGAAGATCGAGCGGACCTCGTCCTCGAGCTCGTAGAACGAGCGGCTGCCGGCGTAGGACTCGTCGCCGCGCATGATGGCCGCCCACTGCTCCTGGCTCATGGCCGCGGTGCCCGAGTCGGTCAGCAGGTCGATCAGCACGTTGTCGGAGTGGAGGTTGAAGACGTTGAAGTGGGCCTGCTCGAGCAGGGCGGACCGCTCGGCGCGGGAGGTCATGCGAATGGGCTCCACGGCCTTGATGCGGAAGGGCTCGATGATGGTCTGGATCGGCATGCAGTGCCTCCGGTCGCGCGGTTCGCGGAGGAAAACGCTATCAGATGAGCCGCCGGGCGGTCAAGGCGCGACGGTACCGCCACCTGCCGAGCCGGGTGGTGCTTGGACCGGTCAATGCAGCTCAGAGGTCGTCGAAGTGCTCCTGCTCGAATACCTCCCACGACTCGGTCTCGCTCGGCCCCACCTGGGAGTCGCCGTCGGCCAGGGTCAGGCACTCGGCATCCTCGCCCGGGACGCAGGCCTCGAGGATCCCCTCCGCCCCGAACGGCGCGGCGGAGCGGACGAAGGCGGCGACGGCGCGCAGGTTCTCGTTGGCGAAGTCCTCGGGCAGCTCGGCGCGCAAGCGGAGCACTTTTCCCTCGAGCGCGCAATGTATGTACACGTCATCGTCCCAGTCGGTATTGCCCAAATAGTCCTTGCACCGCCAGCGGCCCTTGCCGTCCAGACCGAACATGTCGTCCCAGTCGTCGTGCGCGTCCTCCCTGAACTCCGAGTCGAGCCACTCTCGCACCGCCTTGTCGCTGGGGAACGCGACCCTTCCCCCCACGCTGATCGACCAACTCATGGCGCCGCTCCTTTCCGTCGTTGCCTCGGAGCAGCCCCTTCCAGAAGGGCCTCCGAGCATGAAGTGATACTGGCGAATACCGCGGTCGGACGTAAGCCGGATGTCGACGGTCGAGCGACCGGAGGCCTTTCGAGCGTGAAGCCCAGGGATTTCAAGGGGGGCTTTGCCCCCTTGCCTGCCGGGCTCACTGGACGTGGATGACGCCGTAGGTCCACTCGCGGCCGGGCACGGCGTTCTCGTAGTGAGCCATGGTATCGCTGCAGTTCCAATGCGCGGCGAAGAAGGACTTCACGAAGTAGGTCCCGGGGCTGTCCGGCGCTGTCAGGGTGCCGGTCATGGTGCCGGTGGCTCCGCCCGGGCAGAGCGGCGGGATGTTGAGGTCCTTGCAGATCTGGGCATCGCCCTCGATGCCGACCGCGATCTGGTCGATGCAACTCGGGCAGGACGTGAACTGGGTCGCGAAGTACTCGGCGCTGAAGTCGACCGAAGCACCCACCGGGACGGTGATCTCGGGCCCGGCGCCGTTCAGGCTGAGATTCCACATGTAGTGAAGGCCGTCGGAGCAGGCCGGCACCCGGACGGTGATCAGCCCGGCCACGTCGTCGCGGCGGTCCACCCACTGGATGTAGCTGTTGGTGGCGGAGCTGCAGCTCAGGGCCTCGGCGATGCCGGCCCGGATCTGGTAGTCGCCCGGGGTGCGCGGTGCGCGGACCGTGAATTCGACGTGGCCGGAGTCGTAGCCCGGGCAGGTGTCCGGAATGCCGATGTACTCGCAGTGGAAGGGCTCGTGCCAGTAGCTCTCGGCGTACAGGCCGAAGAGGAGCTCGTCGATGCAGCTCGGGCACTGGTCGTCCTGGGTGACCAGGTAGTCCAGCGACACGGTCACGTTCGCGCCGGGGTCCACCGTCACCGTCGCGCCTCCGCCGTCGAGGCTGACGTTGACCATCGCGATCTGGAACTCCTCCCAGATCAAGGGCTCGCTGTCGTTGCAGTCGCCGTTGTTGTCCACGTAGTTGAGCGGAGCCGTGCAGGCCTGGGTGCTGGAGCTCGGATCCCCGTAGCCGTCGGAGTCGGCGTCGTGGTAGAAGGTCAAGAGCACGTCCTCGTCGGTCTCGTCGTCACAGTCGTCGTCCATGCCGTTGCAGATCTCGGTGGCATCCGGGTTGATCGCCGCGATGTCGTCGTCGCAGTCCTGGTCGTCTTCCACGTAGCCTGTGGGCATCTCACAGGCCTCGAGGGGACGGCCCGGATCGCCGAAGCTGTCGCCATCGCTGTCGCGGTAGAAGGTCAGCAGCACGCCCTCATCGGTCTCCTCGTCGCAGTCGTCGTCCTCGCCGTTGCAGACCTCCATCGCGGGTGTCCTCGCATCGCAGTCCCAGGATCCGTTCTGGCAGGTCTCGGTGCCCGTGCAGGTGCCCCACTCGTTGGAGTTCTCGCAGGCGCGCGGCGGGAGATCCTCGTCGGTCTCGTCGTCGCAGTCATCGTCCGCGCCGTTGCAGTCCTCGTCGGCGGCCGGGTTGATGAACTCATTCGTGTCGTCGCAGTCCGGACCATAGCAGGCCGGGCCGATCCCGTAGCCGTCGCCGTCTCCATCCTGGCAGGTCCCCACGCAGCCTCCGTCCAGCCAGGCATAGCCGGCGTCGCAGTCGCAGCGGAACTCGTTCTCGCCGGTCTGCTCGCAGGAGCCGGCCACCTGGTGGGGGCCTGAGCAGGGGTCCGGATCGCAGGCGTCGACCACACAGCTGTCTCCGTCCGGCGGCCAGCGCACGTAGCCCGCTTCGCAGCTCTCGCAGTGCGCGCCCGCGTAGCCTTCGTCGCAGGTGCAGGTGACGGTCCCGCCCTGATCGTCGCAGCTGCCGTGCCCGCTGCAGCTGTTGGGCCCGCAGGTCTCGTCGATGACGCAGCCTCCCGCGCCGTCGTCGTGATAGCCCGCCAGGCAGTCGCCGCACACCGCCGCGCCCTGGTCGTTCGCGCACTCGCGGTGCTGCTCGGCGCAGGCCGTGTCGTCAGCGCAGGGGTCCGAGGGCCGGCACTCGCCGTCGCCGTAGTCTTCGTAGCCCTCGGCGCAGCTCTCGCAGTGATCGCCCGCGTAGGCCGGATCGCAGGTGCAGACCGGCACGCCGCCCGCATCGTCGCAAACCCCGTGGCCGTTGCAGGTGTCCGGCCCGCAGCTCGTGTCTTCGACGCAGGCGCCGTCCTGCTCGTGATAGCCACCCAGGCAGTCGCCGCACACGGCCGCGCCCTGGTCGTTCTCGCACGCTCGGTGCTGCTCCGAGCAAATCGTGTCGGTCGCGCAGGGATCGACCGGCCGGCACTCGCCGTCGCCGTAGTCGGTGTAGCCCGAGGCGCAGTGGTCGCAGTACGCGCCCGCCCAGCCCTCGTCGCAGGTGCAGACGATGTAGCCGGCGGAGTCGTCGCAGCTTCCGTGGTGATTGCAGCTCGCGTCCCCGTCGCAGGTTTCCACCTCCGCGGTCACGCAGACGCGGTCGCGGCAGCGCTGCCCCTCGGGGCAGTCGCTGTCGTTCAGGCAGTCCATACACAGCGAGTTGACGCAGAAGCCCGCGTCGCAGTCGGAACTGGAGCTGCACTCCTGGCGGGGCACGCACTCGTGGTTCACGCAGCGGCCGGAGACATTGCAGTCCTCGTTTCCGCGGCACTGCACGCAGTGCCCGTCCACGCAGACGCCGGTCATGCAGTCCTCGTCGTCGACGCAGTCGGTCGTGCTATCCGAGCCGCAGGAGCTGACGGTCACTCCGATGGCCAGCAGCGCCACCATCCATGTCAGAGTCAAGTATCGGTACATGTCTAGACACCTCCTCGATGGCAATGTGTGAGCCGCCTCACAGTCTGTATTCTCTATCACACCTTTGTCTCGTCGCCTGACGAAGCGGGATGATACCATCCGCACCCGAGCTCAAGCAATCGGAATGCCAGACCCAAAATGGACCGAAAGTCGGAGCATTGGGCTTTGCCCGGCCGGCGCGATCTGCGTTGCGGTACGGGCTGCGCTCTCACAGTGTCACGAAACGACACGCTCTCTTGGATTGGCCGGAGACGCTCAGGGCACGACCGACAAGGCCACGGGCTTCTCGGCAGCGGTCTCTAGCATCGTCGGCGCCCTCGAAGCGCTGGCTGGCGGTGGCCGCGGAGATCGAGCGGATGACAGTCGGGTGAGCCGGTGGCATACTGTGATGGAATGGATAGAGGAGGATGAGATGAACACGAGACGCGGAGGCTGGATCTTCGGGTTGGCCCTCGGGATCACCTGGCTTCAGGCGCCGGCGGGTTTTTGCCAGAACCTGGTCCCGAACGGAGACTTCGAAGACGGCGCGGCGGGCTGGTCCGGGGGCGAGGTGCTGACCGACGCACCCCACGGCGGCGCGGCCTGCCTGCGGGTGGTGGACGGCGATCCCGCTTCCAGCATCAGCGCCAGGACCGCCGAGAGCATACCCGTGTCCCAGGGGCAGAGCTACGCATTCGAGGTCTGGGTACGCGGCGCGCAGGACGGCCAGCAGGCACTTGTGACCCTCAACCAGCACGACGGCGCCGATCAGTGGATCTCCGGCAACAACCTGGACTTCGTCGTCACGACCTCGACCGGCTGGATTCGTTTTCGGCAGGTGATCCGGTCCTTCCACGCCTCTACGGCCGGGGTGAGGATCTCGCTGCGGCCCGTGCGTTGGACGAGCGGGGGAGAGCTCGAGGGCACGGCCTGGTTCGACGATGTGCTGATCGAGGAGGTCCAGGAGAACCGACAGGTGCGCGGGCGCTGGCTGTCGAGCGACGGCGACTTGAAGGTATGGCGCTCGCCGGTGGAGCAGAAGGTGCCGCGGGACGTCTTGCTCGACGCGACGGCGCCCGTCGAGGCGGAGCTCCGCCTCTCGGCGGCCAGGGGAGAGGAGGAGCCCTTCCAGATCGTCCTGCTGCCGAGCGGCCTCGTTCGCGACGAGGCGCTCGTGGATGTGCAGATCTCGCCGCTGCAAGGGCCGCAGGGCGTGAGCATCCAGTCCTCGGCCTTCTCGGTCCGCGAGGTGGCTTACGTCGAGGTCATCGAACCGACCGACTACGCCTCGACCAGCGGCTGGCAGCCCGACCCCCTCGCGCCGCTTCTGATGCCGCTCGATCTCACAGGCGGCGAGCAGCAACCGCTGTGGCTCTCGCTCCGGGTGCCGGACGGGATCCCCGGAGGCGACTACACCGGCCGCCTGGTGCTCTCCTTTCGACACGCGGACGACGTGACACTGCCCGTGCGGGTGCACGTCTGGGGCTTCGACATGCCGGCCGAGACCCATCTCCGAAGTGCCTATGGCCTCGGCCTGCACGAAATCGATCGCTACCACAACCTGGGCGGCGACCCGGCCAAGCGCCGTCAGGTGCTCCGGCTCTACCTGGAGGACTTCGCCGCGCATCGCATCAGCCCCCAGAACCCGTTCGGGGACGACGGCTTCTCCTTCTCCTTTCCCAACTGGAACTGGGAGGACCCGCAGGCGAGGATCGTGCCGGGCGCGGAGCGCGACAATCGGATCCTCGAGCTGGTCGACGACCGGGACGACGCGGCTGTGGGCGTGCGATCGGCCCTGGCAGTCCCCATCGAGGCGGGCACGAGCTACAGCCTGTCCTGGCTGGCCATGATCGACCAGCGCCTGGACGGCGACGACTATCTGGTGGCCGTCAACCAGTACGACGATCAGGGCGACTGGATCTCCGGCGCCAACATGGATTTCGTCTGCGACGGGACGGGCTCCTGGACGAGCGAGGAGCGGGCCATCGGGCCCGCAGACTTCCATACAGATGCGGCCGCGGTCCGCATTACTCTCTACGCGCGCCGCTGGACCTCGGCCGGCGAGCTCGTCGGCAGCGCCTGGTTCGATGAGCTGTGCTTCGCGCGGCAGGGCGAGGGCGAGAACCTGATCGAAAACGGCGACTTCGACCTGCCGGCCGAGGAGATCGAGGTGCTTCTGGACTCTGCCGCCTTCGATCTGGCGGCCGCGCATGCGCTCGACGGCCTGGGCTTCGACGCGTTCCGGCTCGGCCTGCCGGGCTTCGCCTCGGGCTCCTTCCAGGGCTCACGGGAGGGCGGGCTGCTCGGCTTCGAGTGGGGCACGGCCGACTATGACGCCCTCTTCTCGCGGGCGCTCCTGACCTTGACCGATCACCTGGCGGCCCGCGGATGGCTGGACCAGGCGTACGCGTACTGGTTCGACGAGCCCGGCCCCGAGGACTACCCGCTGCTCATCGAGGGCATGGATCTCCTGCAGGCGGCGGATCCGCGCCTGAAGCGGCTGTGCACCGAGCAGATCGAGGATCCATTGGTGGGCAAGATAGACATCTGGGTGCCGCTGCTCGACGCCTTTCTGCCCGACGAGGCCGCCGAGCGCCAGGCCGCGGGGGACGAGGTCTGGTGGTACGTCTGCTGCGGCCCGCTGGCCCCCTACCCGAACAATTTCATCGATCACCCTGGCATCGAGCACCGGATCCGCTTCTGGATGGCCTGGCAGTATGGGGTCCAGGGCTCGCTCTACTGGCGGACGAACTACTGGACCCAGGACGACGTCTTCCCCGGCCAGCCCCAGGATCCCTGGGTCGATCCCCAGAGCTATCACTTCCACACGGGCTCGGTGGGCACATGGGGCAACGGCGACGGGCGCCTGATCTACCCGCCCAGGGGCTGGGCCGATGGCGTGGAGCGGATCGAGGGGCCCACCCCGTCTCTGCGCTGGGAGCTGCTGCGCGAGGGCATCGAGGACTACGAGTACTTCTGGATGCTCCGGGAGGCCGCGGACGAGCTCGAGCGACAGGGCGGCGACTCCGAGTTGGTCGCACGAGCCCGGAGCCTGCTGGACCTGCCCGCATCTCTGTTCAGCTCGCTGACCGAGTACACCGAAGACCCGGGCCTTCTCGACGCGCACCGCAGCGACGTGGCCGAGACCCTGGAGTCGATCCTCGACGCGACGGAGCCCGACGGCGGGGACGGGGACGGCGGGGACGGAGGTGCCGACGCGGGCTCCGGGGACGGAGGTCTCGACGCCGGGACAGACGCGGGCAGCGACGCCGGCGCTGGCGACGACGCCGGCGTGGGCAGCGACGTCGGCCTGGATGCGGGTGCGGATGCCGGCGGAAGCGACGCGGGCGAGGAGCTGCCCGGAAGCGGCGGATGCGGCTGCGCGTTCTCGCAAGGCGGCGGATCTGCGGCCTTGCCGCTCGTCTGGCTGGGACTGCTGCTCGGGTCACGAGTGACGAGGCGAAGAAGAGGGCGAGCCTGAGGAATGGGAGGCTGTATGGCAGTGGGCATCGCCGGGAGCCTGGCCGCAGTCGGCCTGCTGTGGCAAGCGCCCGTCGCGCATGTGGAGTCCGCCGGAAGATCCCCGGCGGTATCGGGCCATGCCGGACGAGGCGGTTGCAAGCCGGACGTCGGCAGATTGATCGAAGACGGCGAGAAGGTGTTGGCGACCGTCTGCCGCCAGCGGGTACAATTCGTCCTCACCGACCGCAAGCTGCACATTCTCTTCCCGGACGCCGAGAAGGTGCCCCTCGATGACGGGCGAAGCTCGCAGGTGAGCGTCCGCCTGGCCTCGAGCTCGGTGGACATGCGCGCACTGCTAGAGGCCGGCTATGTCTCCTGTGCGGCGTCCGACGAGACCTTCTTTCTGCTCACGTGCGATCGCCGTTTGACCCTGCTGCCGGTCCACCAGCGCGCGGACGACTTGAGGGTGTTTCAGCTGGGTAGAGGGGTGAACCCGGGTGTCACGAAGATGGCCTTCTTCAAGGGGCTGCTGTTCATCGCGCCGGTCTCGAACGGCATCGAGTGCCTGGGTCTCGACTCCGAGCAGCCGAAGTCTCGCTCTTTTCATCTCCCGGAAGGCTTTGCGAACCCACAGTTCGTGCAAGGTGACGGCGAGCTGATCCTGTACCAGGCTCCGGACAGGCAGATCGTGATCAGGGCCGACAAGCCGAGGCCAGAAGACGTGCGCATGCGTATGATCCTCGACGGCGATACCCCTTTTCCGTGAGCTGCAATCAGGATCATCAGCGAGTATCCTTGTGGATGCAGATCAGCTTTTCAGCCATACAACGCAGGCCAGGCTGACAGTCGGCCTCTTCAGCGCAGCGGCTGCCCACGTCGCCAGGGCGTTCGCATCGGTGTGGATCGTAGCCGTTGTTGCAGATCAAGGGACGGAAGCAGTCGTTGTCATCGGTGCAGTGCTGGCCCGCATGACCGCAGTATCTTCCCTCACAGGCTTCGCAAACCGTGCGCACGGCGTTGCGAGCGCGGAGATACGCGCCCTTGTCGACACGATACTCAGGAGCATTCTCCCCGAGCATGTTTCGGGCTGTCCGGTTCAGGCGTTTGGCTTGGGTAGAGAAATCGCCCCAGAGGGTATCCAGCTCGTTGAGCCGCGAGACATGGAATGAGGAAAGATCCAGAGCGTTTCTCAGCTCTTCTGTCTTCTGGTGGATGACACGGGCGCTTGCCTCGAAGGCCTTCTGCTGCTCCCAGAGCCTGCTGTAGTCATGGCGAACGGGGTGGGGGGAGTGCTCTATGTCCATGATGTGTTTTTTTGCGCTCCTCTCGATTTTCCGTAATACTGCGAAATGCCCGTCAATGGAGATCCACCTCGGCAAGATCGAGCACAGCGAAGCCCC
>JAFGRB010000324.1 GCA_016935365.1 Deltaproteobacteria bacterium
GTGACCGCAGCGGTCTTGGGCGGCGTGACCGCAGCGGTCTTGGGCGGCGTGACCGCGGCCGTCTTGGGCGGTGGGGCGCCCATCTCCTTGCGGAGCTGCTCGGCCTTGTTCCGGGCCTTGATCACGTACTTGCGCTCGGACGGCCGCTTCTCCTTGTCCGCGTAGAGCAAGTAGTTGTCCACCGCCTCCTTCTTCTTGCCCGTGGCCTCGTAGGCCGCGGCCAGGCCGTAGTAAGCGTCCGGATCGTCGGGCTTCTTCTGGATGTACTTCCCGTAGTACTCGACCGCCTTGTCGTAGTTTCGTGCCTTGCGATGGGCAAAGGCGATGTTGTACAGGCCGGTGTAGTAGCGCGGCTCGACCGCCACGGCCCGGGAGAAGGCCTCGATCGCATCGTCATAGCGCCGCGACGAGAACATCAAATTGCCGACCGCCTCCCAGGCACCGTACCAGGTCTTGTCCACCTCGGCCGCCTGCCTGTACTTGGCCTCGGCTTCCTTGCGCTTCCCTGCCCGGAGCAGGTCGTCGCCCTCCTTCTTTAGCGTCTTGGCCTGCTGGCGAGGCGAGGTGGCCTGGGCGAGCTCGACCGCCGGCGCCGCCCCTGCGGGCAGCCCGTCTCCCAGCACCATCCCCAGGCCCAGGCAGGCCGGCAACAGGATATGGATGCTGCGCTTCATCTCCACACTCCCTGGCAAGCTTTTGAAATCGGGGCTGTTTCCAGGTGACGCCTCGAGCCGCCCCACGCGGACCCGCTCTCGCAACAGCCCGCACCTGCTTCACGTTACTGCCGGGCAGCGCTGCCTGTCAAGCCGGCGAGCCGGTCTCTTGAAGCCCGGGCACCGCTCTGCTAGCGTCGGATGAACGGCAAAGGGGGTAGCTCGATGCCAGGCGGACTCGAAAAGTGGAGCGCGGGGGGTCTGCTTGTCGCTGCTTGCTGCGTGCTGGCGCTGGGCCCGGCCGACGCGACGGCCTGCACGGACGCCGACCAGGACGGCTACGGTGTCTACCCCGAGACCTCCCGGCTCGCGGGCTGCGCCCACGACGGGATCGACTGCGACGACTCGGATCCGGCCGTGCATCCCTTCGCCGAGGAGATATGCGGCAACGGCGTCGACGACAACTGCCGCCACGGGGCCGACGAGGGCTGCGGGCCGGAGCCCGACTTCGACGGCTGGCGGGTCATGCCCGTGCGCAGCCAGGGGCAGTTCGAGCGGGGCGAGCCGGGCGGGCGCGCCGAGCAGTGGCTGCAGGGGGCGGCCCGCTGCCGGGCCGATCCGAACGTTGCCTACCTGAGCCACGACTGCGGCCAGGTCTGGCGCAGCCGCGACGGGGGGCGGAGCTGGGAGAAGCCCCTGGACCTGGGGCTGCACCTGCCCATGGGCCAGTCCATCGAGGTCGACCCGGTCGACTGCAGGACCGTGATCATCATCCTGGACAACGCCTACGACTACCGCCACACCGAGTGGCCCGGCATCTACCGCAGCACGGACGGCGGCGATCACTGGACCTTCGTCCAGGCCGGGCCGACCCTGAACAATCGGCGCTACGAGCACAACCTGGCCTGGGCCCTGTCCAGCGTCGATGCGCAGGGCGCCCGGCGCTGGGTGGCGGCGCTCTACAACGAGGCCTCCGAGCCGGGCCACGATCAGTCCGGCCTCTACCTGAGCGCCGATCGCGGCCAGACCTGGAGCCGGGGCGCGTCGCTGGCCGCTCACGAGATCGTCTACGAGGTCCAGGTCTCCCCGAGCGACGCGGATCGGGTCCTGGTGGCGAGCTCGGAGGGTCTGTTCGCGAGCGACGACGGCGGCGCGCACATCGCCCCGCTGGGCGACCTGCCGGCCGGTCCGGTCAGCTCGGTGGCCTTCGATCCCGGCGACGCGGCCCAGATCCTGGCGGTCTCCAGGGCGGACGGCGCCGTGGGCCTGTATCGCTCGGGCGACGGCGGGGTCCACTTCACGAGGCTCACCGTGGGCGACTCGGCTCAGCAGGCCGTGCTGGACGACGCCCGGCGGCTCTTCGTCTACCCGACGGACGGGGACGTGTTCTGGGTCCTGCCCCAGACCGGGAGCTCGAGCCGCACGGCCATCCGGACCCTCGACAGGGGCGCGAGCTTCGCCGCCACCAGCCTGAGCCTGCCCGACGACGTGCGCCAGTGGCGCTGGGGCCTGTACATCAGCGGCGACTTCGCCTTCATGCTGCCGAGCGCTGCCGACCCCGCCGACGTGGTCGCCCAGAGCGGCGGCGCGGCCCTGTACCGCTCAGAAGACGGGCTGGTCTTCGTCAACGGCTCGACCCTCTACACCGGGGCCAACTGCGGCCTGAGCAACCACAACATCGCCTTCGCGCCCGAGGACCCGGACATCTTCGCCCTGGGCAACGCCGACATCGGCATGTACGTGACCTTCAACCGCTCCGACTGGTTCGTGGACCGGGGCGTGCCCTGGGAGTGGGTCCACAACCTGGTCGAGTGGAGCAGCCAGTACACGATCGACTTCAGGCCCGGCTTCCCGGGCGAGATGGTCGGCGTGGCCGGCTACGTCTTCGACAAGAAGCTGGTCCACACCTCGGACTACGGCCAGAGCTGGGAGATCGCGGACGATCGCTCCGGCCGCTACTGGCGGGTGGCCTACCACCCCCACGCGCCGGAGGTGGTCTACGCCGGGGACCTGCGCTCGATCGATGGCGGCCGGTCATACAGCCGCATGCCCTTCCCGGCCGGGCTGGACGACGCGGACATCCAGGTGATGGACTACTGCCGGGCCCAGCCCGACGTGATCTACACCGCCTCGCGCGACTCGGGCCGCGTGCTGCGCTCCGACGATCGAGGCGACAGCTGGGCGCTGTACGCCGAGCCCTCGGGCAGCATGGCTCCCTTCGACTCCAGGCCCACCTTCGCGGTCGACCCGATGGACTGCAACCGGATCTACACCCTGGACGCGCGCGGGGACCTGGCCCGCTTCGACGGGACGAGCTGGGAGAGCCTGGGGGTGCTCGACGCGCACCAGGTGCCCGGAGGCTACTACGACTTCGTGCGCTCGGTCATGGTCGATCCCAATCACCCGGAGATCATCTACGCCGGCATGCTCGGCTCCGGGGTGGCCTCGGTCTACCGCTCGGTCGACGACGGGCAGACCTGGACCGACATCTCGCAGAACCGCTTCCGCGAGGGGGTGGGCGGGATCAACGTAAGCCCCCACAGCGGCGAGGTCCTGGTGAGCGGCTGCTCGGGCACCTGGGTGCTGCCGCCGCCCTACCCCACCCATCTCGGCCTCTACGACCGGCTCTACCCGAGGCCGTCCTGCTTCGACGGGCTGCAGAACGGCGACGAGCAGGGCGTCGACTGCGGCGGGATCTGCGCGCAGCCCTGCAGCCCCACAGACGGCGGCAGCGAAGACGGCGGGGCCGACGCGGGCGACGGAGGCGGTCCGGACTCCGGCGGCGATACAGGCGGATCCGACACCGGCGCAGAGGACGCCGGGACCGGCGACCCGGGCCCGGCAGCCGACGGCGGCGATGCGGCGCCGCAGGGCCCGGTCGGAAGCTGCGGCTGTGGCGCGCAGGCCCCCGCCTCTGTCTGGCTCACCCTGCTGGGGCTCGTCGCCCTTGGCCTCCGCCGTCGGTGAGCCGTCCGCGTCTCCGAGAGTCTCCGAGAGCCCCGCAAGGGGCGGAACAAGATAGCCCAGGGCGAAGCCGGCTTTGCCGGCGAAGCCCTGGGTTGGAGGACGTACAATCTTCAGAGCCCCAGCGGGGCGAAATAGAGCTGCGTTCCGTTTCTGTATCTAAACTTGCATAGCTAGTCGACCGACAGCTGCTCGCTCAGCCTGAGGGCCTGCGCCCTGACCGCCCCGACGACCATCTGCACGGCGGGAGAGTCGCCATAGTGCTCGCGGAAGTCCTCCGCGCTCTCATCCAGGCTCGCCCGCACCGACCCTACCATCTCGCGGACCAGGTCCAGCAGGTAACGGCGCCCGACGCCGATCGCATCGGCCAGCCGGCTCCAGTCGCGGCCCCGGATCTGGCCGGGATCCGCGACCTCGCCCACCCGCATGGCCAGCCTGCGGTCCAGCCCGGGGTAGGCCCGGGTGCAGACCAGATCGTAGAACGGGGCCAGCCTGATGATGCGGCCTTCCAGGACCAGGGACAGGTTCTTGGCGTGCCCGTCGGCGTTGCCCACGGCCGCGTTGAAGGCCTGCCACCTTAGCAGCTGCTCGCAGTCGGTCAGGGGCTCGGCGCTCGCCCTGCTGACCAGCTCGAAGCAGTCGACCAGCGACGGGCCCCCCTCCTGCTCGTACTTGGTCGCGTGGCCGAGCCCCAGGGCCTGGCAGAGGTCCTCCTGGTGGATGCGGACGAGCTTGCCGTCGTCGCCGCGGCGCCGATCGTATCGTCTGACCAGGCAGGCCCGCTCCTGCCCCAGCGCCACCAGGCGCGCGTCCGGCACGCGAAGCCCGACAGCGCGCGCCAGCATGCTGACCAGCACCTCGTTGGCCGGCAGGTGGGCGAAGTCGCGGTTCGGGAGCTTGAGGATGTGGGAGCTCGGCGCGTCGCCCTCGGGCAGCAAGATCGCCTCGCCCTCCACCAGCACCGGCAGCTTGTCCTGCGCGCCGGCCAGCGACAGCCTGGAGCGCCCATCCCCGATCGCGAGCGGCAGCGCGGCCCCGGAAGCCGCCATCTCAGAGAGCTCCTCGGCCGAGAGCCGCCTGTACCCGCCCCGAGGCCGATCCTCTGATGCTGCGCTCTCCGGCAGCACGCAAAGCGCCCCCGGCGCACTCGCCGCCCACGGCCGCGAGCAGGGCGAAGTCGTTGTCCGCGGAGATCCCGAGCCGCCGGGCGACAAGCGCGCGCAGCCTGCCCTCGGGCAGCAGGTTGGCGAAGAACCTGCCGGCCCGCTCGTCGGCGAAGGCCGCCTCCTGGAGCGGCAGGCTCAGCGAGATGGCGAAGGCGGCCCGCGATGCCAGGAAGCTCGGCGCGTAGGCGAAGACCAGCTGGCCGTCGGCCCTCCTCTCCAGAAGGCCGACCAGATCCGAGCCGCAGAGCACGATAAGCCGCTCGCCGCTCACCGCTCGTCTCCCTCGAGCCGAAAGCCTCGAGGCAGGATCCAGACCTCGAGCCCGAGCCGCTCGAGCACCTTGAGCGTCTTGCCCAGCTCGGCCGTGGGCTTGCCCCGCTCGAGCTCGGACAGGAACCGCACCCCCACCCCGGCCAGGCCAGCCAGCTTGGCCTGCCTGGCCCTTGCCTCCTTGCGCCGACTCCGGATCAGTCGACCCAGCTCTTCTGGATTCTCGATCCTCCCGTACGGTATTTTTTTCTCGTCATCCAGCATGCTCGACAACCTTTTTGCCTGTACGGTAAAATAATGACCGAGTTCGTCTGGATTGTCAACTTGCTTTCCCGAGCGGTATACCGACACAGGGACATGTGAACAGGATGCGCTTCGTATCGAGCTCCTGATCCGTTGTCTGCTCTCGGGTGCTGTCCAGGCAGCGGACGATCTCGGCCACGGTCACGCCTCGGCTCGCCTGTATCACGATTCTCTCGCTGTCCGGAAAGCGCCTCTTGAGATCCGCGGCCTCCTGGTTGAGGGCCTTGTAATCGTACTGGCCGCCCTTCTTCGGGATGGCGACCTGTGCGGGCCCGGGCTCGGCGTCGGGCATGGAGAAGGTGCCGAGCTGGAAGCCCGCCGGATCGATCCGCAGCCAGTGGACGCGCTCGGAAGCGCGCTCGTCCCCAGGCAGGTTCAGGTCGTCGATCGACACCCTGCTGAGCCGATCCAGGTCGAGCGCGCCATCGGGCCTGCGCTGCCCGCTCCGCCTTCCGACCTCTCTCGCCAGGACCGATGCCAGGTCCCAGGGCTCGACCGATGTCCTCGGCCGGCTCTCCTGCGACGCGCCGAGGCAGACAGCCGGCGCTGCGAAGCTCAGCTGCCCGATCTTGCACCGCTGCAAGGGCCGCGCCTCGCGCTGCAGCACGGCCAGGCGGAAGAACGGAAAGCCGGCCCGGGACGCGGCCTGCACGATCCGGTCCAGGGTCTCGAAGGGCAGCCTCCGGTCGA
>JAFGRB010000325.1 GCA_016935365.1 Deltaproteobacteria bacterium
CCACTTGAATTCATTTCAAGTGGCGGGGGAGGGAAGGTCCCTCCCCCGCCGAGCAGAAGTCGCGAAGCGACTTTTTGCGAGGTCAACAATCATAACAATCATGCAGAAAGCCCCGCCAGGGCCCGGCGGCAAGTGCGGCCGCCGCGGCTATGGCTCGTGTCGGGGCGTGATGCGCAAGCTGCGCGGCTTGCCGCGGCGGACGAGCTCGATCCGCACCGGCTTGCCGATCGGCGCCTGCCGGACCTGCTCGATGAAGGCCAGCGGATCCGTCACGTCGCGCCCGGCGAAGCGGACGACCACGTCGCCGATCTCGAGGCCGGCCGCCCTGGCGGGTGAGCCGGGCAGGACGCGGCGCACCAGGGCGCCCTCGGCGCGGGCCAGGCCGAAGGAGGCGGCCAGCTCTTCCGTCACCTCCTGGACGGACAGCCCCAGCCAGGCGTGCCGGGGCCGCTGCCCGCGGGCGAGCTGGTCGAGAAGCCCGCGCACGTCGTCGATCGGGATGGCCAGGCCGAGCGCGCTCTCGCCCTCGCCGGCGGGCACCAGGTTGATGCCCACCACGCGTCCTTGCGTGTCGACCAGCGGTCCGCCGTTGCATCCCGGGTTGATGGCCGCGTCGGACAGGATGCGGCCGAAGGAGGACTGCATCTCGTCGGCCGTGCGCACGGCGCTCACCACGCCGGCGGTGATCGAGTGGGAGAGGCCGAACGGGTACCCGAAGGCGGCCACCCAGTCTCCGCTGTGCAGCGAGCCGGGCGGGGCGAGCTCGAGCGGCGGCGGGGCGAAGCGGGGGTCGATGGCCAGCACGGCGATGTCGCTGACCTCGTCTGCAGCGCAGGGCCGGGCGGGCAGCTTGCGGCCATCGGCCAGGAAGACCTGGATCTTCTGCGCGTCCTGGATCACGCTGGAGCAGGTCACCAGGTGGCCTTGGCGATCGATCACGAAGCCGGAGCCGAGCGAGCTGGCCTGCAAGACCTGCAGCAGCTGGCGGTCGTCCTCGGGGAGCAGGTCGGCGGGGATGGGCAGGGGGTGATCGGCGGCCACGTTGACCACCGAAGGGCTGGCGCGCTCGAAGAGCGCCTCGAACGAAGGCAGGTTCGCCGGAGCCGATTCAGGCTGCTTGACCTGTGCCCTGGCGTCGAGCGAGGCGGAGGCGTCGCGCGGCGCTGCAGGCCCGGGATGGCTGCAGGCGGCGAGCGCCGCGCCCAGGACGAGCAGAGCCGGCTCGATCGAGTTCAAGATGGCTTGTCCGCCTTGGCCTTGGCGCAGGACTCCTCGACCTTGGCCACGTAACGCATGCGAAGGTCGTAGAGCACGTTGCCCAGGAGCTTGCTCTCCTGCTCGCTCAGGTTGCCCTGGGTCTTGTCCTGCAGCATGGCCAGGATGTCGATCGTCTGGCGCGCCATGGGCAGGTCGGCGGTCGGCGCTCGGCCCTCGACGTCGAGGCCGAGCTGCTGCAGTGCAGCGGTCGAAAGGGAGAGGACGAAGGTGGTGAACTTGACCGCCTCCGCGCCGGAGGCCTTGTCCTCGCAGTCCGTCACGATGGGCCCTCCCGCCGACGAAGGCTGGCCATCAGAGCTCGTCCTCGTCCGTCTTGGGGCTCGATGGGATCCGCCTGTCGATGTGGACCAGATCCACGCCCAGGATCTCGCTCTCGTTCTGCAGGTCCTTGAGGCGATTGAGGTGGCGCTGGTACTCTTCTCTCGTGATCACGCCCCGTGTCAGGTTGCGGTCGATGAGCCGTTTGTCGAAGCGCATCTGGTCGCCGTAGTCCATCTCGTAGACCTCCATGCACCCCCGATCAGGCCCTCTTCTACCCGGGATCTGGCACGCTTGTCAAACCCGTAGAAAGAGGAATACCCGCCCGGCCGATAGGGGTTGTAAGGCTGGCCTGCGGCGTGGTATGGCCAGAGCACGGAGCATGTGGAGGAGGTGCCATGGAGGACAAGATCCGGGCCATCAACGAGAAGATCGAGAGAGAGAGCGTCTTTGTCGACCGGCTGACCGGCGAGGTGGCCAAGGTCATCGTCGGCCAGAAGTACATGATCGAGCGCATCCTCATCGGTCTGCTGTGCAACGGTCACGTGCTGCTCGAGGGCGTGCCGGGGCTCGCCAAGACCATGACGATCAAGACCACCGCCGACAGTATCGAAGCGGAATTCAAGCGGATTCAGTTCACGCCCGACCTGCTGCCGGCCGACCTGGTGGGCACGATGATCTACATGCAGCAGACCGGGCAGTTCACGCCCAAGAAGGGGCCGATCTTCACGAACTTCGTGCTGGCCGACGAGATCAACCGGGCCCCGGCCAAGGTGCAATCGGCGCTGCTCGAGTGCATGCAGGAGCGCCAGGTCACCCTCGGGGACACGACCTACAGCCTGCCCGATCCCTTCATCGTGCTCGCCACCCAGAACCCGATCGAGCAGGAGGGCACCTATCCCTTGCCCGAGGCCCAGGTGGACCGCTTCATGCTCAAGGTCAAGGTGGATTACCCGGGCCGGGACGAGGAGCGCGAGATCATGGCCCGCATGGTGGCCGCCGAGCCGCCCACGGCCTCCAAGGTCATGGAGTGCGAGGACATCCGCCGGGCGCGCTCGCTGGTCCACGAGGTCTACGTGGACAAGCTGATCGACGAGTACATCCTGGACATCGTCTTCGCTTCCCGCGATCCGAAGGCTTTCAAGCTCGACGAGATCGCCGACATGATCGAGTACGGGGCGAGCCCGCGGGCGTCCATCTACTTGAACCTGGCGGCCCGGGCGCATGCCTTCCTGCGCCACCGCGGTTATGTCACCCCGGAGGACATCAAGGCGGTCGCCATGGACGTGCTGCGCCACCGGATCATCCTGACTTACGAGGCCGAGGCGGAGGAGCTGACCAGCGAGTCGATCATCCGCAAGATATTCGATCACCTGGCCTCACCGTAGCGCGAGTCGAGGTGCCATGCTCACCCGCGAGCTGCTCAAGAAGATCCGCAAGATCGAGATCACGACCAACCGGGCGGTCAACGATGTCATGGCCGGCCAGTACCTGTCCGTCTTCAAGGGCCGCGGCATGGCGTTCGACGAGGTCCGGCCCTACCAGCCCGGCGACGACATCCGGGTCATCGACTGGAACGTCACCGCCCGGATGAACGACCTGTACGTCAAGCAGTTCGTCGAGGAGCGCGAGCTGACGGTCATGCTGCTGGTGGACGCGTCGGGCTCGCTGGCCTTCGGGACCCGACAGCGCTTCAAGTCGGAGCTGGCTGCCGAGATCACGGGCCTGCTGGCTTTCTCGGCCATCAAGAACAACGACCGGGTCGGTCTGATCATGTTCACCGACCGTGTGGAGCGCTTCGTCCCGCCCAAGAAGGGCACCAAGCACGTGCTGCGGGTCATCTCGGAGGTCCTGGCCTTCCAGCCCACTCGGCGCAGGACCGACATCGCGGCCGGGGTGGAGTTCTTGTCCCGGGTGACCCGGCGCAAGAGCGTGGCATTTCTGCTCTCCGACTTCATGTGCACCGGCTACGAGCAGGCGCTGCGGGTGGCCAACCGGCGTCACGACATGGTGCCGTTGCTGCTGCGCGATCCCATGGAGCGCGAGCTGCCCGACGTGGGCCTGGCGGCTTTCCAGGACGCCGAGACGGGCGAGGTCATGCTATTCCACACGGCCTCCGGCCGGGCTCGGCGGGCGATCCGCAGGCGGGTGGAGCAGGCGCGCGAGGAGCAGCGATCGCTGTTTCGGCGCATGAAGATGGACTTCGTGGAGCTCTCGACCGAGCAAGACTACGTCAGGCCGCTGGTGCTGTTCTTCAAGCGCCGAGCGGCGAGGATGGTGCGATGAGAGCGGTCGGGCTCGGCTGCGCGCTGGCGCTGCTGTGCTTCTGGTCGCCCGCGAGGTCGGAAGACAGACCGGACGGAAGCGCGGTCGTGTCCGTGGAGCTGGACCGCGAGGAGGTCAGGCTCGGCGAGCCCTTTCGGATGACGATCCGCTTGCGGGGTCCGAGCTCCGGTCAGTACACGCTCCCGCCGAGCCTGGACCTCGGCCCATTCGTCGAGCTGTCCCGCGAGCGGCGCTCCGAGGTGGTCGGCGATGTCTCGGTGGAGGTCTTCGAGCTGAAGATCGCCACCTACGAGAAAGTCGGCCAGGTCGAGCTGCCCGCCTTCGAGCTCGTGGCCCCGCCGTCAGACGGCGGGCAGCCGGCCGGCGAGCCGCTCGAGGTGCCCGCGGCCAAGATCCGCATCGCGAGCTTGCTCGAGGGCGTGGATAAACCGGAGCCGCGCGACATCGCCAGCCCGGTCGACATCTTCGTCGACGACTACCGGCTGCTCGTGCTGGCCGGGCTCCTGCTGCTGTGGCTGCTGCTCGGCCTCCTGGCGCAAAGGGCCCGGCCGCTTTCAGAGGGCCGACCGCAGGTCGCCGACCTGCCGCCACCCCGGCTGGCGCACGAGATCGCGCTCGAGAAGCTCGAGGCCATCGTCGCCGACGACCTGCTGCGAAAAGGGCAGTTGCAGGAGTACTTCGTCCGGATCTCGGAGACCTTGCGCGAGTACCTCGGCAACCGATACGGCTTCTTCGCCCTGGATCTCACCTCGCGCGAGCTCGTGGAGGAGCTGCGCGACCGGCCGACCCCGGGCCTCGACATGGACCTGCTCGCGCAGCTGCTCGCCGAGGCGGACATGGTCAAGTTCGCCCGTCTCGTTCCGCCGGATAGCGTCTGCTCGCGCGCCATGGACGGCACGGTGGCGATAGTCGAGGCGACCCGCATCCGGCAGGAGGCGGCGGCATGATGCGCAGCAGCGAGTTCCAGTTCGCCAACCAGTGGGGCCTGCTGCTCGCCGCCGGCGTCCTGATGGCGGCGGTTCTACTCTGGCTCTCGGAGCGCAGGTTGCGAAAGGCTTCGCCGGCGGAACACCCGCTGGCGGATTCGGATGGGGTCCGGCGGAGCCAGTCCGTGCTGCTGCTCGTGTCTGCGATGGCCCTGCTCGGAGGCTCGGCCGCCTGCTTCTGGGTGCTCTTGGGAACGGACGCCGTCTTGTACGACGAGCCGCTCTTCCTGCTGGGCCTGGCCCTGCTGGTGCTGGTCGTGCTGCTGGCGAGCGTGTCGGTCTGGATCCGTCGGCGCCACGTGCCGGTCTTCGTCTTGCCCAGCCTGGCGCCCTTGAAGGCGGTCCGCGCCGGGCGCCCCACCTGGCTGCGCTATGCGGTGCCCTTGCTGCGGATAAGCGCGCTGCTGCTCATCGTGGCCGCGGTGGCCCGCCCCCAGGTGGCCACCACCGAAGCCGATGTCTTCACCGAGGGCATGGACATCGTGCTGACGCTGGACGTGTCCACATCCATGCGGGCGGTGGATTTCGCCCCGCCGTCCAGGCGGCAGACCCGGACCAGCCGCATCAAGGGAGCCAAGGAGGTCATCAGCCGCTTCATCCAGCAGCGCAGCGACGATCGCCTGGGGCTGGTGGTCTTCGCGGCGGAGGCGTTCACCCAGAGCCCCTTGACGCTGGACTACTCCATCCTCCACAACGTGCTCCAGTCGATCAAGACCGGGGTGATCGAGGACGGCACGGCCATCGGCAATGCGATCATGGTCTCGGTCAACCGGCTGCGCGAGTCGGAGGCCAAGAGCAAGGTCATCATCCTGCTCACGGACGGCGATGACAACGCATCGAAGATCTCGCCGGTCCAGGCGGCCGAGATCGCGGCCGGGGAAAAGATACGCATCTTCCCGATCCTGGTCGGCAAGGGCGGGCTGGTGGACTACCCGGTCGGCAAGGGCATCTTCGGACGGACCCAGTACCGCAAGGTCGAGATCCGCACCAACCCCGAGCTGCTCAAGCGGATCGCCGATATCGCGGACGGCAAGTTCTACCGGGCCGTCGACCAGTCCAAGCTGGAGAAGGACTTCCAGGACATCCTGGACCAGATGGAGAAATCGCGCCTGATGGACCCGGGGCGCTTCACGCGGCATGCCGAGGTGTACCAGCTGGCGCTCTTGCCAGCCCTCCTGGCGCTGCTGCTGGAGCTGGCCATGCGCTGGACCGGACTGCGGCGCTTTCCCTGAGGAAGCCGAGATGCGCTGGATGGCCTGGGAGTACTTCTACTGGTTGATCGCGGTGCCGCTGGTCATCGCCGGTGGCGTCGTCGCGCTGTGGCGCCGGCAGCGGGCGGTGCGCAAGGCGGCCGACTGGACTCTGTTTTCTCGCCTGGCCCCCGAGCGCTCTCTCGAGAGGGAGATCCTGAGCCTGGTGCTGGTCGTCTTTTCGATCGTGCTGATCATCGTCGCCCTGGCACGCCCGCAGTTCGGCACGCACTCCCGGCTCGTCAAGCGCCGGGGCGTGGATCTGATCGTCGCGCTGGATACGTCCAAGAGCATGCTGGCCCGCGACGTTTCCGCCAAGCGCACCGGCGATCGGATGCGGCGGGCCAAGATGGAGGTCAGCGGGCTCATCGACCGGCTGGAAGGCGATCGGATCGGGCTGGTGGCCTTTTCCGGTGCCGCCTTCGTCCAGTGCCCGTTGACTTCCGACTACGCCGCGGCGAAGCTCTTCCTGCGGGCCATGAAGCCGGGCGCAATCCCCGTGGGCGGTACCAACCTGTCCGAGGCGCTGCGGGCAGCCCGGCAGATGTTCGAGAACTCGCGGGGCGGATCGAGGTCCAAGGTGATCGTGCTGGTCTCCGATGGCGAGGACCACGAAGGCGGCTTCGAGGAGGAGGTCGGCAGGCTCCGCGAGCTGGGTGTGATCGTCCACACGGTAGGCATCGGGACGCGCATCGGAGAGGTCATTCCCGACAAGGACGGGCATTACATGCGCTCGGAAGGCAAGACGGTCATGACCCGATTGCAGGAGGGCACGCTCCAAGCCGTGGCCGAGGCGACCGGCGGGCTCTATATCCACTCGGCCGCCGGAGACCTGGGCTTCGAGGCCATCTACGACCTGCTGAGCCGCATGCACAAGTCGGACTACGAGTCGCGGGTCGAGACGGTCTACGAGGAGAAGTTCCAGCTCTTCGCCTTCCTGGCCTTGCTGCTGCTGCTGGCCGCGACCCTGGTGCCGTCGAGGGGGATCGTGCGAGGAGGTGCGCCGTGAAGATCGCAATGCCGCTCGCGCTCGCGTGCTCGATCTCGCTCTGGGCCGTCCCGGCGCAGGCCTCGGGCCTGCTGTCTCGCAAGCTGGGCTCGGTCGAGGAGGGCAACGCCCTGTACGGCGAGCAGCACTACGACGAGGCCCTGGAGATGTACGAGCGGGCCGAGCAGGAGATCCAGCTCGAGCCCAGGCTCCACTTCGATCGGGGCAACGCCCTGTTCAAGCTGGGCCGGCCCAAGGAGGCCCGGGAGGCCTTCCTGCGGGCCATGGGCAGCGACGATCCGGACTTCTCCAAGCGCAACTACTACAACCTGGGCAACACCTTCCTGGCCGAGGGCGCCTACCCGGATGCCATCGTCTACTACCGCCGGGCGCTGGAGATCGATCCCGGCTTCGACGACGCGCGCTACAACCTGGAGCTCGCCCTGCGCGCGATCGAGCAGCAGAAGCAGGAGAGCCAGCGCGGCCAGAACGATCAGCGCAAGGACCAGCAGAAGGAAGACCAGAAGAAAGATCGGAGCGACAAGCAAAAAGACCAGCGCGACGAGGGGGACTCGAAGGACGGGCAGGGCCAGAAAGACCAGAAGGACCAGAAGGACCAGCAGGACCAGCAGGACCAGAAGGACCAGAAAGACCAGCAGGACCAGAAAGACCAGCAGGACCAGCAGGACCAGAAAGACCAGCAGGACCAGCAGGACCAGCAGGACCAGAAAGACCAGCAGGACCAGAAAGACCAGCAGGACCAGAAAGACCAGCAGGACCAGAAAGACCAGAAAGACCAGCAGGACCAGAAGGACCAGAAAGACCAGAAGGACCAGAAAGACCAGCAGGACCAGAAGGACCAGAAAGACCAGCAGGACCAGAAAGACCAGAAAGACCAGGCGGGTCGGTCCGCGCAGCGCATCGAGCCCCAGCGCATGTCCGAGCGGCAGGCCAAGGATCTGCTGGACGCCATGCGGGAGAACGAGGAGCCGTTCCAGATGCACAAGTTCCTCTTGCCCGAGTTCAAGCGCCGCAGCGACAATCGGACGGTGCAGAAGGACTGGTAGGGAGCGCCATGCCCGGATTCCACATGCAGGCGAGTCCGATCGTTCGCGCAGCCAGCCTGCTGCTCGTGCTGGCCGGCGCGCGCGCAGCACTCGCCGACGAGGTGGTCTTGAACGCCTCGGTGGACCGGACCCGCGTGGCGCTGGACGGCACGATCCAGCTGACCATCTCCCTGTCGGTCCCGGACCGGACCCGGATGCAGCACCTGGACCTGCCGAACACCGGCTCGCTGGAGGTCGTGCGCACTTCCCGGGAGGAGAGCCTCTCATTCTCCTTCTCGGGCGGCAGCTCCTCGTACAACAAGTTCGAGAACACCGTCTTGACCCTCAAGCCCACCGAGCTGGGCAGCGTCGAGATCGGGCCGGCCGTGCTGCGATACGGGGGCAAGACCTACAAGACGAAGCCCATCCGGATCACGGTGACCAAGGCCCGCGGCCGGCCGAGGGGGCCGACCTCGCCCTTGCCGCGCTCGCCCTTTCCGGACGACGACTGGTTCCGCACGCCCCTGGACGACCTGCTGCGGCGGCGGCGCCAGCCCGAGCCGGTCGGGGCAGGCGATATCTTCGTGCGCGCCTTCACCCCGAGCGATCTGGTGGTGGAGGGACAGCAGGTGACCGTCTCGCTGTACGTCTACTCCCGGGTCGGAGCGCGGATCGCCTCGGTCCGCTGGCCCAAGCTGACCGAGTTCTTCTCGGTCGATCGGGACGTCACCAAGGCCAAGACGGACGAGAAGTACATCGAAGGCGTGCGCTACCAGTACAAGCTGCTCGATCGCAAGGCGCTCTTTCCCCTGCAGCCCGGCGAGCTGACCATCGCGCCGATCGAGGTGGAGGTCGAGGCTGGCGGCTCGCCGTTCTTCCCTTCCGAGGAGCGGCTGCTGCGGACCCGGCCCATCCGGATCCGCGTCGAGCCCCTGCCCGCCGATGGACGACCCGCGGGCTTCAACCCCTCCAACGTGGGCCACTACAGCCTCAGCTCGGATGTCGACGCCAACGAGGTGAGCCTGAACCAGCCCATCACGTACACGCTGACCGTCAAAGGCAGCGGAAACATCTACCGCCTGCGGCCACCGGAGCTGCCGCCGCTGTCGCGCTTCAAGACATTCGATCCGAATGTCGACGTCAAGGTGCCCAAGTACGGTGCGACGGTCCAAGGATCGAAGACCTTCGAGTACATCCTGGTCCCGCTCGCCTCGGGCAAGCTGGAGATCCCGAAGCTCGAGTTCGCCTTCTATGATCCCGAGCGGGGCGCTTACCAGGTTCTCGAGACCAAGGCCGAGACGATCGAGGTCAAGGCGAGCCAGGGCCAGGCTGCGGAGATGGCCGGCCGCGAGGTCAACATCGTCGCAGGCGCGCTCAAGCCGATCCGCTTCGCCAGCTCGCTGGACGGCCATGGGCCGCCCCTGTACGAGCACGCGATCTTCATCCCCTTGCTCGCCGCGCCGCCGGCGCTGTACCTGCTCGTGCTGCTGGGCTTGTTCGTCCGCGCCCAGCTCCAGGCGAGCAGCCCGGCGAGCCGCGCGCGCCGAGCCGCGTCCGACGCGCGCCGTCGATGGAAGAAGGCCGCGAGGCTGGCCGCGCAAGGTCAGGCGGCTGCGTTTTACGCCGAGCTCGAGCGGGCACTGATGGACGCCGTGCAGGCCAGGACCGGCAAGCCAGCAGCCGGCCTGCCTTTCGACGAGCTGCGGGCCATGTTGCGTGAAGCCGGGGCGGCCGAGCAGACGGTCAGCGCGCTGGTGCGCGAGATCGAGAACTGCGACTTTGGCCGCTTTGCGCCGGCGGTCTCCCGCTCGGAGGAGATGCAGTCCGCGCACGAGCGGGTCGGGCGCCTGCTCCGAGACCTCGGGCGGAAGCGCGCGGGAGGGGCGCGATGAGCTCGCAGCGGAGGTGGATGCGGCCACCGGTCCTGGCTGCCTGCGCCGCGCTGGTCGCAGTCCTGGCGGCCCGGGTCGCGCTGGCCGACACCGCCGCCGACGAGCGGTTCCAGGAGATCTTCACCCGGGCCAACAAAGCCACCCTCGACGGCGAGTACGACAAGGCGATCGGCGAGTACCAGAAGCTCATCCAGGCGGGTCTGGTCCACCCGGATCTGTACTTCAACCTGGCCAATGCTTACTACCGGGCGAATCGCAAGGGCCTGGCCGTGCTCTTCTACGAGAAGGCGCTCGCGATCGATCCCTCCGATGCGGCGGCCCAGTCGAACCTGGCCATGGTGCGCAAGGAGCTGATCGACAAGGTCGTCATGCCCGAGGGTGGCGCGGTGGGCGTGCCGCTGTGGCACGGCTTCATCCGCGGCCTCTCTCCAGGCTGGCTGACCTGGACCTTCCTCGTCTTGTACGGCTTGCTCTTCGCCTCGATGATCGGCAGGCGGCTTACTGCGTCCCGGCCGCTCAAACGCCTGCTGTTCTGGATCAACGTGCCCCTGATCAGCGTCGTGTGCGTCTTCGGCTTCCTGCTCGGCAGCCGGATCTACATCCAGAAGCGGGTCCACCACGCCGTCGTGATCGCCCCGACCGCCAATCTGCGCGAGGGGCCCGAGCGGACGGCCGAGGTCACGCTCGAGGTGCACGAGGGGCTGAAGGTCCTGCTGCTGACCGAGGTCGGCGATCACGTCCGGGTCCGGCTGGCCAACGGCGTCGAGGGCTTCTTGCTCAACTCCCAGCTCGGCCGTATCTAGACGCCGCACGGGCGAGCGGATGAAGGTCTGCTGGCAAAGATGGAAGCACCTCCACTGGCTGCTCTTCCTCTCCCCCCGCGAGGCCGAGCTGGACAGCCCGGCCTGGTATCGCTCCATGGCCGATCAGTATCTCCGCCGGACCGCCTGGACGCGCCTGCGCCTCGCGCAGGTCCAGCGGCTGGTGCGCCCGGCGGCGGGCGATCGGGTGCTGGACCTGGGCTGCGCAAGCGGGGCCATCTCGCATTTCTGTGCCAGCTGCGGTGCGCGCGTCACCGGCGTGGATCTGTCGGCCGTGGCGCTCGACTTCGCCCGGCAGATGTGCCGGGGGCTCGACTGCCGCTTCGTTCAGTCCGATGTGGCCCGGATGCCGGATCTGGCGAGCGGATCCTTCGACAAGGCGGTGGCCGCCGACCTGGTCGAGCACCTGCCCGATCGCATCCTCGAGCCCATGCTCCGGGAGGTGCACCGCCTGCTCGAGACGGGCGGCAGCCTGTCGGTCTACACACCGAACCGCGGGCACTGGATCGAACGCTTGAAAGCCCGCGGCATCCTGGTCCAGAACATCTCCCACGTGGCCGTGCGCAGGCGCGACGAGCTCGAGGCACGCCTGCGCGCAGCCGGCTTCCAGATCGAGCTCAGCGACTGCGTGCCGAGCCACCTCCCCGCCATCGGGCAGCTCGAGAGGCTGCTCTTGCCCTTGCCTTTGGCGGGCGAGCTCTTCGGCTACCGGATCTGTGTCCGGGGACGAAAAGCGGCCTGATGGGACCGCAACACCGTTGACTCTCTTTCGAGGCCCGTGATAACGTAAGCCCGCGCGTTCCTGGAATCCGATTGCAATCCAGGTGCTTGCGCTTGAACAGGAGGCGGGTACTCCCGTGCATCGGCACTGCTTTCTCTTCGCGCTCTCGCTGAGCTGGCTCGGGTCCACGATCGGCGCAGGCTGCTCCAGCGGCCCCGAGGAGCGGCCGCGGGTGAGCTACAGGGTCTCGGCCAAGGAGAACTACATCAAGGGCAAGAAGGCCTTCGACGACGAGGACTACCTCGAGGCCATCGAGTACTTCAAGTTCGTCAAGAACAAGTTTCCGTACTCCGCCTACGCCACACAGTCGGACTTGCTGATCGCCGATTGCCATTATGCGCGCGAGCACTTCCTCGAGGCGGCCGACGCGTATGCCGACTTCATCAAGCTCCATCCTCGACACGAGAAGGTGGCCTACGCCATGTACCGCATCGGTCTGTGCTTCTTCGAGCGCATCCCCGAGGACTGGTGGTTTGCACCGCCGGCCTACGAGCTCGACCAGCGCGAGACCGACCGCGCCATCGTCGAGCTGGAACGCTACCTGGCGCGCTTTCCGGAGCACGAAAACGCCGCTGATGCGCGCACCAAGCTCGAGCGCTGCAAGCGCCGGAATGCCGAGAAGGTCCGCTACATCATGGAGTTCAATCGCAAGGGCGATCACTTCCAGGGGGCGCTGTGGAGAGCCGAGCAGCTCCTTGCGCTCTACCCGGGCAGCTTCGACCAGCAGGCCCTGTTCTACAAGGCCGAGGCCCTGGTGGCGCTCGACCGGCACGCGGAGGCGCTCGAGGCGGTCACGGAGCTCCTGTCGCGCTTTCCCACCGGGCGCTATGCGGAAGACGCCCGCGAGCTCAAGAGGCGCATCCCCCAGACCGCCAAGGCCCCCAAGCGCCCCGAGCAGGCCCCGCAGCCCCAGGCCGGCAAGGCGAGCGGAGCGCCGCCGTGAGGCCGCCCTGCCGACTGGCCGCCGGGCTCGTCCCGATCGCTCTGCTCTGGCCTGCGTGCAGCCGGCGGGCACGGCCCAGCAGCCCGGAGGAGGTGCTGGGGGCGCTGCGCGGCGCCTGCACCGAGCGCGACACCGGCGCGATCCTGGGCCTGGTCGACCGGGAGTACAGCGATGACCTGGGCGGCGTGGGCCGCCTGGAGGACGATCTGCGGCAGCTCTTCACGGTCTACGGATCGCTGTCGCTGCGCGTCGCCGATCTGCGATCCGAGGGCGAGCGTTTGACCGGCCAGCTGGCGGTCGAGGGGCGCGCCTTTCGCTTCGAGGGGCCCCTGGCCATCCAGCTGGTCTCCCGGCCCATGGGCCACCTGATACGCTCGGGACTGCTCTGCGATCTGCGCGGTGTGGTCAAGACCTTGCGCGAGCGACGCATCGCGCTGGAGCAGGGCGATGCGGAGCGCCTCGGCAGGGCGATCTCGATGAGCTACCGGGGCCGCGGCGGCGGCTTCGCGGAGCTGATGGATCGCGTGAGAGTGGATCTGGCCGCGGTGCAGATGACCGCGCTGATCATCCGAGATGTGGACATCCGGGTCGCGCAGGACCGCGCCACGGCTCGCCAGTCCTACCTGCTGATCCACCGGGCGGGTGGAGATGGTGGGACGCGGAGCGTGGAGAAGCGAGCCCGCGAAAGGCTGGAGCTGGCCAAGGAAGGCGCGCGCTGGAGGATCGTGGCAGGACTGGGATAGCGACGGGTGCTTTGCCGCCCGGGGAGCAACGGGAGCATGAGGTCGATGGACGATCGAACCAAGGAGATGCTGAGGCTGGGCCGGGACGCCTACAAGAAGAAGGAGTATTCCCGGGCCGAGAGCTACCTGGCCGAGGTGCTCGAGAAGCACAACGATTTCGCGGATATTCACAACATGCTGGGCGTGATATTCCACGATCGGGGCCTGTTCTCCAAGGCCCAGATGCACTTCGAGCGCGCCATGGAGATCAACCCGGCCTACACCGAGGCGGCGCTCAACCTGGCCGTGACGTACAACGACCTGGGCCGCTACGCGGACGCCAAGCGGATCTACAGCCAGGCCCTGTCGGCATCCCAGCGGGACTCGGGCGAGCTGGATCCCTTCGTGCGGGGCAAGATATCGAACATGTACGCGGCCATCGGGGATGTCTACCAGTCGAGCGGCATGTTCGAGCAGGCTACCGGCGAGTACCGCAAGGCGCTCGAGCTGGCGCCCGGCTTCGTCGATATCCGGCTCAAGCTGGCGCAGGCGCTGCGCGACGGCGGCCAGCGGGCGGAGGCGATCGAGGAGCTGCAGCGGATCCTCTCCGAGCAGCCCAAGTACATCGCGGCCCGGATCCACCTGGGGATCACGCTCTACACCTTGGGCAGGAACGCCGAGGCCATCGAGGCCTGGAAGGAGGTCCTGCGCGTCGATCCGGACAACCGCAGCTGTCAGATGTACCTGAATCTCGTCAAGGAGGACGAGCCGGCCGCGCCCCGGTGAGCTTCGCCGGCCGCGCGGTTTTTTGACATGGACCGAGCTTGCCGTCGACGTACGCCCGGCATAGAATTCGGCAGAACGCAGCCAAACGGTCACCTCACCGCATGAGGAGACGGACATGGCAGGGCCCAAGCGCTTCGCGCTCAAGTTCATCTCGGGCAAGTACCAGGGAGGGGAGTTCCCCTTGCAACCCAACAAGGAGATCGTGGTCGGGCGGAGCTCGGAGCTCGACATGGTGCTGGTCGAGGACATGGTCTCACGCAAGCACGCGAAGATCGCCACCTCGGACTCGGGTGTCTCCATCCAGGACATGGGCAGCACCAACGGCACCTTCGTCAATGGCGAGAAAGTGAAGAAGGCCCGGCTCCAGGAGGGGGACCGGATCCTGATCGGGACGTCCATTCTCAAGCTCGTCGGCATCGAGGCCACCGATCCCAGCGCGCTCAACATGGACCGAGAGCAGATCAAGGCTGCCATGGAGCGCGTGGCCAAGCGCAAGGCCCGCTCCTCGTCGCCCATGTCCGGGCGCATCGACGAGGTGCCGCTGCCGGACCTGCTGCAGCTGTTCACCACCAGCAAGAAGAGCGGCGTCATGCTCATTCGCCGCGACGAGCAGGTCGGCAAGATCTACCTGCGCAACGGAAAGATCTACTACGTCTCGATCGACGACGATCACGATCTCGGCCCCCAGAAGGCGTTCACCCGCCTGATGGCCTGGGAGGAGGGCTTCTTCGAGCTGACCGCGCCTTCGAACGAGAAGTTCATGGTCGAGCTGGACGAGAGCACCGAGGGCCTGCTCATGGACGCCATGCGGGAGATCGACGAGTTCAAGCGTATCGAGGCCCAGTGTCCGCCGACGACGTCCCGCTTCGGCCTGGTGCGCCCCCTGTCGGCCCCGCTGCGCGACCTCGACGAGGAGAAGCTCGACGTCCTGCAGCTGATTCACAACAACAGCGGGGTGCAGAGCACGCTCGACCGCTCGGTGCTCAGCGATCTGGAGACCTATCAGATCATCCTGCACCTGGTCCGCAAGGGATACATCCGGGAGCTGCGCTGAGGTGCGCATGCGGTCCGCCTGGATCGGCTCGCTGCTCGGCCTGCTGGCGTGGCCGTGTGCAGCGCACGAGGGCTATCACCTCCGCAGCCATCGCTGCCTGCTCAAGCCCGATGGCCTGCACTATGCGATCCAGTACCTCCTGCCCGCCGGTGACGAGGCGCGCCTGTCGCGCCGCCGGCTGGATGCGAACGCCGACGGTCACCTCGACAGCGGCGAGCGCGACGCCGGGCTGGACGCCATCCAGCGCGAGCTGCTCAGCGGCTTGCGGGTGGAGCTGGACGGGGTCGAGCTGAAGCCGCGGGTGCTGCGCCGGGAATCGACCGGGCTCGAGGGGCCTGCCGAGCGAAGCGACTTCATCTCGGCGAGCGTCCAGCTGGTCTTCGACCTGGACGGCGGTCGGGCCGGGCAGGTCCGGCGGCTCGTGCTTCGCGATCAGCCCGTGCCGGCCGCAGCGCACATCCCGGTCTGGATCCAGGCGGGCAAGGGCGTCGAGATCGTCGAGATCACGGCGACCCGCGTGCGGTCCCCGCGCAGCGCGCGGGCCCGGCCGGCCATGTGGGCCGGCGTGCTGCATGCGGGCGCGCGGATCGAGCTGAGATATCGCAGCCAGGCGCCCTGAGCCTTCCTCGGGGTCTCAGGCGCGCCGGAGGAGCTTGCCGACGATCTGCCTCAGCTCCTCGACCCGCAGCAGCCAGGCGACGAGGACGAAGGCCACCATCGCAGCCGCACCCGTTGCGGCCAGCAGGGCGAGCTTCTCGAGCAGCTGGCCGTCCGAGCTCCAGAGCGACAGCCCGCAGGCGGGCCAGGCAGCGGCGCCCGCGACCGCGGAGGCCAGGCAGACTCTCCAGGTGGCGCCGAACAGGCGCCTTCCTTCCAGCGGCCCGATCTTTCTCCGCAGGTAGACCAGCAGCAAGCAGAAGTTCAGCATCGAGGAGAGCGTGTTGGCCAGGGTCAAGCCGGCCGGGCCCAGCGGCCACATCAGCACGGCGCCCAGGGCGGCGTTGACCAGGAAGGCGACGAAGGCGATGGCCACCGGCGTCTTGGTGTCCTTGAGCGCGTAGAAGGCGGGCACCAGGTTGCGGATGCCGGCCACGGCCCAGATCCCGGCCGAGGCGGCCAGGAAGACCTGGGCGGTCGCCAGCGTGTCGGCGTGCGTGAATCTCCCGCGCTGCAGGAGGGTGGCGATGACCGGCACGCGGCAGACCGCCAGCCAGACCATGGCCGGCACGCAGACCAGCAAGGTGAGCCGCAGCGCGAAGCCCAGCGTGTCGACAAAGCGCGTCATCTCCCCGCGCGCCGCATGGCGCGACAGGCTCGGCAGCGCCACCGTGGCCACGGCCACGGCGAAGACGCCCAGCGGCAGCTCCATGAAGCGGTCCGAGTAGTAGATGAAGGTGACCGAGCCCTCGGGCAGCAGGGAGGCCAGGGCCCTGGAGACCAGGATGTTGACCTGGTAGACGGCCATGCCGAAGGCGGCCGGGCCCATCAGCAGCAGCATCTTGCGCACGGCCGGGTGCCCGCGCTGGAATCGGAAGCGCAGCCGCACGCCGTACGCCCGCACGAAGGGCCACTGGAGCGCGAGCTCCAGCATGCCGCCGGCGAGCACGCCGACCGCCATGGCCGAGATGGCCGGCTCGATCCGATCGTGCAGGCCCAGCGCCGAGGCGATGATGGCCAGGTTGAGCAGGATGGGGGCGGCGGCGGGCGCGGCGAAGTGCCCGTGGGTGTTGAGAATGCCGACGAGCAGCGAGGTCATGCCGACGAAGAAGAGGTACGGGAACATCATCCGGTTGAGCAGGACGGCCAGCTCGAACTTGTCCGGCTCGAAGCCCGGCGCGAAGAGCTTGACCAGCAGGGGGCTGGCTGCGATCGCCACACCGACCAGCACGCCCAGCGCCAGGCTGAACCAGCTGAAGGTGACGTGGAAGAGCTGGAGGGTCTCGGCCCGGCTGCGCGTGGACTGGTAGTCGGAGAAGACCGGAACGAAGGCCACGCTCATGGCGCCCTCGGCCACGAAGCGCCGGAAGACGTTCGGGATGGTGAAGGCGATGTTGAACGCGTCGGCCGCGAAGCCGGCTCCGAAGAGCGAGGCGAAAACCATGTCCCGGGCCAGACCGCAGATCCGGCTCAGCAAGGTCAGCCCGCTGACCGTGCCCGCGTGCCGGGCCAGGCTCGCCGCGCGCGTGCTCGACTCACTCACGATCCGGCTCCGGCGGGCTCATGCGGCCTGGGCCTGCAAACGATATGCCGCGCCCCCGACTGGCCGCGGATGGCCCTCGAGGGCCGGGCCCGGCTGCGCGTTGTGGGCGATTCGACGCGGAACGTGACACGCGGTTCGCGGCGGTCGAGATGCGGCGCGCTCCTACTCGTTCTCTTCCATGATGCGGAACTCGACGCGCCGGTTGGCTTCCCGGCCGCGGGCCGTGCGGTTGGAGGCGATCGGTTTGCTCTCTCCGAAGCCGATCGCGCGCAGGCGATCGGGAGCGATGTCCTGGTTGATCAGGAACTCGCGCACCGCGTTGGCCCGACGCTCGCTGAGCCCCTGGTTGTAGGAGTCCGAACCCTGGCTGTCGGTGTGCCCCTCCACCGAGACGCGCATCTTGGGGAAGTCCTTGAGCACCTGGGCCACGTCGCGAAGCAGCCCGTACGACCGGCTCAGGATCTTCCACTTGGCGGTCTGGAAGTAGACCTTCTGCTTGATCTCGATGCGCTTCTTCTCCCGGTTGATCTTGACGAGCTTGTACTTGCGCGGGCAGCCCTTGCCCTGCGGGCTGTCGGGCGGTCCGGGCTCGTTGGGGCACTTGTCCTCCACGTCCGCGATGCCGTCGCCGTCGTTGTCGGGATCCGGGCAGCCGTCCTCGTCCTGGAACTCGTCCTTGTCCTCGGGCTCGTTGGGGCACTTGTCGGTCGCGTCCGGGATGCCGTCCTGGTCGTTGTCCAGGTCCGGGCAGCCGTCCTCGTCCTGGAAGCCGTCCTTGTCCTCGGGCTCGTCCGGGCACTTGTCCACGTCGTCGTAGATCCCGTCCTTGTCCCGGTCCTTGACCGGGCATCCCTGGGTCTCGGGTGGTCCGGGCTCGTTGGGGCACTTGTCCTCCACGTCGGGGATGCCGTCCTGGTCGTTGTCGAAGTCCGGGCAGCCGTCCTCGTCTTGGAAGCCGTCCTTGTCCTCGGGGTCGTTGGGGCACTTGTCCACGTTGTCGAGGATGCCGTCGCCGTCCGAGTCCGAGGGCTTGGGCGGCGGGCATCCCTGGTACTCGGGCAGCCCCGGTGTGTCAGGGCACTTGTCGTCGATATCCGGGATGCCGTCGCCGTCGCGATCGGACTTCGTGATGGCCACGACCTTGGGCTGCTTGATGAGCACCTTCTTGGGCGCGCAGTCGACCGAGTTCTCGATCGCGCGCGCGACCGCGGCCAGCGCCACGTCGACGTGGTCCTTGGCCCTGAGCCATTGGCCCTGGTCGAGCTCATCCATGGTGAACTCGACGTTGGACTCCGCCATGGCGAGATCCTTGGGCGCGCAGCGGTACGCGCCGCTCTCGCGGGCCTTGGCGATGTCCCGCTTGACCACCTCCGCATCGGCCCGGATCTTCGATCCGGACACGCAGCCGGCCAGGAGCGCCGCGGCCGCCAAGGACAGGATGGAGGGAAGGATGCGTCCGGGCTTCATGGGGACTCTCCTCGAACTCGTGTTTACTCGCCTTCGCTCTTGAGGGAGCGCTCGCGAGCCTTGATGGCCAAGTCCCTCGCCTTTTTCGCGTAGTCGATGGCGTACTCGAAGTCCGAGGTGCCCCACATCTCACGCGCCTTGTGCAGGTACTGCTCGGCAGCCGTGTACTCGTATGGCGACTTGTCCTCGGCGCCGACGGTCTTCGCATTGTGAAAGGCCGTGTCCGCCTCGACGATCAGCGAGGTCGACTCCACCGGTCCACAGTTCGACGAGCAGAGCAAGACCGCGGCCAGCGCCAGGCTTGCCCCCAGGATCGAAAGGAGGGTTCTCACGATTGTGACCTCATGCTCCCGCGTCTCGCGCAGGGCGTTCCAATTCCATGATTTCAAAACGCTTTTATCAGAAGGCCGCGCGGGCTGTCAAGCAAAAAAAGGCCTCTTCCGGGCAGGCTTTCTCGCGGCGGTTCACTGGGACTGGGGGCCGCTGCGCGTCGCCGGGAGCTCAAGGGGCGCCGCCTCCATGGCATTGTCCTGGCTCAGGCGCCTGAGCTTGCGCCCCTCCATGCCGAAGAGCACAAGTAAGAAGGACAAGCCCGCCAGGACCAGCGGCACCGCAAACGCGAACAGCACGCCGAGCGAGCTCGAGAGCACCGCTTGCTTGGACTGCTCCCAGCTCGCGTCCGGAGCCAGGGTGGCGAGGCGCGGGGCGAAGAGCACGCACGAGGCCCCCAGGGCCAGGGCCACCAGCACCGTGGGGATCCACCCGAAGAGGGCCCGGACCCGCACGAGCAGCGCCCCGAGCAGCAGGCCACCGGCGCCGAGCAGCACCGAGCCCCCACAGACCAGCACCACCTGCCAGCTGGACATGCCCGAGGGACCGAAGAAGTACAGGCTCGCCCAGGCGGGCTGGGTGGCGAAGAGGTAGATCGTCACCGGCAGCGGCACCAGGGTCAGGTAGAGCACCACCCCGGGCAGGTAAGGGTTGCGCCACAGGGACGCGTCCCGGACGAACTGTTCCCGGGCGGCCAGGGCAGCGCTCAGACCGGCCAGCAAGCTCAGGATGGGAAAGACGAGGACGACGGCGGCCTCCTGCTCGTTCGGGGATCAGCCTCGAATACCACACGGGATGGAGCTTGTCGAAGGAAAACGATGGAAGCGCGCTCAGGCCGTCTCGGCCTCGAAGGTGCGCACCAGCTGCGGCAGGTACGTGAGCACCCGCGGGCAGACCAGGCCCGTACCGGCCAGGGCCTCGCGGGTCCGGGCCGTGTCGTAGCAGACGTCGATCAGCACGTGCGCGAGCATCTCGGCCGGCATGCCGAACGCGCGGCCGCCGAGCCTGACGAGCTCGCGCAGGCCGGGGAGCATGAGCAGCCGGAAGAAGCGCCGGGTCGGCCGGCTCACGATCGGGCCCCGAAAGCCCATCTCGCGCAGGCAGGCGATGTAGAAGCTGCGAAAGCTCTCCGGCTCGGGATCGGTCAGGTGGTAGGTCGCGCACGCCTCCCCCTCGTCGCGCATGGCCAGGTGCGCCATGGCCTCGACCACGTAGTCCACGGGCACCAGGTGGAAGAGGGGCGCCTGCTCTCTCGGCGCGATCATGGGCATGCGCCGGGCGCCGGGCAGGCGCCGGAGCTGGGAGAGGATCCGGAGCAGGTAGTAGGGGCCGTCGATCTTGTCGAACTCGCCGCTGCGGCTGTCGCCCACGACGATGCCCGGACGGTAGATCGAGCAGGGCAGCCCGCTCTGGCGCAGCGCGAGCTCGGCCAGGAACTTGGAGTGGGCGTAGGCGTGAGGAAAGCCCTGACCGCGATCCAGGTCCTGCTCGTAGAAGGTGCCGCTCGCGTCTCCGCTGACCGCGATCGTGCTCACGTGGTGGAAGCGCCTGAGCCGCCCGAGGTGGTGCGCCAGCTCCAGCAAGCGCTCGGTGCCGCGCACGTTGATGGACGCGGCGGTCTTCGCGTCCACGCCCAGGTGGTAGACCGCGCCGAGGTGGAAGATCCCGGTCACCGAGCCGGACAGCCGCCCGACGTCCTGCGGGTCCGAGAGCACGCCCGGCCAGGAGAGATCCCCGAGCACGATCTCCGGTCGTTCGATCCCCTCGGGCCAGGAGCCGAGTCGGCTTTCGAGCCGCCCGCGCGAGCCGGGCCTGCACAGCAAGGTCAGCCGAGCGCCGCGCGCCGCCAGGGCGCGCGCCAGCCTGGAGCCGATGAAGCCGCTCGCCCCGGTCATCAGAATTCGATCGTTCATGACCGCAGGGTGTAGCGCTGCTCCGCTTCCGTGTCAAGCGGACCCGGTGCCCGGGCTTGCCCCTGGAGCGAGATACGGTCTAGACTGCCCGGAGCCATGTCGCGGCTTCTCGCACTCTGGGCTGCCGTCTGGCTCTCGCCCGCCCAGCCGGCCGACCACGGCCTGGCCGGCCTGGGCCAGCGGTACCTGGCCCTGTTCGTGCTCCACGCCGGCCGGCAGGCGCTGCGGGCGCCCCGGCTTCCGTTTTTCGAGATGCAGCCGCTCGCGCGGGACGTCTTCCTCGCCTCGCTCGACCGGCTGCCGGAGAGCGAGCGCGTGCTGGCCGTCTCCAGCCGCTTCGTCGGTACTCCGTATCGGCTCCATCCCCTCGGGGAGGGGCCGGGTCGAGAGCCGGATCCCGATCCCCTGATCCGCTTCGACGCGGTGGACTGCACCACCTTCATCGAGCAGACCATGGCCCTGGCCCGGTCGCGCAGCGCGCTCGAGGGGCTGTACTGGCTCCGGCGCATTCGCTACGTGGACGGCCGGGTGGACTACGCCTGCCGGAAGCACTTCATGATGGCCCAGTGGCTGCCCTTGAACCAGCGGGCCGGCTTTCTCGAGGACATCACCGTCCAGGTGGGGGGGCCGGCTGCGCGCTGGGTGCGAAAGCGGCTCACGGCCCGGATCTGGTCGCTGCGCAAGCCGGACGTCGCCTGGCCCGAGCTCGGGCCGGATCAGATCCCCGCAGGGGACTTCGAGCTGCCCATCCTGCCCCTCGATGACGTGCTCCGGCTCGTCGATCGCATTCCGGCCGGCAGCCTGCTTTCGGTGGTCCGGCGCGATCTGCGCAACATGCCCACCCGGGTGACCCACCAGGGCTTGCTCGTCCAGGATGGGGCCCGGCCGAAGCTCCGGCATGCGGGCCGGGCGGGCTACGGACTCGTGGTGGATGAGGATTTGGCGCACTTCATCGAGCGCAACAAGGCCTACCGGCGCTGGCCCGTCGAGGGCATCAACCTGCAGCGAATCCGGATGGGCGCTGCCCGGACAGGGGAAGGGAAATAGGCTTGAAGTCGGCTGCGGAGCGTGTTACATAAAAAACATGGACGAGAGGGGGGCCTGGGCCCCTGTTTGAAGTCCCCGGCTTGCCGGAGGTTCGTGTGTTCAAGTTGATCATCGAGGACGATGAAGGGCACACCACGGTCGTTCCCCTCCAGAAGGACGAGATCACCATCGGCCGGAAGGAGGGCAACACGATCCGGCTGACGGAGCGGAACGTCTCTCGCCACCACGCTCGCCTGATCCGGGCCAACGGCTCGGTCTTCATCGAGGATCTCGACAGCTACAACGGCATCAAGGTCAACGGGGAGCGCATCACGGCCCGCACGAACGTGCGCGTCGGAGACCTGATCGAGATAGGCGATTACCACCTGGCGCTGCAAGAGGCAGCCTTGGCCGATGCCAGGGGTCGGGCGGAGCCACCTGTTCGACCGCAAGGCCCCCCGTCGATCCCGCAGACCACCGTGCCCGATGGCGGCACCGCCATACTGCGCTTGCCGGTCGAGGAGAAGCGGCCGAGCGAGCCAGGCCAGGTGCGGCCGATCCCGGCCAACCAGGCCGGGCAGCTCCTGATCGAGACGACCGATCTATCCGGTCAGGTCTTCACGCTCGATCGGACCGAGATGACCATCGGGCGGATCGAGGGCAACGACATCGTCTTGCCGCACCGCTCGGTATCCAGCAACCACGCCAAGATCGTCTTCGATGGCGGCATCTACCGCGTCATCGACATGGACTCGGCCAACGGCGTGCTGGTCAACGGCGAGGAGTACGCGCGGGTGGACATCCGCCGCGGCGACGTGATCGAGCTGGGCCACGTCAAGCTCCGGTACCTGGCGCCGGGCGAGGAGGGCGCCCGGGCCGCGGAGCAGCCAGGCGCCCCGGCCTCTCGGCGCATGGTCGACGCGTCGATCCGCGAGGCCGAGCTGACCAAGGCCCCCTCCATCTCGCTCAAGACCCTCGTCATGATCGGCGGCGGCGTGGCGGCCGTGGCCCTGATCGCCTTCCTCGTCGTCCAGTTCACCAAGGAGAAGCCGCCCGTCGAGCCCCCGCCGAAAGACGACGTGGTCGTCGCGCCCGTGCCGGACATCGAGAAGCCGAAGCCGCCTCCGGTGCCGGCGGAGGATCCGACCAAGGCCGCGGCGGCCAAGAAGACCGAGGCCACCGAGCTCTACAAGGAGGGGCTGCACGAGATGAAGAATGGCCGCTGGGATGCGGCCATCGAGAAGATCTCGCTCGCCACCGGGCTGGACCCGAGCAACAACGGTGCCAAGGTGATGCTCGAGAAGGCCCGCAAGGAGAAGCGCTACGCCTCCTTGCTGGCGGAAGCCCAGACCGCCATCAGCGCCAAGGACTGGGAAGCGGCCATCGGCAAGCTGAACGAGATCCAGGACGACACCTCGCTGCTGTTCAAGGAGCGCGAGAAGCTCTACCCCGGCGTCAAGAAGAACTACAACGCCTTCCACCTCAACGCAGCCCAGAAGCTGGCCGATTCCGGCAAGCTCGCCGAGGCGCTCAAGCACCTCGACTCGGTCCTGTCGGTCGACGAGAACAACCAGATCGCGCAGAGCCGCAAGCAGGAGCTGCAGGCCAAGCTGCAGAAGATCAAAAAGCCGCGGCCGCCCAAGCCCCAGCCGGTCAACAAAGAGGCCAACAAGCAGAAGGCCAACGAGCTGCGGACCGAGGGCATCATGGTCCAGAAGAAGGGCCAGTTTGCCAAGGCCATCTCGCTCTATGAGCGGGCGCTCAAGCTCAACCCGAAAGACTACGATCTGTACCGCTTCATCGGGGCCGCCTATGCGCAGAAGGGCGACCGGGCCAAGGCATACGCCTACTACAAGAAGTACGTGGACAAATGCCCCAAGTGCCCCTACGCGCCCCCGATCCGCAACATCCTCAAGGACTACGAGGACTGGACCAAGTAAGCGGTCACACGCTCATCAGGACAGGGCTTCCAGGTAGGCACTCACCTCGATGGTGCCCGCGCGCTGGACCGCGAGCGCGCTGGCGAGCACCGGGCCCAGGTGCTGCCCGAGCGACTCCAGCAGGTGGTTGTCCGCCACGGTCAGCGCCTGCTTCTGCTCGTAGAGGCCGTGGATCGTGATCAGGCCGAGAGGGCTCTGGCCGCCCGGGGCCAGGAAGGGGACGACGGCCATCAAGTTCCCGCCCAGGCCCGCCAGGTTGCAGGGGGGGGAGGGGATCTGGAGCCGCGATTCGGCGAGCGCGCGCTCGATCGCCTCGATCCCGCTCAGGTGCTCGCCGGTCAGTCCGGGCAGGCGCGTCTTGAGCACCGGCACCAGCAGGCCGCGCTGCAGGTCGTGGATCAGGACGGCGAAGGACTCGACGCCCACCAGGTTGACCAGGATGTCGCTGGCGGCCCGCAGGACCTCCTTGGGGCTCGCGGCGCTCGCCAGGCTCTCGTGCATGGCCAGCCGGGCCGAGAGGCGCAGGTGGTCCCGCCTGAGCTCGTCCACCGACTCCCGGGGCTCCTCGTCCGCGGCCGAGTCCGCATCCCGGCGGCGCTCCGCGTGCTCCTCGGCGAGCTGCACGCTCAGGTGGCCGAAAGCGCTGTCCGGCTCCGGCGCCTGCCCGGCCACCATGGCGTCGATGGTCCGCAGCGACTCGGGATCCACGTGGATGAAGGCCACGCCGACCCCGCCGGGCCCCGCATCGCCGGACGCGGCAATCCGGACCACGCGGCCGTAGGCCATGACCGGGTCGTTGAAAGGCGGCGGGAGCGAGAAGCTCAGCCGCAGCCGCGTCCCCACCGGCAGCGGCTCGCTCATCTCGATGAAGACGCCGCTGCGGGAGAGGTCGCGGGAGTACTCGAAGAAGATGCCCTTGAAGTCCTCGAACGAGACCTGCATGGATGCGGGCACCCGGGGAAAACGCCGCTTGCGCGCGCTGCCTAGCAGGTCCTCGACCTTGCGCACCAGGTCCGCCTCGTCGATCGGCTTGGTCAGGTAGTCGTCGCAGCCGGCCTGGACCGCCTGGCGGATGTCCTCGTCGCGATTGGACGACGTGACCATGATCACGGGCAGGCTGTGCAGCGAAGGGTCTTCCTTGAGGTGCCGGCAGACCGCGTGGCCGTCCATGCCGGGCATGTTCAGATCCAGCAGCACGAGGTCGGGCGGCTCCGTCTTGATCTTCTCGAGCGCCTCTTCGCCGCTGGACGCCTCGTCGATCATGTGGCCGCGCCAGCCCAGCACCGTGGCCTCGAGGTGCCGGAAGAGCTTCACGTCGTCCACTACCAGGATCCTGGCCATGCGCGCTCTCCGGAGTGTGGATCACATTAGGCGCTCGCGGTGGGTGATGTAAAGGTTTTCGAGATGCGGCGAGCACGCCCGACGCCGGGCGGCTTGACCCGGCGGCCGCTGGAATGATAGCATGCCTTTCGAGATCACAAGATCGAGTCGAAGACCCGATGGGGGGCTGGCGATGAAAGATCACGTCGTGGAGATCCTTGCCCTCGACGACGACCCGGACACGGTGGAGGTCCTGGCCCACATCCTGCAAGGCAAGGGCTACAAGGTCACGTCCGCCGAGAGCGCCAGGGCGGGCATGGACCTGCTGAGGAGCCGCAAGTACCACGTCCTGATCCTCGACCTGAAGATGCCCGACATGGACGGCATCGAGGTGCTGGGCCGGATCCGCGACTGGGACCGGGATCTGGGCGTGATCGTGCTGACCGGCTTCCCGTCGGTGGAGTCGGCCGTGGCCTCCCTCAAGGGCGGGGTGTCCGACTACGTGGAGAAGCCCATCGATCCGGACAAGCTGCTGGGCGCGGTCCAGAAAGTGATCGAGGACAAGGGCCTGCTGCGCAGCCCGGAGGCGAGCCTGCTGGCCTCGATCGGGGCGAAGCTGCGCGCCGCGCGTAAGTCACAGGACCTTACCCTCAAGCAGGTGGCCCGCCGGACCGGGCTGTCGGTCAGCCTGCTGAGCCAGATCGAGCGGGCCGAGTCGGCGGCCTCGGTGGCCAGCCTGTATAAGATCGCCTCGGCCCTGGGCACCGAGCTCACGCAGCTCTTCGAGGGCTATTAGAAATCCGAAAAAGAAAGGCGGCCCCGTTGCCGGGGCCGCCCGTATGGACGAAGGGGTGCTCGCGCCGGTCGAGCTAGAGCTCTTCCGGGGCGCAGAAGCAGTCTTCTTCCAAGCCGACCAAGATCTGCTCGAAGCCCGTGTCGCAGTATGGCTCGGTTTCGTTGCACGGCGCGGCGCAGAAGCTCATGCCGCACTCGCCGCCGATGCACTCCGGGTTCCAGGTGCTGTAGATATCGTCCCCGATGCACTCGCTGACGTCGGTCGGGCAGAGGATCTGGTCCGAGGGCTCCATGCCGATGCAGCTCAGGCCCGCCACGCAGTAGTCGGCCGATACATTGATGTCGCCGAAGGGGCAGGGATCGCCGGCCACGGCGTCGCCGGTCATGACCGGGATGCAGTAGCAGTCCCCGCTGACGTCGTCCGGCACGAAGCCGTCATCGCACTGGCCGTTCTCGTCGCAGGGCGGCGCGCAGAAGCTGCCGCCGCACAGGCTGTCGTCCGCGCACTCCGGGTTCTCGACCGGCGGGATGACCTCGGTGCAGTCGTCGTCGGAATCGCAGGGCGTGTTGACCACGTCGCGGTCGTAGCCCAGGCAGGCCATGCCGGCCTGGCAGTAGTCGGCGTCGGCGTGGGTGCCGTTGAAGGGGCAGGGATCGCCGGGG
>JAFGRB010000326.1 GCA_016935365.1 Deltaproteobacteria bacterium
CGAAGGGCGGTCGTTTTGGGGTGAAGCTGCTGGAATTGTATTCCAGCAGCGAGGGGGCTTTGCGAAAGCCCCCTGAGAGTGACTAAGGCCCAAAACAAGTGCAGCGCACTTGTTTTGGGCCTAGTCTCATTCCGGCAACGAGCGGATCTCGAGGAAGTCGAAGCGTCTAAAGTCCCGGTCGTGGGTGTAGAGGGTCAGCACGCCGTTTTGCTTGAGCATGGCGGCCAGGTGGACGTCGGGCAGGAGGTTGCCGCGCGGGCGCAGCACGTCGGCCAGCTCGTGGAACAGCGACCAGAAGCCCTCCTGCTCCGTCAGGACGCGGGCGTGGGGCAGGGCGAGCAGGCTGTCGATGTAGCCGGAGGCCTGCTTCCAGCTCAGGGGGCGGGGGAAGATGCCCGGGTGGGTGCTGATCCGCAGAAAGGCCATCACGGTCGGCCAGGCCAGGCACATGAGCTCGCCCCGGCGGGCGCACTGCTCCAGGAAGCGCACCGCGCGGGCGTTCTCCTGGCAAGATGCGTTGGCCGCGTGCAGCAGGATGTTGGCGTCGATGGCGAAGCTCATGGTGCATCCGGCCCGGGCTCGCCGCCGTCGAGCATCGCCCAGAGTGCGTCCTTGTCCTCGATGTCGATCCTCGGCTCGCCCATGGGCCTGGCCTGCCAGCGGAAGGGCCTGGGCTCGGCAGCGCGCTCCCGCTCTCCGTCGAGCGCCCTCGCCAGCAAGCGGCTCACCAGTCTGCCCAGGGGCTCGCCGTGTTTCTTCTGGAGCTTCTTCAGCTCCCGGAGCACGGGCGCGTCGATGTCCACCGTGGTCCTGGCCATGATCGGATTCTACCCCTATTAGCGCATCAGATGTCAAGTGAGTTGATGTTTGATGTAGATAGGTTTGAAATCGCCGTCCACCGTGGTTCTCGGTCCGTATTTCGGTCTCAGGCTCTCTCCGGCTTCGCGATAAGTCATGGAATGGGCTGGGCCTCGTACAACGGCCTGGACCTTGCATTCCTCGAGCGTTGACTGCGCCGTGGGGATGGGATGAAATGGAGGAGCCATGGAGAAGGAGCATTTCGAGGTCTTGCTCGAGAGGATCGAGCATCACGTCCAGATATCCCTGGAGGGACACGAAACCCTGGAGCGCAGGCTCGATACCATGGAGAAGCGACTGGATGCCCGAATGGACCGAGTCGAGAGCAGCGTCGATCGCCTGGCTTTGGAGCAAGCGGTGACCAACCAGCGACTTTCAGCGCTGGAAGGAGGGCAGGCCTCGTTGGAACAGAGGCAGGGGGCGCTCGAGCAGAGGCAGGGGGCGCTCGAGGAGGGTCAGAGGGCATTTCGAGCCGAAGTGGAACGTCGCTTTGATGGTGTGGAGAAGGATATCCGAGAGATCGGCCGTTCGGTGAGCATGTGGGTTGCGATCGCAGAGAACCACGAAGAACGACTGCAGAAGGTGGAGAGGAGCTAAAGGGCTGGCTCATCTCCACGGCATGAAGGGCACGCCCGCCTGCTCCGCGCAGGGCCCGGCCGCGAAGTCGTCCCAGTAGGCGTGCGACTCGAGGTAGGTGTAGGCGAAGATCACGAATCCCTTGCCGCCGAGCTGGCGGGTGGCCTCGACCTCGGCTGCGATCTCGTCGAAGGTGTCGTAGTCGCCGTGGATGCCGGCGTAGACGAAGCGATCCGGGTTGTGATCGACGTGGTCCGCGAGCATGGCGGCGAAGTCGAGGCGCTCCCCGGGCGGATCGGTCAGCGGGAAGTAGATCATGGGCACGAGTGCGTCGATATCGCCGGCCGCGGTCCAGGCGCGCGCGTCCTGGTAGTACTCGGCGTAGCCCTGGGAGACCGCGCTCCAGCCCCAGACGTTCTCGTGGATGAACCAGATGGCCGCCGAGAGCACCGCCGCCGGGCGCTGGGCGCGCATGGCAGCGTATACGTCTGCCACCAGGGCGTGGACCTGCTCGCGCTGCCAGTCGGCCCAGGAAAGGCCGGGCCGCTCGGCGAGCGCCTCTGCGTAGCGCGCCTCGCTGGTCGCGTCGTGGCTGTAGCCGATGCCCGGGTAGCGAAGGTAGTCGAGGTGCACCCCGTCGATCGCGTAGCGGCCGGCCAGGTCCTCGACCACCGCCACCACGTGCGCGCGGACCTCGGGCACGCCCGGGCTGAAGAAGACGTAGCCGTCGCCGCAGTGGCCGAGCATGCTCGTGCCGTTCGAATCGGCCGCCACCCACTCGGGGTGGAGCTCGAGCGGGTGGGGGACGCCCTCGGAGGCCGGCAGGCCCGCGGCGCAGGACCAGGCGGGGTAGGTGTTCATCCAGGCGTGGAGCTCGATGCCGGCCGCGTGGGCCTCCTCGATGGCGGTCTGGAGCGGATCCCAGCCCGGATCGCGGCCGAGCTGCCCGGACAGGCGCTCGGCCCAGGGCTCCACGGCCGAGTCGTAGTAGGCGTCGGCCGTGCCGCGGATCTGGAAGTAGATCTGGTTGAAGCCACCCGAGGCCAGCCGGTCGATCACGGAGGCGACGTCGGCCGCCGAGCTGTAGTTCCAGCGGGTCACCCAGACCCCGCGCGCCTCCTGCGGCCCGGCCGGCTCGACCGCGACCTCGACCGCGTTGCTCACGAGGCCGCCGTACTCGGCGCGCAGGCTGGCCTGGCCCGGGGCCAGGGCGAGGAGGGTGCGGTCGTCGATCTCCACCGCGCCCTGGGGCTCGACCCGCCACTCGACCGGCTCGAAGAGGATCTGCTCCAGGCTCTCGTCCCAGGTGGCCCAGACCGTGATCGTCTCGGTCTGGCCGACCTGGAGCGCGAGCGACTCCGGGCTGAGGCGCAGGCCGGTCAGCACCGGCGTGGTCTTGTGGTCCGCGCCCTCACCCGGCCCGCCGTCGCCATCGCTTCCGGAACCGCCGTCCGCCTGCCCCGAAGCCGCGCCGCAGGCCGCCAGCAGGGCGGACAGGGACAGGGTGAGCCACATGGAGACGATCGATCTCTTCATGCGCGTTCCTCTCGTATCGGCCAGTGACATCGAGCTATGCACCCCCACCCGGGCTTCGCCCGACCTCCCCCGTCAAGAGACTGTCGATAATCGCCAGATTATCGAAAAAGACCTCTGCAACTCTGCGGAACGCAGAGGCGTGCAAGTCGAAAAACTTCGTTTTTCGACAGTCTCTCAAGGGGGAGGTGGATTTTTCGAAAGTGTACAAAGTGTTTTCCGTCCCTCCCCTGGTGGGAGGGACCGGCCGAAGGCCGAGGGAGGGGGCGCGCAGCTCGGTCGAGTATAGACAGCGATCCCGGAGCCGCGGCGTCGCCACCGGAGGGCGAAGCACAAGACGACGAGCAGCCCGGCCGGCGCCTGCGCCTGCGGGCCGCAGCCGCAGCCCGGAGAGTCGGCGCCCGGCTCGCCGTCGTCCGCTGCGCGGTCCGCATCCGCCCCGCCGCCGTCCGGCAGGCCGGCGTCCAGATCCGCGTCCGCGGCGTCGGCGAGCTCGCCGCCGTCACCGTCGGCCGGCTCGTCGCCGGCGTCCGGCGAGCCGCCGTCTCCGTCGCCCCCGTCGTCGCTGCCGCCGTCCGGCGTGTCGGACAGGAAGCAGATGTGGATGTCGTGCTGGTCGACATAGGTGCACTCGAAGCCCGGCGGGCAGTCGACATCCTCGCACAGCGGCGCGCAGTAGCCCTCGGAGTAGTCCATGCGGGTGAAGAGGCAGACCTGGCTGCACTCGTAGAACGAGACCCAGCACATGCCATCGCAGTCGATGTACGTCTTGTCGCAGGGCTCGCCGGGCCCGGCGTGCAACTCATCGCAGATCGGGATGGCCTGGATCTCGGTGCACGACCAGCCGGGCTCGCAGTCCTCGTCGCGCTCGCAAGCGATCTCTCCGTTCGGGTAGATCGAGCACAGCCCGGCCTTGTCGTCTCCGGCCAGGCTGGCCTGCAGGCCGTTGGGCAGGTGGCCGTAGTACATGGTGGCGAAGGGATCCGGGGTGTGGGCCAGGCCCAGGAAGTGGCCCAGCTCGTGGGTGATGACCGCCAGCGGATCGATGCTGCCCGTCTGGGTGGCGTCGGGCCCGCCGAGTTCCCACTCCAGGGTGTCGGCGTTGAGGGCCACGTCGGTCTCCATGGGCTCCTCGGGCTCGGTCGGGAGCGTGAGCGTGGCCCCGGCCGAGCCCGGGCCGAAGCTCCAGCCCTCGGCCATGCAGAAGATCGTGTTCTGGCCGTCGGGCGCCCAGCCGGCATCGGTCGTGCCCATGAACTCGAAGCGGACGTCGGCGCAGGCCACCTCGGACCAGGCCTCGACCGCCTGCTGGACGAGCTCGACCAGGCTCAGCCCGTCGAGCACCGGGCAGTCGGCCGGGTTGACCCAGTAGGGGATCGGCATGCTGGCCCAGCGCCGGCCGTTGGTCTCGAAGGCGCGCGCCCCGGCGTGCAGGCAGACGAGTATCGACAGGGCGAGGCCGAGTGTGCGGGCGAGCCTCATCTGCGCTCGCGGAGCGCCAGCGCGATGCCCAGGCCGACCAGCAGCAGCCAGGCCTGGCCCGGCGCGCCGCTGCTGCAGCCGCAGCCGCGGCTGTCCGGCTCGCGGATGCGGACCTCGAAGGCGTCGTCGAGCGAGTCGGTCTGGCCGTCGGGGTTGGTCACGATCAGCATGTAGGAGCCAGCCGCCATGTCCGGCGGAACGGTGGCCGTGATCAGCTGGCTGGACTCCACCCGGATGGCCTTCAGCGTCGTGGCGCCCAGGCGGACCGCGGCGGCGGACTGGAAGCTGTTGCCGGTGATCGAGACGTCGGTCGCGCTGTCCTCGTAGCCGAAGTCGGGCGAGATGCCGTAGATGTGGGGCGCGGGAATGACCAGCACGCAGACGCCGTCCTCGCAGGTCTCGTTTGTATCGCAGCTGCCGCAGGTCCCGCCGCAGCCGTCCGGGCCGCAGTCCTTGCCGGCGCAGTCGGGCACGCAGTCCTCGACGCACTCGCCGTGCTCGCAGTGGTAGCCCGTATTGCAGGTCCCGCAGGAGCCGCCGCAGCCGTCGTCCCCGCAGTCCTTGCCGGTGCAGTCGGGATCGCAGTCCTCGACGCACTGGCCGTCCTCGCAGTGGTAGCCGGCCGAGCACAGGCCGCAGGAGTGCCCGCAGCCGTCGTTGCCGCACTCCTTGCCGTCGCAGGTGCATTCCGTGCAGCTGCCGTCCGCGCAGTAATAGCCCGCCTGGCAATCGCCGCAGGAGCCGCCGCAGCCGTCGTCCCCGCAGTCCTTGCCGTCGCAGTCGGGCACGCAGTCGGGGACGCACTGGCCATCATCGCAGTGATAGCCGTCCTCGCAGTCGTCGTCGTTCGTGCAGCCCGTATCCGGTACGCAGTGTCCGTCATCGCAGTGGTAGCCCACCTCGCACAGGCCGCAAGAGCCGCCGCAGCCGTTGTCCCCGCACTCCCGGCCTTCGCAGTCGGGCGTGCAGCTCGCCACCTCGGCCCGCGCCCGCATGATCAGATCGCCGGTCACGCCGATGTCCTCGATGAAGAGCCAGGCCGAGGGCGAGCCCGAGCAGTTGCCCGGCGGGTAGATGATGTGGAAGATGTTGGCGTCGCTGGTCGTGGCCTGGTCGTGTATCGTGCCCACCTGCTGGCAGCCGCACAGGCCGAACTCGGGGACCTGGGTGCACTGGTAGGTCCCCCACTCGTCGGACAGGTCCTGGGGCGCATCGGTGTAGCGCACGATGATGCTGAAGGCGCCCTCGGTGATCTCGGGCGGGTGGTCCTCGGTCTGCCAGTCGAACTGGATCACGAAGGCCGAGTTGCCCACCAGGGGCATGCCGAAGTCGCCGGTCTGCGGGTTGTAGAGATCGGCGGTCGAGGCGCTGTAGAGCGGCTCTGCGCTGTTGGGCTCGGCGCTGCCGGCGTCGTGCGGCCAGATCTCGATCATCGCGTTGGCCTCGCCCCCGCTGGCCATCTCGGGCGGGCCGGCCAGGAACATCTCGATGGCCGTGATGCGCACCGGGTAGTCGGCCGGGTCCGGCGTGTAGAGCTGCCCGAAGGCCTCGTTCTGGGCGAAGCCCGGCTGGGTGGCGAGCGGGATGCCCGAGATCTGCTGGGCGGCGGTGGCGATGTCCTCGGGGAACTGGTCGTGCTTGTAGACCTTCTCGGCTCCGCTGGCCGGCAGCGAGAGCAGGCCGATCAGCGCTGCCGAAAGAACGGCTCTGTTCATGGCTTTGTCCTCCATGAGAGCCATACTGGGACATGATCGCGTTTTTGGCAAGACCACCGGCTTGAGCCGAGGGCGGCCTGCGTGCTAGGAAGGGGTATGGGGCTTTCATCGAGAGCGCGGATCGGCGCGGCGCTCGCCGCCGGCAGCCTGCTGGCGGCGGCCTGCGCACAGGACGCGGACTGCGGCCAGGTGGCCGAGCCCTGCACACAGGCCGGTGAGCTCCGCTGCGCGGGCGATCGAGTCCAGCGCTGCGCAGCCGATGCGCGTGGATGCCTGGCGTGGCAGGCCGAGCAGGACTGTGCGGCCAGCGGCCTGCGCTGCGAGGACGGCGAGTGCATCGCCGACTGCGAGCACGCCTGCGAGGCGCCGGGCGCGGCGCGCTGCGAGGGCGGATGGGTCGAGCGCTGCGAGATCGGCGAGACCGGCTGCCGGGTGTGGCGCGCCGAGGACGACTGCGAGGCTGCGGGCCAGGTCTGCCGCGAGATCGGAGGCTTGGCGCAGTGCGTCTCCTGCGACGACGACTGCGGCCCCGAGGGCGCCAGCCGCTGCGAGGCGAGCCGCATCCAGGCCTGCAGCCAGGACGCCGATGGCTGCCTGCGCTGGATCGACGGGTCCGACTGCGCCGCGGGCGGCGACCCGCTGTGCGCCGACGCGCCGCCCGGCTCGCCCGCCCGCTGCATCGGAGACGAGTGCGGAACATACGGAGACTGCGGCGCGCGCGGTGACGCGGTCTGCACGGCCGGCCGCTGCCAGCTCTTCGGCCCGGACAGCGGCTACGGCTCGGCGCTGGTGGACCTGAGCTTCGACAGCCAGCTCTACGACTGCTGCCCCAGCGGTCTGATCTACTTCTTCCTGTCCGGGAGCGCGGACGGCCGGCCGCTCGGCTGCGCGGACTTGCTCGGCGGCGCTTTCTCGGGGGAGGAGACCTTCCTCAATCCGCTGCGCCCCGATCCGCGGGTGATCGCCTTCCGCTGGGAGAACGGGGGCACCTACTTCCGAGACTTCCTGATCCAGTTCATCCGCCCGGCCGCGGATGTCCTGGTCGTCGCAACGGGCCTGTCCCGCTCGGGCGGCCAGGGCGAGATCCGCGCCCTCGGCTGCCTGGAGGGCGTGAGCCTGCAGGCCGATCAGAGCGTGGCGATCACGATCTCGATGGGTGCGAACTGAGCGAGGTGTGGGCATGCTGATCCAGACGGCTCTCGTGATCGTGCTCTGCGCGCTCGTATCCGTATCGACGGGCTGCGGGAGCGCCCATGGCGGCTGCCCCGAGGGCTGGACGCGCTGCGACGGGATCTGCACGGACACCCGGAGCGACAGCCAGCACTGCGGCGCCTGCTTCGCTGCCTGCGAGGCCGGCGAGAGCTGCCTGGAAGGCCGCTGCCAGCCCGCGGGCTGCGAGGACGAGTGCGGCAGCAAGGGCGAGCAGGTCTGCGCGGGCGAGCGGAGCTACCGCGTCTGCTCCGACGACTGGGACGCCGACAGCTGCCTGGAGTGGGGGCCGGTCAACGACTGCGGCCCGGAGCAGACCTGCCAGGAGGGCAGCTGCGCAGGCGAGCCGCCCGTCTGCCAGGACGAGTGTGAGCTCGGACAGCGGCGCTGCGCCGCGGCCCCGCTCGACGGCGTCGAGATCTGCGGCCTGTTCGACGGCGACCCTTGCCTGGAATGGGGCGGGTATGCGCCCTGCGAGCACGGACCCTGCGAGGCCGGCGCGTGCCCGGAGGCCTGCACGGACGCCTGCGGGCCGGCCGGTGCGCGCATCTGCGACGGCGACGGCGTGCGGATCTGCGGCGACCGCGACGGCGACAGCTGCCTGGAGTGGTCGGAGGTTGAGGCATGCGGCCGGCACGAGGACTGCGAGGACGGTGAGTGCTGCATCGAGGAGGGCGAGGACTGCGAGGACTACGACGAGTGCTGCGATTGCTACCACTGCTGCCCGGTCCTGCACGAGTGCGTCGTGGACTGGTGGGACGGCGATTGCCTGTGACCCGCTCCCATTGACTGTCAGGACGACTTGGCGTATATTCGGCATATGAAACGTACGACTCTTATGGTTGATGAGCTGCTGATCGAGGAGGCGCTCCGGCTGAGCGGTGAGAAGACCTACTCCGCGATCGTGAACCGCTCTCTGGCGGACTTCGTGAGCCGGGCCAAGGCGCGGCGGATCCTGGAGCTTCGGGGGAGCGGGCTCTGGGAGGGGGAGCTCGGCGAGATGCGGGGCGACCCGGGCTAGGGGCTGCCTTTGTTCCTCGTCGATACTTCGGTGTGGATCGAGGTCTTTCGTCGCGAGGATCCCCTCGATCTCGAGGCTATCGCTCCGCTCGACGAGGTGGTCACCTGCTTGCCGGTCATCCAGGAGGTGCTCCAGGGCTTCCGCGACGAACGCGCCTTCCGGATCGCCAGCGATGCGATGCTCAACCTGCCCGTGGTCGAGAGCCCTCTGGGCCTCGATGTGGTCGCGAAGGCCGTGGACCTCTTTCGCACGGCCCGGAGAAACGGCCTGACGTTGCGCTCCTCGGTCGATTGCCTCATCGCGGCCTGCGCTATCCGGCACGATCTCTGCGTCCTGCACCGGGACCGCGACTTCGCGGCCATCGCCCGGGTATCCCGCCTGCGCCAGCGCGTGCCGGGCGAGCGCTGAGCTACAGGGCGATCGCCGCCGCGAGGCCGATCTCCGCGTCCAGGCTCGAGCCCGGGTAGACATCGCAGCTCACGAGCAGCCCGAGCAGCGGCCACTGCAGGCCGAGCTGAAGCCGCAGGCCTGCCTGCGGCTCGGGCAGCAGGCGGATCGGCAGCCCGGCGCCGACGGACAGCGAGGGCAGGACGAAGATGGCCGGCGAGGCGGCCTGGATAGAGGGGACCAGGCCCAGGCGCTCGTCGAAGTCGGTCTCGAGCTGCAGCGCGTATAGAAGATAGCTCGGGTAGGCGATCTCGTAGCCCAGTCGGCCCAGCAGGCGGGTCTCGCCGGGCTCGAAGGAGGCGCCCAGGCCGAGCAGGGGGCCGCCCAGGTGGAAGCGTCTCGGCTCGGGGGTGAGCTCGGCCGTGACCAGCGGCGGGGGAGCCCCGCGCGACTCGAGCCTGCCGGTCTTGCGGTCGAGGACGCGCTTCGCCTCCCAGGCGAGCTCGGCCTCGACCGGCATGGACGGATGCCGGGAGGGCCAGGCGCCTCCGCCCTCGCCCTTCCAGGTCGCGGGCCAGCTCAGCGCGTAGCGCAGGCGGTAGCCGGCCGCCCGGCTGTCGGAGTCGGCCGGAAGGTAGTCGGCGCTCAGCGGGCAGCGATCCTCGCCGCGAGCCCGGCAGCCGAAGAGCGGCTCACCGTAGAGGATGAAGTGGCGCAGGTGGGCCGCCGAGACCGAGAGGTCGAGCGACTCGGTCTCGCCGGGCTCGAGCGCGGCGCGCAGCCCGAGCCGGGCGCGGGCGCCCGGGGCCATCTCGAGCTCGAAGCCGAACGCGTGCAGATCGGCCCGCTCGAGCCAGCCGGCCAGGGGCTGGACCGCGCAGTTGGTCCCGATCGGGTCCGGCAGCGGCGGGCACTCGCAGATCTCGCGCTCGAGCTGGCAAAGGCCCTGCCGGTCCGGCGCGGACGACGCGCCGTCCGCTTCGGCGACCGGTCCCGGCTCGAAAGCGCCGGGTGGCGCGTCGGCGGCCTGGCAGAGCTCGCGGCACTGGGGCGGCAGCGCCTGGAGCCGCTCGGCCGGCAGGGGCGCGGGCGGCCCCTGGCAGAGCGCTTCGGCGCGCTGCTCGGCCGCGAGGGCGAGCTGCTCTGCGGGCGCCGGCCCGCGAAGCGGGACCACGGGCAGGTCGGCTCCTGCCTCCAGCACGAGGTCGGAGCTGCGGCTGGAGAGGATCCAGCCCGCGGCGACGAGCTTCTCGGAGCCGGGGTTCTCGATCTCGTACTCCGCGTGCAGCCGGCAGAAAGGGGACTCGGCGTCCTGGCACTCGAGATCCACGCGCTCGGTGCGGATCGCGACCCGGGCGCTTTCCGGCTGGCCCGCGCAGGGGACGAATCGCGGGGCGGCCAGCATGGCGGGCTGGCGGTGGGCGCAGGCCGGCTGCCAAGCGGCCGCCAGAAAGAGCAAGCCCACGCTGAGCTTCCGGCTCGTGCTCATCGAGAGATCTCAGCCTCTGGTATACTCCGGACAAGGCGGTCTTGCCAGCCAGTCGTTCCAGTCATTGCCTGTGCTCCTTGACATGCTCCGGCTCGCACCATAGACTCACCGCCTTCCTCGCATCGAAAGCGAGCCGCCGGGAGGAGAGGGAGCAGGTCGTTTGGGCGAGCAGGGCGTCGAGGAGCTCCGGAAGCAGATTCGGGATCTGAAGCGCAGGCTGGAGGAGTCGGAGCGCCGCTTCCATCAGGTCGTCGGCACGGCGGAGCGGGCCCGTCTTTCCCGGGGAGAGGCGGCCGCGATCCTCGATGGCATCGTCTCGGCCCTGCACGAGGCGGCCATCGTGGCCATCGACCGCGACGGGCGCTACGTCTTCGTGTGGATCGATCCGGTCCTGGAGGAGCGCTACGGCATCTGCGTGGAGGCCCTGCTCGGAAAGAGCATCCACGAGATCCTTCCGCCGGACATGGCTGCTGAGCGCATCGAGATCACCAGGCGGGCCATGGAGACGGGCGAGCGCTACCGCGACTTGTACCCGCTGACCACGCCCAAGGGGACATTCTGGCACGACGCCTCGATCGCCCCCCTGCGCGACGCCGAGGGGCAGGTCACGGCCTTCGTGGGCATCGTGCTGGACGTCACCGAGCGAAAGCGCGCCGAGGACGAGCGGGAGCGGTTTCGCGAGCGGCTTCGAGAAGCCGAAAAACAAGACAGCCTTGGCCAGCTGGCAGCCGGTGCGGCCCACGATTTCAACAACCTGCTGATGAGCATCCAGGGGAACGCGAGCCAGCTCCGAGACGAGCTGGCACCGGGCTCGGAGGCCCTGCTGCGGGTCGAGTTGATCGAGCGGGCGTCCGCCCACGCGGCCGACATGATCCAGAAGTTGCTCACCTTCGCCGGCAGCGGTGCGCTCGACATGCGCGAGCTCGCGCTCGGCGAGCTCTGCGAAGACGTGGCCGCGATCGTGCGGGGCAGCCTGCCCGCCGGTGTCGAGCTGCGAGTCGATCTCGATCCGCAGCTCCCGTCGCTCCGGGCAGACGCCACCCGGCTCCGTCAGGTGCTGCTCAACCTGCTGGCCAACGCCGTGGAGGCGAGCCGCGAGACGGGTGGCACCGTCCACCTGTTGGTCGAGCCGATCCGCGCAGACCGGGCCCTGCTCGACGATGCCAAGCTGGGCGAGCACCTGCCCGCCGGCGACTACATCGGCGTCCGGGTCCGCGATCAGGGGGCGGGCATGGACGCCGAGACGCTCCGCCGGGCCTTCGATCCCTTCTTCACCACCAAGCCGGGCGAGCGTGGCCTGGGCCTGCCCACCGTGCTCGGGATCGTGCGCCGCCACCGGGGCGCCATCCAGGTCGCGAGCCGGCCGGGGCAGGGGAGCGAATTCCTGCTGCTGCTTCCGCGAATGGGGTAGACTCCTCGCGGGAGATGCCCATGCGCTTCGAAAGGTCGTCCTGTCTGGCTCTCGCGCTCGCGCTCTGCGCTGCCTGCTCGGACGGAGGTGACGGCCCGGGGCCGGATCTGCGGCCGGGCTTGCTTCGAGGTGCTTTCGGTCTGTACTTCGACCAGGCCGAGCAGCGACTGAGCCTGGAGCGGCTCGGCGAGGGCGGCCAGGAGGCGGAGCGCCTGCTGGAGCTCGACCTGCAGGCGCTGCAGCTAGGGCAGGTGGACGCGGTGAGCGACGGGGCGAGCTACGATCCCTGGCCGCTGTACGTCGACGACGGCATGGGCACCCCGCCGCCGAAGGGGCTCGCCTGGCTCGACGCCAGCGCGGCCGAGCTCGGTGCGCACGACCAGGCGCGGATGCGCGTGCAGCTCGGCTACCCGGGCGGCGTGCAGGCCGAGCTCGAGATCGCGCTCGTCGCCGAGGGCAGCTACCGGCTGCGCTGGGTCCCCTCGGGCGGCCGGGTGGCGCTCTTCCGCCTGCGGCCGAGGGTGGACAGCCAGGAAGGCTTCTACGGCCTGGGCGCCTACCTGGACCAGGTCGAGCACCGTGGCCGCGTGCGCGGTATGCAGATCGAGCTCGACCTGGAGCTCGAGAGCGGCTACAACGAGGCGCACGAGCCCGTGCCCTTCGTCATCGGCACGCGCGGCTGGGGCCTGTTCGTCGAGTGCCCCTACCCGGGCCTGTTCGACGTGGCCAGCCGGGACGACGACCGGGTGGCGGCGGTCTTCGGCACCGGTCTCGCCTCGGGGGAAGGGCTCGCCTTCTACCTCTTCGCGGCCGGCCACCCCCTGGACCTGACCGGCAAGTACTACGACGTCAGCGGCTACCCGATCCTGCCCGCGCCCTGGGCGCTGGGGCCCTGGATCTGGCGCGACGAGAACGACGACCAGGCCCAGGTGGAGCGGGACGCGCGCACGATCCGCGAGCTCGACCTGGCCACCACGGCCATCTGGATCGACCGGCCCTACGCCTCGGGGGTCAACACCTTCGACTTCGAGCCGGCGCGCTTTCCCGACCCCGGGGCCATGATCGGCGCGCTGCACGGCCTGGGCTTCCGCCTGGCGCTGTGGCACACGCCGTACGTCGACTCCGACGACCCGGCCTGCGAGGCCCTGTACGCCCACGCGGTCGAGCAGGGCTTCTTCCCGCCCCAGGTCGGGCTGATGCTCAACTCGTGGAGCTACCCGATCGATCTGACCAACCCGGACGCCTATGCCTGGTGGCAGGACCTGGTGCGGACCTACACCGACATGGGCGTGGAGGGCTTCAAGCTCGACTACGCCGAGGACGTGGTCCCGGGCGCCTTCGGCGCGCGGAACAAGTGGCTGTTCGCCGACGGCAGCGACGAGCGCACCATGCACGGGCGTTACCAGCACTTCTACCACCGCCTGTATGCCGAGACCCTGCCCGCCGAGGGCGGATTCCTGCTCTGCAGGCACGCCGCGTACGGAGACCAGGTCCACGCCAGCGTGATCTGGCCGGGGGACCTGGACGCCAACATGGCCCGCCACCGCGAGCGGTGCACCGATCGCCAAGGGGAGACGTACACGGCCGTGGGCGGCCTGCCGGCCTCGGTGATCTTCGGCCTGTCGCTCGGGCCCTCGGGCTTTCCGTTCTACGGCGCCGACACCGGCGGCTACCAGCACGCGCCGCCGGACAAGGAGACCTTCGTGCGCTGGTTCGAGCAGACCGCGCTGTCCTCGGTCATGCAGGTCGGCACCTCGACGAACGACGTCGCCTGGGAGCCCACGCCCGAGAACGGCTTCGACGAGCAGGTGCTCGAGCTGTACCGGCTCTACGCCCGGCTGCACCTGCGGCTGTGGCCGTACGCCTGGAGCCTGGCGCAGCGCATCGCCGTGGACGGCCGGCCGCTCCAGCGGCCGCTGGGCCTGGCCTATCCGGAGCTCGGCGTGCACCCGGACGACATCTACCTCTTCGGTCCGGATCTGCTGGTCGCGCCGGTGCTCGAGCGCGGCGCCACAGCCCGGGAGGTGATCTTTCCGCCCGGCCGCTGGGTGGACTGGTTCCGCGGCGAGCCGATCGAGGGGGGCCAGACGCGCGCGGTCGACGCCCCGCTCGGCAAGCTGCCGCTGTACCTCAGGCAGGGCGGCATCGTACCGCTGCTGCGGCCGACGATCGACACCCTGTCACCCACCGCTGAGCCCGGGCTGGTCGACTCCTACGCGAGCTCGCCGGGCGTGCTCTACGCCCGGATCGCGCCCGGGGAGGCCTCGTCCTTCGCGCTCTTCGACGGCACGGAGCTTTTCCAGGCCTCCGACGCCGGCGGGCTGGCCGTCGGCGTGAAGCCGGGTGAGGACTTCGACCTGGGCGTGCTGTTCGAGCTGCTGACCTGGGGCGCGCAGGCGCCCGTCGGCGTGACCTGCGACGGGCGCGCGCTCGAGCAGCGCTCCGACCGGGCGGCGCTCGAGGCGGCGGCCGACGGCTGGGCGCTGGATCCGGAGCTCGGCGGCCTGCTCGTCAAGGTGGGCCCCGGCGAGCACGCGATCGAGATCGAGCGGGGCTGAGGGGGCGGGAAGGATGAGCGACGGCAAGAAGGTCTGGTTTCATCGGCTGAGCTCGAGGCTGTGGCTGCCCATCTCGTGGGAAGGCTGGGCTGTCTTGGCGGGTCTCGTGGTCGGGCTGCTCGCGATCGTGAAGATCCACGCCCCCTCCGCGCGCGAGCCCATCGTGCTCAGCCGGGACTGGCCGGCCTTGCTCGAGCTGGCTGTGCTGGTGGCGGCCTTCTACTGGATCTGCCGCGGCAGAGTGAGGCGCTGATCTCCCTCACCGTTCGGGGACACGTCCGCGTTGCTGCAACGCCGAGCACCCCCGCTCGGCTGCGCGCAACGCTCTAGGGCTCGATGCGAGGCGGCCGCGTTGCTGCAACGCCGAGCAGCGCGAGCCCCAACGGGGCGAAGTAGAGCTGCGTGCCGGGCCTGTATCGCGCCCTTTCAGGGCTCCGTGCTTGTCCTGCCCGCGATACCCAGGGCTTCGCCGGCTCTGCCGGCTTCGCCCTGGGCTTTCCTGTTTCGCCCCTTCGGGGCTTTCCAGAACGGGAGGCGTCGGGCGAGCAGAGCAGCGAGAGCGACTGGAGACGCACCCTTCGGGGCTTTCCAGAACGGCGGAAGGCGGCGGGCGAGCAGAGCAGCGAGAGCACCTGGAGACGCGCTCTTCGGGGCCTTTTAGAACGGCACGCGGCGACAGCGGGCGAGCAGCAGGCCGAGCAGCGCCAGCACCGCGAGACCCGCCCCGCCGCGGCCGGCGGACGCGCAGGTCCCGTAGGGGTCCGGGTCGTACTTGGACGCGTCGGCGCCCTTGGCTTCCAGGTTGTGGGCGAACTGGGCGAGCAGGATCAGATCGGCCCGGACGTCCTCGTCGTCTCGCGATTCGTTCCACGCCTCGGCGCTCGCCTGGAGCTGCTCGAGCAGAAAGAGCGCCTGGTGGTAGTTGCGGGTCGCCGCCGAGCAGACCCGGAAGAGGCCCTCGAAGAGGTTGAAGACCGCATAGCCCTTCTCGGCCCAGGGCGCGGAGTAGTGGCTTCCGTCTGGATCGATCTGGCCGGGCTCGTTCGGGTTGTCGATGTCTGTGGTCTGGGACTCGTCGCTGTCCGAGTCGGCCGGCCGGTAGTCCAGGTAGACGTCGGCCACCTCGTGGATGCCGAAGTCGCCCAGATCGGCCACGTCGACGTCGGGCCGGAGCTCGACGAAGAAGCTCGATCCGCCGCCGCGGCGCGCCTCGTGCTCGTCGCCGCTGCGCGAGGCGATCGACACCGAGGGGATGGTCACCCGGACCGTGTTGAGGTAGTAGTCCAGCTCGTAGTCCCAGCCATAGGCCCGCAGGATCTGGTAGGCCGGGTTGAAGCGCAGCTCCAGCCTCACGTCGAAGGCCACGGTGCTCAGAAAGTACAAAAGCTCCTGGACGAAGACCTCGCCGATCGCCTGGACGGACTCCAGGAAGTAGTAGTTGCCGTTGCCCAGGGTGGCCAGGCCTTCGAGCAGGAAGGCGTCCGCGTCCGTGCCCACGCCCACCGTGGTCAGGCCCACCCCGTCGAGGATGAAGCGGTAGGCCATCTCCTGGATGGCCGCCGCGGCCGTCACGCCGACCGATGCCTGCCCGTCCGAGAGCAGGATGACCCGGGCCGTGCGGCCCGGCTCGGCCGCCTCGAGCACGGTCAAGAAGCCGCGCTCCAGCCCCTCGTAGATGTTGGTCGCGCCCGAGGCCTCGATCTCTCCGATCAAGCTGTGGACCGCCTGGACGTTGTCGACGGTGATCTCGCTGAGCTCGAGCACCGTGCGCACGGTCGTGTCATAGGAAATGATGGCCAGGCGATCGCCGGCGCTCATCTCGTCCACCAGCGTGTGCAGGCCTTCGCGGGCGTAGATGATCTTGTCCTCGGCCACCATGGAGCCTGACGTGTCGACCACCACGGCCAGGTCCACCGGCGCCGGGTCGATGTCCTCGGGGCCGAGCGGCGAGTTGATGCTCACGCCGACGAGCGTGACCTTCTCGTCGCCCACGAAGTAGTCGTCGATCGCCAAACTGGCGTGCGCGCACAGCACCTGGCCGCAGTCGGGCTCGGGTAGCTGGATGTAGTGCTCGGAGAAGAAGCCGTTGGCGTCCAGGGTCAAGGTCGAGGGGATCTCGCCCTCGGCCAGGATCTGCTTGAACTGGCCCATGTCCTGGGCGCCGCCGAAGGAGACGTTGCCCCCGGCCGCCCCGCAGCCGCAGACCGCGATGGCGGCGGCCAGGACCGCGGCGAGCAGGATGGCCGGTCTTTCGAAATGCTCGCTGGTTCTCATGGGATGCTCCCGAGTGGATGGCTGGCTCTTGGTTATCTTCCTGACGTCGAGTCTAACGCATGATTCACGTTTGGTGGAAGGTGCGTTAGGATAGGAGCCGAGATGCGCTTCTTTCTTCCTTGCACACTGCTGCTCTCTTGCGAGCTCTGCGCCTGCGGTCAGGAGGGCGGGACGAGCTGCCGCGATCACGCGGACTGCGATCCGGTGGTCGTCCTGGCCGGCGACTGCCAGCACGCGCGCTGCGTGGAGGGGCGCTGTCTGGCCGTCGACCGGGAGGCGGGCGCGGCCTGCGAGCTCGAGCAGGCCGGTCCCTGCGTGGGGGGCGCGTGCGACGGGCACGGGACCTGCCGCAGCGAGCCGCTGCCGGACGGCACCGCCTGCGACGACGGGATCGAGTCGACCCTGGAGGATGCCTGCCTGGGCGGCCGCTGCCGGGGGCGCAACGAGGTGGACTGCCCGCCGCCCCCGGCCTGCGATGCGACGCCACCCGATCCGGGACCGGCTGACGGCTGGCGCCACACCAGCTCGTCCATCGCCGCGGCCCTGGGCACGCCCTACCACCGGGGCCGGGACCTCTTGCTGGCCGCGGGCGACGCGCAGTGGGCCCTGGCCAAGTTCGCTTACGGGCTGGCGCTGGACAAGGACATCCACGACGAGGACGTGGACCTGTGGCTGCTTCGAGACTGCAGCAGCTGGGAGTACCTGGGAAGGTCGCGCAGCACCGAGGACGGCCAGCACGAGACCGTCGAGGGCGTCGAGGACACCGGGGGCAGAGTGTACTTCCAGATCCCGCCCGAGCGCCGTCTCGGGCCGGGCCGGCACCGGATCCACTTCGTGCTGCGGGGCGATCTGAGCAGCACCGATCAGGTCATCCAGGTGCTCGAGCCGGACGCCCGCGTGGCGGTCAGCGACGTGGACGGCACCCTGACCAGCGACGAGTACGCCCAGGCCTGGGACGTGCTGCTGGACGTCTCGCCCGAGGCGCACCCCCACGCCGCCGACGCCATGTGGGCGCTCGCCCGCAAGGGCTACCTGCTCTTCTACTTGACCGCCCGGCCCGAGTTCCTCGGCCAGCGCACCCGGGACTGGCTCGCCGAGCGGGGCTTTCCTCCCGGGATCGCGCACACCACGCTAAGCCACACGGGCGCGATCGGCTCGGCCGCGGTCGACTTCAAGCTCATCGAGCTCTCCGCGCTCGAGGTCGAGCTGGGCCGCGTGCCGGACTTCGGCTTCGGCAACAAGGCGAGCGACGCGCAGGCCTACTCCGCCGCCGGCCTGGACGCGCAGCGCTGTTACTACTACGAGCTGGACGGGGACGCCCGGGGCGGCGTGATCCACGACGACTACGGCGCGCTGGCCGAGGGCTTCGGCGCGCTGCCATCTAGCTGCCTGGAGTAGGGTTCGAAGCGATCCATGTCCGATCCGTGGTGAAGACAGTGGGTGGGAACAAGATGTTGTGGCTCAGACGCGTCCCCCTCCCCCGGGCTTCGCCCGGCCCCTCCCA
>JAFGRB010000327.1 GCA_016935365.1 Deltaproteobacteria bacterium
AGGGAGAGGGCCTTGCCGAGGACGCCGATGACGAGCTCGTTCAGCTCCTTGCTGGGGCGAAGGAGCATGCGACCCTGGATGGTGCGGGTGGTGATCTCGAAGATGGTGTTCTTCTCGGGCATGTAGCGCAGTGGACGACTCATGGCGCGAGGAAGGGAGAGCAATATCCCTGCCAAGAGCCGAGACGGCCAGGGAAGATGGCGCAAGCTGTTTGAAACAAATAAAATTGGAACAAGATAGAACACAGACCAGGCCGCTTCTCTTCGATGTGTGTTCAGATTCCGGACACTTCTCGGCGCTCTCGACTCACGTGATCAGCCGCCCGCGTTGGCGCCCATGTTCCCCTGACCGAAGGACTTGAGATTCTTGTGCTTGTAGTGGTCCTTGGCCGTTTCTCGATCATAGTGCCGGGCGCTTCGGTGGTTGAGCCTGGAGAGCTCGAGCAGCGCCTCCGATCCGTAGCGCTGCCCGTTCTCCTCGAGGTAGCGCGCGGCCGCGGCGAACTCGCGTCGGGCCTCGTCCGTCCTGCCCTGCTCGTAGAGTTCCACAGCGCGCTGGCCCCGACGGTTACCCAGCACCCCGGCAACCGCCACCATCACGTCGCGGCTCTCACTCGCGAGCACGTCAGCAGCCGAGTCCGAGAAGCGCACCTTCGCCTCGGCCTCGACGCGCTCACGCGACCCGCTGCGCATGTCCGTGTACTCGATTTCCACCCTGGCCAGCTCCAGCTCGTCTCCATCGTTCTCCTCTTCCACCTCCAGCTCGAGCAGCAGGAATGCCGTCATTCCGCCATAGAGCTGCTTGCGGCTCGCCTTGATGACCTGTCCGTCCACCCCGTCCGAGGAGTAGTTGAGCACACGCACGAGGCGGACGTCGTCCGTGAGCTCTACCCGGATGTCCACGTCACGGGCCACCACGGCCAGGCCGGCGCCGAACTCGGTAGCGAAGGCCCGCCTCAGGTCGGATGCATCTCGGGCGAAGAAGTGGTTGCCCTCACTGCGCTCGGCCAGGGCGGTCATGGTCTGCTCGCTGTAGTCCAGGCCCAGCCCGATGGTGGTCACGGCGATGCCCTCGCGGCCCAAGGAGTCGCCCAGTGAGGCCAGCGATTCGGGTGAGGAAGGTCCGACATTGGCCAGGCCGTCGGAGAGCAGCACGATGCGGTTGATCCGCTCCGAGTCGAGGTGCTTGCGAAGCTCTTTCGCGCCGGCTTGGACGCCGTCGTAGAGGGCGGTCCGGCCGCCGGGCTGAAGCCATTCGATCTCTCTCGTCAGCTTCCAGGGCTCCGAGGCATCCGTGGCCGGTACCGGGACGTCGACTCCGGAGTCATAGGTCACCACCGAGACGACGTCCTGGGACCGAAGCTGGGCGAGTACCATGCCTGCCGCCTGCTTGGCTTGGCTGAGCTTCTCGCCGGCCATCGAGCCAGAGCGGTCGAGCACGACGGAGACATTCACGGGCGGCCGCTCGGTCCGGTCCATCGAGAGCCCGGTCATGTTCACCTTCAAGTAGGTGCGCTGGCGCTTGTCGGCCAGCAGGACGGAGTGGGCGGGCACGGGATGGACTTGGAGCGAGGTCTTGTCGCTGGATGCAGCGCGTTCGCTCACCTCGGACCGGGGAGCATCGCTACCCAGCAATGAGACAGTCGTCGGCGTTGCCACGGCCGGTGATTCCAGCAGAGCCACCGTGGACGGGGTTTGGGCGCTGCCTTCCGCGGGGAGCCAGGTGTTGCCGAGCTGGCACTGACAGTTTTGTCCGGCGAGCAATGCAAGTAGGGCGCCAGCCGCGATCCAGAGTCCGTGTATTGCACACTTCATGGAAAGGCCTCCTTTCAGACCGCGTTTTCATCTACGATTATGAAGCCCGAGAGCGATCGGCGCATCGGGCAGGCGTTTTAGGGCAAGTGTTCTAGGGCAAGTGGTCTAGGGCATCTGACCGACTCCCCGAGCCGATTTCGCTTGACCTGAGGCTCCAGGCTGGCAAAGCATCTTCCTGCTGTGCAGGAGAGTGAGACCGATAGGGCAGAACGCCCGCCCCGCGTCTTTGGCCGGCTGGCCTCGATCTGTATCGTGGCCGGTTCCATGCTGGGCATCGGCATCTTTCTGGCGCCGCCGATTGTGGCCCGGCACGTGGACTCGAGCTGGCTCTTCATCGCCATTTGGCTCTTCGGCGGTCTGACCGCGCTGGGGGGAGCCGTGGCCTGCGGGGAGTTGGCGGCGCTCTTTCCTCAAAACGGTGGCGACTATGTCTTCCAGCGCAAGGCCTTTGGGCCCTCGGTGGCCTTCGCCAGCGGTTGGGTGCTGCTGGGTGCGGTCTTTGCGGGCTCCATCGCGGCCATCTCTGCAGGCCTGTGCACCTTTCAGTTGCCCGTGCTGCTGGGCGTGGAATCAGCGCGGCTGACCTCGCCGCTGTTCGAGCTCGGGCCTCTGCATCCCAGCGCGGCCCAGCTCGCGGCCATCGGCCTGGTGCTCGTGCTGACGGCGGTCAACGCCCTCGGTGCCCGGATGTCGGCCGGGCTTCAGGCCGCAGCCACCTTGCTGCCGATCATCTTGCTGGTCGCGGGCGTGGTCTGGGCCCTGGGTTTCGCCGAACCCGCCTCGGTATCCGAGGTGGCACCGCCTGCCGGCGGGGTGACGCTGGCCGGTCTGGTGGCGGCCTACCTGCCGATCTACTTCGCCTACTCGGGTTGGAACGGGGTGATCTACATGTCGGGCGAGGTGCGCGAGCCCAGACGCATCATCCCGCGCAGCCTTCTGATCGGCACCTTGGTCGTCACCGGGCTGTACGCCTTGCTCTGCCTGGGCTTCTTGGACCTGCTGGGCCTCGACGGCCTGCGGGGCACGGGTGAGGCTGGATCGGCGAGTGCCCGGGCGGCCGCTGGCAGCACGGCCGAGCTGCTTGTGACCGCCTGCGTGGCTGTGGCCCTGCTCGCTTCGCTCAATGGCTCGGTGCTGGGCTCGTCACGGGTGGCCTTTGCCATGGCTCGTGGCGGAGCCTTCTGGGCGCGGGCCGGCAAGCTGGATGCGCGGCATGTACCTGGCTGGGCGCTCTGGCTCCAGGCCGGCTGGGTATCGGTGCTGGTGCTCAGCGAGAGCTTCGAACAGATCCTCGAGCTGGTCAGCATGGCCATGGTGATCTGTGGCTCGCTGACCGTGGGCGCGCTCTTCGTGCTTCGGATGCGCCAGCCCCAGCTCGTGCGGCCTTACCGTGCCTGGGGCTACCCCGTGCTGCCGGCTATCTACTTGGCATCCAACGCTGTCGTGATCGTGGTGATGGTGGGGCGGATCTTCACTTTCGAGCCCGACGCGCTATACCCGCTGATGGGCCTTGGGATCATGCTGATTACCTATGCCCTGCACCGCTTTCGGCTGCAGAGCCAGGCCTGAGCCGAGCGGCCTGCTCGAGCGAGGCAGCGCAGCGAAATCCGTAGTGATGGTAGGGTCGGTTGGCCGGGTAGTGTGGCCGGCGGTGGTAGCAGGTGGCGCGCTCTGCGCCCCAGTACCACGAGCCGCCGCGGACGATCTTCATGTCGTGGCCGGGGCACTTCGCCCGGCCGTCGCAGGGGCCGCGGGGATCGACTCCGCGGCAGGCTGCGCCGCAACGGGCGTAGCTCGGTGCATACCAGTCGGCTACCCACTCCCACGCATTGCCGGCCATGTCATACAAGCCATAGGGATTGGGTGGCCGCGAGCCCACCTCGAAGGTCCGGCCCGTCTCGGGCCGGCCGCCGCTCGCTTTCTTGACACCGCAGGAGCGCCCGCGTGAGTCCTTGATGACCGCCCGGGCGCAGGTGGCCGGCTCGTCACCCCAGGGGTAGGGCCGGCCGTCGGAGCCCCGGGCCGCCTTCTCCCACTCGGCCTCGGTGGGCATGTGCTTGCCCTGGGCAGCGCAGTAATCTCGGGCGTGGTACCAGCTCAAGCCCACCTTGGGCTGGCGGGGCCGGCTGAAGTCCGAGTAGTTGGTCTTGGCCGGCTTGCACTTCCCCGCCTTCACGCAGGCGTCGTACTGTGCGACGGTCACCTCGAGTTGGTCCATGTAGAATGTCTGCAACCAGACTGTCTCTGCAGGCCGGGCGTTCTTGTCGCCGTCATCCGTCCCGCGCACGAAAGGGCCTCCCGGCACGCAGGCCATGCCAGGGGGCGGCTCGGCGCAGGGCAGGGCGGCAGGGGGCTCGCCAGCAATGGCTACAGAGAACACAGACAGAGATAGAGGTACAAGAATCCTGTACATGGTCCAGAGGATAGCAGCCGGAAGAGAAGAAGGACAGCCTCCGAAACGGTTCGGGTGGCACTTCATACCCAGCACTTCATACCCAGGCACAGTAGGCACCCAGGGCTGCGCCGGCGAGGTGGGCCTCGGGAGCGGGCACGAGCTCGCCCATGTCGAGGGGGAAGAGCAGATCGCCGCTGGCGGTCTCGAAGGCGAGCTTGAGGGCCAGCAGGCCGGCCAGCAGGGCGATGGGCCAGCGCCGATTCGCCCTGTAGGCATCCACGAGCAGGAAGGCGGCCAGGGCGTGGTCCAGGCCCGACAGGCCGCAGTAGACGCCGAGATCCGGGCGCAGGGCGAGGGTGAGCAGGGCCGGCAGGGCCAGGGCCGCGCAGAAGAAGAGCGCGGCCTGCGCCCGGGCGAGCCGGTGCTCGACCAGGGGGCCGAGTACGCAGAGCACCGACAGGTCGCGCAGCAGATGGCTGGGGCTGCCGTGGATCAGCGGCCCGCCGAGCAGCCGCCAGAGCTGGCCAGTGCAAAGCGCGATCGTCTCGGCTGCCAAGTGATCGGCGAGCTCGGGTATCAGGCTCGCGCAGATGGATAGCGCGATGAGCGAGAGGGTCCAGAGAGGCGTCCGCGTTGCTGCAACGCCGAGCACCCCCATCCGTGCTCGGGCTGCAGGCCGCCCTCCGCGCGTCTGGGGGGCCCCTGCTCGGCTGCGCGCAACGCTCTCGCGCGCAGTACTCGGCGTCCGCGTTGCTGCAACGCCGAGCACCCCCATCCGTGCTCGGGCTGCAGGCCGCCCTCCGCGCGTCTGGGGGGCCCCCGCTCGGCTGCGCGCAACGCTCTCGCGCGCAGTGCTCGGCGTCCGCGTTGCCGCGACGCGCATCTCGATCTCGCCTGTGCTCACCGCGATCTCCGCTGGCGATACTCATACAGGGCGGCCAGGCCCAGCAGGGCGGCCAGACCCAGCAGGGCGGGATCCGCATCTCCACCTCCGCCGCCGAAGTGGAAGGGGCGCGAGCGGTGGCGCCAGCGACGAGGCGGTGGATCCGAGTAGGCGCTGGACGGTGCTGTCGCCTGGGCCACTTGGGGCGGTGGCGGAGGAGGCGCCCCGCCCACGGTCGCCCGGTAGTCGATTCCTTCGGGGCACAGCGCCGCCTGGACTGCGGTCCTGCTCCGGCCAGAGGCGTCCACGATGCGCTGCTCGTCGACCGCCACGAAGGAGGTGAACTCGCTCACCAGGCCGAATCGCAGACCGAGATCGGTGATGGCCCGTTCGATTTCGGGCGTCATGCCCTCGGCCGCCGAGCGGTTCATCAGGGCCTTGATCCTGCGCCGGGCCCAGAGCGTGCGGATGGCGGGCCGCTCGCTGCGCGCGGGCAGATCCACCTCGAGCGGAGTGGAGAGGCGCTTGCCGGCCTGGGTGGCCACGAGCCGTATTCTTCCCTTGCCCGGCCGCTCGTAGCGACCGACCAGCACCAGTGGCACGCCGGCGTAGACGTCGGGCAATATGCCCGGGCTGAGATCGCGCACCTCGAGCCCGCCCCAGTCGATCCGCAGATCGGTCAGGTAGGGGTAGAGGCTGCGGCGCAGCATCTCGCGCGCGGGTTCGGCCACCTCCTCCCGGTTGCCGATGTAGGTCGCGAAGCCGCGGCCCAGCTCGGCCACGCGATCCAGCAGGTGCCTGTTGGGCGAGCTGCTCAGACCGACCGGAAAGATGCGGTTGTGCGACAGGGTCTGGGAGACCGCGTGCAGGATGACGTCGTCGTTGCCCACCAGCCCGTCGGTGAGCAGGTAGATGACCCGGATCCGATCGGCCGGCCTCGACTGCAGCGCGCGCAAGATGCCGCGCTGCAGCTCGGTGCCACCGCCGGCCCGCAGGCCATCGACGAAGGCCACCCCCGCCTGCTTGCCGGCGGGATCGCCCGGGATGGGTCTGTCGCGAAGCATCTTGACCGTGTCCGAAAAAGCCAGCACGTTGAAAGTGTCGCGCTCGCACAAGGTCGCGATCACCGCTCTGGCGACCTGGCGCGCGTGGGTCATGGGCGCGCCCTGCATGGAGCCCGAGCGATCCACGAGCAGGATCACCTCGCGGGCCGCCACGTCGCCCGTGCGATACTCGGCCTTGGGCTGGACGAGCAGCGTGAAGAAGCCCTCTCCGTCGGCGCTGCGGTGGGCCAGCAGGCCGATCGTATTGCGCTCGCCAGCGGTGCGGTAGCGCAGCACGAAGTCCCGGTTGGGCACGTCACCGCCCGCCGCGAGCCGCAAGCGAGCCCTGGTCGGTCCGTCGTCGGTGCGCTGGATCGGATGGCTGGGGCTTGCGATCTCGAGGAGTGGCACGCCGGCGTCGATCTCGACCTCGATCTCGATCCGATGCCGCAATCCGTCGGCCGACTCCACGTACGTCACCGCGCTGCCCGCAGGCGCAGGCCCGGAAGCCGGAACGGCGCTCACGGGCCGGCGACCCGGCGCGCTGGCTGGCAGGTAGCGCGGCCCGACCACGGTGGGCAGGACCCACTCGTAGAGCAGATCGCGCTGCTCGAGCAGTTCGACGCACACGATCTGCACGATGACGTCCTCATGCGGAGCGATGTGGGCGATGCGCTGGGCGAAGACGTTGGGCTTTTCCTGCTCGATCAGAGCTGCGGTGCGCCCCTGCTCTCGGGCCTGCGCATAAGTCTGCCGGGCCTGGTCGCGCTGCTGGATCTTGCCGGCGATGCGACGCTCGCCGATTTGGATGCTGTAGCCGGTCACGGCTGCGTCGTGCCCGAGAGGGAAGAGGTAGACTGCGTCGGTCGGATCGTCGAAGCGGTTGGTGAAAGTCTGCTCGATGATCGTGTGGACGACCTGGCCCGCAATGCGGCTCGTGACCCGGGTTTTCTCGAGCGGGAAGGCGATAGCTGTGCGCTGCGAGCGGCTGCCGTCCTCGGTCGTCACCTGCTCGATGCGGGGCACGGCCAGCCGCAGCTCACCGCCCTCGACTGCCACTTCCTGCATGGCGGCATAGTGGGCAGCCCGGGCAGGCGCGCTGGAGAGGGAGACGAGGATCAGCAGAAAAGCCGACAAGCGGTACGGGACGCGATCCATGGCGCGCTCCTTTCATCTGCACGCCAGAGCATGGGTTCAGCTCTCGTGCCAGCTCGCGTCATAGCCTGGTTTTGCTCTCCGACCAGGGACTTGCGAGCTGGTGCCAGCCAGTCCGGCGCGAGCCGTCCTTCGCACTCGCACCGCTCGAGCGTGAAATCTCTTATGCGTCACCCGAGTGCGAAGAGGATTGCACCCGGGCCCGAAGTCGGGTACAAGGGTTCCGAAATCCAAGACAGGGAGGTCGACATGGCCATCCGGGAAGGCAAGTGGGATTGCCCATACTGCGGCATGAAGGGCATTCGGGGTCCGGAGACGGTCTGCCCGGGCTGCGGCGCCAAGCGGGACAAGGACGTGAAGTTCTACCTGCCCGAGGACGCCAAGGAGATCACCGACGAGGAGGAGCTGGCCTCTGCCAGGGAGGGTCCCGACTGGCATTGCGGCTTCTGCGGCGTGGACAACAAGGCCAGCGAGGACAAGTGCAAGCGCTGCGGCGCGGCCCGTTCGGACGGGGGGCATCGAGAAGTCAAGGTCATCCCGGATCAACCCGCCGAGAAGCCCGCACCCGTCAAGTCCGCGCCTGCTTCCAAGGGCGGCAAGGCGGGCCTGTTCATCTTCCTGGCCATCCTGGTGGCGATCGGTCTGGGCCTGTACTTCTTCGTCTTCCGGACCCACACCGAGACGCTCGAGGTGACGGGCCACGCCTGGGAGCGCAGCGTGGCGATCGAGAAGTTCAAGACGGTCACCGAGGAGAAGTGGGAGCACGAGGTGCCGAAGGGCGCCCGGGAGATCTCTCGACGAGAGGAAGTGTTCAAAGTCGAGAAGATCCAGAAGGGCACCGAGCGCGTCAAGACCGGGGTCAAGGACCTGGGCAACGGACGTTTCGAGGACGTCTACGAGGACAAGCCGGTCTACGAGGAGCAGAAGGTCTACAAGAAGAAGGTCAAGTTCGAGATCGAGCGCTGGCAGCCCGAGCGCAGCGCCAAGGCCAGCGGGCAGGACCTCGAGCCCAAGTGGCCCGAGTTCCAGCTCCGGGGCCAGGAGCGCGAGGGCCAGCGGACGGAGGTCTACAAGGTGCTTCTCAAGTCGTCCGAAGGCGAGGCCCGCAACTGGGTCGCGCCAAACGAGCAGACCTGGAAGACCTACCAGAAGGGCCAGTCGTACCACGCCGAGGTTCGGGCTTCGGGGGAGATCTCGGAGCTGAAACCCGCCGAGAGCTCCTGAGCGAGCACGGATAGGGGGATTCCATGCAGGGGGACCTGACCATCGGGATCGAGGAGGAGTTCCAGATCATCGATCCGGAAACGCGCGAGCTGCGCTCCTTCATCTCGGAGATGGTGGACGCCTCCAAGCAGATGTCCGAGGTCGAGCTCAAGCCCGAGCTGCACCAGTCGGTCGTCGAGGTGGGCACGACCATCTGCCGAGACATCGTCCAGGCACGCGAGGAGGTGATCGCGAACCGCCGGGAAGCCTCCAGGGTGGCTCGCAGCTTCGGCATGCGTATCGGCGCGGCTTCCACGCATCCGTTTTCGCGCTGGCAGGACCAGGACATCTCCGAGGGCCAGCGCTACCAGGACCTGGTGGAGGAGTACCAGGAAGTGGTCCGCGGAAACCTGATCTTCGGCCTGCACGTCCACGTGGGCATCGTCGACCGGGAGGAAGCCATCGCAGTCTATAACGCCGCGCGTTACTTCCTGCCGCACCTGCTCGCGATCTCGACCTCCTCGCCTTTCTTCGAGGGCCGCAACACCGGGCTGAAGTCGGCCCGCAGCCTGATCTGGAAGCGCCTGCCCCGGACCGACATCCCCAACCGCTTCAACTCCTACCAGGAGTTCCTCTCCTTCGTCGACCTGCTGGTCAAGACCGGCTGCATCGATGACGGACGGCGGATCTGGTGGGACATCCGGCCGCACCCGACCTTCTCCACGGTCGAGTTCCGGGTCTGCGACCTGCCGCTGAGGGCCGACGAGACGATCGCCATCGCCGCGCTCACCCAGGCGCTGGTGGCCTTCCTGATCCGGCTCCACCGCGGCAACCGCGACTGGCGGCTCTACATCCCGGCGCTGATCCAGGAGAACAAGTGGCGCGCGCTGCGATACGGCGTCCAGGCGAAGCTGATCGACTTCGGCAAGCAGGCCGAGGTACCGCTGGCCGATCTGATGCACGAGCTGATGGAGCTGGTGCGTGAGGAAGCCGAGGCCCTGGGCTCATGGTCAGAGATCGGCTACATCGACACGATCCTCGAGAAGGGCACCGGTGCCGACCGGCAGCTCCAGGTCTTCGAGCGGACCGGTAGCCTCGAGGGGGTGGTGGACTACATCCTGGAGGAGTCGGTCCAGGGTGTCGAGTGAGGCGTCCTCAATCGGTGACGATCTGGAGCACGCCGCTGCGGCGGGGATCGCCGGCGCCGCCGAGCTGCCCGTCAGCCCCTCGGTGGGCCAGGTGTACACCGCCGAAGAAGAGGTGGGCCGAGTCGAAGAGCACGCGCTTCTCGCCCGCGACCGCGATGGGCTCGAGCCCGGCCGTGCCGCCTGGTAAGTCGAAGGTCTCGGCGTTGAGCACGCCGCTCTCCCAGTGAATGCGACCCGCGCACACGGCCTGCTCGGGCGACAGGCCCAGCTCGAGGAGGTTGACGATCACCTGGAATATCGAGGTGCGGATGCGGCTCGACCCGCCGGTGCCCAGCAGGCTGAGCGACCCATCGAGCGTCTCGACCGCAGATGGGCACATCATGGTCGCCAGCCGCGCGCCGGCGCGCCAGGTCTCGAAGCCGCCCGGGAGCAGGTCGGTCTCGCCCATCTCGTTGTTCATCGTGATGCCGGTCTGGCCGATCTGGTAGCCGTTGGCCTCTCCGTGGCTCAGGGTCACGGCCGCGCCGCCACCATCCGCGTCGATCACGCTGACGTGGGTAGTCGAGCCGTGGCCCCCGGGGCGGCGAGCCAGATCGCCGGGCGCCGGCGAGCCGAGCAGGGCCGAGAAGCGCTCGCGCAGCAGCTCGGGCCCCAGATCCGTTCTCACGCGGCTCTCCTCGGCCACCTGCATGGCGGCCCGCATGGCCCGCAGGTGTCTCGCGCTGCCCCAGGACGCGCTGCGAAGCCCGGCTCCTTTTTCGATCAAGGATAGCATGAGCGCGATCAGCCTGCCCCCGGCGGACGGTGGCGGATTGAGGAGGATCCGGCCTCGAGCGTGCTGCAACTCGAGTGGTTGGCGATACTCGACCCGGTAGCGACCGAGATCCTCACGGGTGATCCGGCCACCGCGGTGGGGGCCGAATCCCTCCAGCACGGCTGGCTCGATGACCGACCGGTGCCAGGCCCGCCAGTCCGATGCGGCGGCCATCTCCTCGAGGGTGTCCGCCAGGGCGGGGTTGGCGTAGAGATCGCCGCTGTGCATCAGGTGCTCGCCATCGAGGGTGAAGATGGCGCGATTTTCCGGCGTGTGGAGCAGGATCGGTTCGAGCAGCTGGAAGCAGGACACCTGGTAGTCGTCGATGCGCACGCCCTCGCGCAGCATCCGGCAAGCGGGCCGGACGACCTCCGCCAGCTTCAGTCGCCCCCAGCGCTGCTGGGCGTCGCAAAGCCCGGGCAGAGCCCCGGGCACCGCGGCCGAGCCGCGACCGATGTAGAAGACCTGCCTGGCCGGTCCGAAGGCGAGCTCGACCGGGAAGAACTCCAGCTCGGCATCTTCCGGCGCTCCGAGGCCCGGGGCGTTGACGAAGAAGTCGCAGATCTCGAACTTGCCACTCGCGGCCTGCTTGTGGATCATCACACCACCGCCGCCCAGGCTGGTCAGCGAAGGCTCGCCGGCCTGGGTGGCGAAGCAGGCCCCCACCGCCGCGTCGCACGCATTGCCGCCCGCGCGCAGCACCTCGGCGGCCGCCTGCGCGGTCTGCTGCGAGCCGGCCGCCACCACACCGAGGCTCCTGCCCATGAAACCCGCTCCTTCTCCCCGCTTGCGCAGGCAGATTATTCGGAGCCGCTCCCACTTTGCAAGGCCCAAGTGCCACCCGCCCGAAGTGGGTGGCACCTCGGTTACGCGCTGTTCGGTGTGCGTGACTGGGCCTGTAGTAACACGTTTTCCTTGTGTTGACGCACTGCGCATGGATGGCCCGGGCCTTGCAAATGTCCGGGCCTGTGATACGGCGCGATTGGCATTCTGATGCTTCATGTGGGATGCTCGCGCGGATCCAATCCAGGAGGATGCCATGAAGAGACATTGCTTGCTCGCGGCTTCTGGCCTTGCGTCTTGCGGGGTGGTGATCGCCCTGGCCTTGGCCTGCCAGCACACCGACACCCGACCCGACCGGCCGCTCTCGATCGAACCGGCCCAGCTCGAGGCAGCCCGGCCGGCTGTAGATGCACTGCAGCAGAGCCGCTTCGACGATGCCGAGGCCGAGGCGAAGAGAGTCCTGGCCGCGGATCCGAAAAACCCCCAGGCCCACCTGGTCTCGGCCATCACACACTACAAGCGCACCATGCACGGGCTGGTCAACGACCTGTTCTCGGTGGCCGTGGGCGCGATCCGCGGTGGCATCAATCAGAAGTTCCTGGACTTCGCGCTCAAGAGCGCGGCTGAGGAGCTCGCCGCGGTCGAGGCGGACCTGGCCGCGGTGGCGCGCTACCCGGACGTGACGCTCGATCTCTGCCTGGCCTGCTGGGAAGTGGACTGGAACCGCAGCGGCAGGATCGACGATCGGGACCGCATGCTGCTGCAGGTGGAGGTCGACGCGGACGGCCATCGGATCCCCGAGGGCGATCCGCGCCGCCGGCCCACCTTCCACTTCGACATCGGCGACGTCTACTGGGCGCGGGCCATGCTGGCCTTCCAGCAAGCGGCCATCCAGATCTGCCGCGCCTACCGCTTGCCCCAGCCAGCAGAGATGATGCAGGCCTTCGACCGCGGCCAGCCGGTCCGCATCCAGCTCGTGAGCAAGGAGCTGGTGGGCGAGGGCCACAAGTTGATCCTGGCCGGCCTGGATCACGCCGACCGCTGCCGGCGCGAGTACCTGGCCGAGAAGGACGACGACCGCGAGTGGGTGCCCAACCCCCGGCAGAAGAACCACCCCCTGCCGCTGCCGGTCGACGAGCTGCTCTACTCGACCTGGGAGGGCGTGCTGGCCGACGTCAAGTCCCTGCTCGAGGGCAGCGAGGGCATCAGCGTGGCCGAGGTGGCCCAGCTCGGCGATCACCGCTGGGCCGATCCGCCCACGGGCTTCATCGACGTGCGCCGCATGCTCGAGTCGCCGGGCGACATCGTGCTCAATCCCAATAACCTCGAGGACCTGGGCGAGAGGCACACCCGCGACTCGGTCGAGCGGGTGCTTCGCGACGTGCTGGGCGACAAGTATGTCCCGCAGATGAAGCCCTCCCAGCTCATCTCGCGCATGAGCCGCATGAAGAGCGAGATCGAGCGAGGCGAGGAGAGTCTCGAGCGCAAGCTGCGCTACCTCATCTGGCTCAATTAGCTCAGACCATGGGCCGAGTTGGGCGTAGGCGCACACCCGCCCGAAGACTCGCCCGAAGTGGGTGGCACCTGGCACCTGCACCGCA
>JAFGRB010000328.1 GCA_016935365.1 Deltaproteobacteria bacterium
AGCTTCACCCCCAAACGACCGCCCTTCGGGCGGCTAGCCCTGAAAACAAACGCGGCTTGGAAAGCCGCGCTTGTTTTAGGTCTAGTCGCAGAGCAGCTTGTAGGTGCACAGGACGGTGTGGCCGAGCTGCTCGTCGTAGAGGTGCAACGAGTTGCCCTGGCAGGCGGCGAAGTGGGCGCAGTCGGCGCACGGGCCTTTGCGGAGCCAGCTGCGATCCCGGAAGGGCTGGAAGCGCTCCTCCCAGACCGTAAGGAAGTCGTCAGTGCGGATGTTTCCCTGGACCAGGCTTCGGGAGATGTTCGGGCAGGCCGAGATGGCCCCGTCGCAGAGCACCGAGCCGATCGAGATGCCGGCCCGGCAGAAGTAGGGCTCGTCGCGTACGGCGCGCTCCCAGCGGTCGGGCAGGTAGCCCTCGCAGGAGAAGTCGACGTGGAAGCCTCGGGCGGCCTTTTGCTCGCGCGCTTCTTCGATGAAGCCGAGCATACGCTTGAAGCCCTCGGCGCCCATGAGCAGATCCTCGTTCTCGCGCGCCCGGCCCTTGGGGAAGATGGAGAACAGGCGCCAGCGCGAGAGGCCGATCCGCTCGAGCAGGCCCATGACGGAGTCCAGCTCGTCGAGGTTGCCCGGGTGCACGCAGGTGACCACGTCCAGGAATCGGACCCGGGCCGCGACGGCGAGCTCGAGCGCCTTGACCGCCCGCTCGAACGAGCCCTTGCGGCCGCGAAGCTGGTCGTGGCTCTTGCGCATGCCGTCCAGGCTGACCGTCAGCGAGATCAGACCGGCTTCGACGGCCCTGGCCATGTTCTCCCGGTCGAGGCCGAAGCCGTTCGATACCATGCCCCAGGCGAGCCCGTGCTCGCGCAGGCCTCTCAGGATGCGATCCCACTCGGGGTGGCAGAGCGGCTCGCCCCCGGTGAGCACCAGGGCCAGCTTGCGCCTGTCGCAGCGCACGGCCAGATAACCGAAGAAGGCGAGCCACTCGTCGGTCGAGAGCTCGTCGAGCCGGGTATCCCGGCCGCAGTCCGAGCCGCAGTGCCGGCAGCGAAGGTTGCAGCGCTGGGTGATCTCGAGGAAGAGGTAGCGAAGCGGATGGACCGCGCACTCGAGCTTTCGGTAGAGCGGGTGCAGGACGCGGCGCAGGCGGGACATGGCGTGGCCTCCCTGGGTGGATGGTAGCTCGATAGCCCGCCGCGGGGCCAGGATCTACTGGTGCAGCTCGACCGTGATCTCGGGGCAGTCCGCGCTGTCGGGCACGCAGCGCCGCGCATACTCGCCGCCGTTCTGCTCGCCGTCGACGTCCTCGAAGCACAGCTGCTCGCAGGCCTCGTAGGCGTAGACCGTGAAGCGGCCGTCGTCGTAGGTGAAGGTGACGTCCAGCTCCTGCCCGCCCGCCAGGCAGGTGACCTGGATGCCCGGGATGCCCGCCAGGGTCTCGGCGTCGAGCACCCGGCCCGAGCGGTCGTACTCATAGAAGGTGCCGTAGCAGGCGGCGATGGCCACCGAGCTCAGGGCGCTGACGATCCAGAGCAGGAACTTGGAGATGAGTCGCATCTTTGGCCTCCTGGCTTCGACCAGAGCTTTAGCAAGCCGCGTGCCATGACATCTCTGCCATTACCCCCTTTGTTTTTCAGCTACTTGAGCTCATGTAGCGGGCCGGGATGCTGATCCAGATGTCATGCAGGGCGGGGGACGGAGGGGCGTCTGTATGATCCGGATGTCAGGCCTTGCGGGGAGGCAGGGGGACGAGCGCTGAGCTGCGCCGGGCGTGCGCGGTCCAGCCGGGCCGCCGGGCGCGCATGCGGCGCTCGATCATCGGGATGGACACGCAGACGAACATGATCGTGATGGCCGCCGGCCCGAAGACGCACCACCAGCTGGCCGGATCGGCTGCCAGGGCGAAGAGGTACAGGCCCCACCAGAAGCTGATCTCGCCGAAGTAGTTGGGGTGGCGGGCGTAGCGCCACAGGCCCGTGTCCAGGATCTCGTCCGGCCTGCGCCCGGGACGCGAGACGAAGCGGTGCAGCTGAGAGTCGGCCACGGCCTCGATGCAGATGGCCCCCAGCATCACGAGTCCTGCAAGCCCGTCGAGCCAGCCCAGTGGGCGCGAACCCGGCTCGAATGCGGCCCAGACCGGCACCAGGCCGCCGAAGACCACCAGGGTCGGAAAGCCGTGCAGCCCGGCGAAGCTCACCAGCCAGTAAGCCCGGCCGCTGCGCGCGCGGAAGTCCGCATACCGCCAGTCCTCGCAGTGCAGCCCGGGCCAGGCGCGGATCCAGTTCCAGGTCAGCCTGAGACCCCAGGCGGCAATGAGGCCGGTCACGAGCCAGAAACGCACGGGCTGCGGCTCGGCCCCCGGTGCCAGGCCAAAGTAGACCGCGATCGGCAGCGGTGCCAGGCTCCAGTAAGGGTCGTAGTTGCTGGTGTTGTCGTAGAGCAAGCTGAAGGCGAACACGACCGCCGTGGCTGCGGCGTCGGCTGCAGCGGCCACCGCGAGCGGATGGCGCCCGCTCAGGGCGAGCCCCAGCCCGAGAGCAGCCGCGGCTGCCGCCAGGTAGGACAGGCCGACGAGCAGCAGCGAGCTCGATCTGCTGCGCAGCGGACGCGTACTCGTCTCGTCTTCATGCACGGCCCGCTCCTATCACCTCTGGGCTGCGAAGACCAGCGCTGTGTTGCTCGTCCGGGCCCATGCAGGTACGATGGCCTGGCATGCGATCGATCGCCGACATCGTCCGGGATCTCGAGCGCGGGGCCGCGCTTCGCCTGCTCGGCCTGGGCGACTCGCTGACCTACGGCTGGGCGGTCGAGCGGGGATTCTTCGACCGCTTCATAGACGGGCTCGAGAAGCGCTTTCCTCGGGCGCGGATCGAGCGGCGCAATGCAGGCGTGCCCGGCGACACGGCGCCGGGGGGGCTCGAGCGACTGCAGTCCCTCGGCGCGACGGCGTCCGATCTCGCCGTGGTCCAGTTCGGGCTCAACGACTGCTTCGCGGGCGTCTCGCTCGAGGCCTTCGGCGATGCCTTGGAGGCCATCGGCCGCGCGCTGCTCGAGGGAGATTGCCTGCCCGTGATGGCGACATCCTGCCCCTTGGCCTCGCTGCACGATTCGGTGCGCGCCCGGCCATACTATGACATGATCCTGTCCGTGGCCGGGCGCCTGGACATACCCGCTGCGGAGCTGGATCGAAGCTGGGAGGTCGCTGCTTCGCGCTTCGGCGAGCCGCTCTGGGGTCCGGACGGAGTGCACCCGACCGATGCGGGTCACGCGCGGATGGCCGATGGACTGCTGGTCCTGTTCACCTCTAACGAATCGCCCGAGGAGGCTTGAAATGAGAACCATGCTGTCATGCGCGATGCTCCTGGCCTGGCTGGGCCTCGGCCTGGGCGCTTGCGAGAAGTCGAGCCCGGTCCTGCCGGCAGAGGACGCCGCTTCCGGCGTCGAGCCGGCTGCGGACGGGTCGGCCGTGGCCGCGCGGCCCGACGAGTCGAGCGGCGAGGTCGAGCCAGACAAGGCGCCGCCGCCCCAGGGCGAGACCGTCGATGGCCTGAAGCACGGTCACTGGGTCTACTTTCACGCCGAGGGCAAGAAGGCGGCCGAGGGCGACTACGACAAGGGCCTCAAGCAGGGCGAGTGGACCTACTGGTACTCGAACGGCCAGATGTCCGGCCAGGGCAAGTACGACAAGGGCCAGAAAGTCGGCGCCTGGAAGGCCTGGGACGAGCAGGGCCAGGCCCTGGACGGGCAGGTCTTCGTCGACGGGCTGCGGTCGCAGAAGTAGCGCTCCGGCCGTACTTCCTCGGGCCTACGACTTGTTCTTGGGCTCGAAGATCAGCGACAGGCTGGTGAGCTGGAGCACGTCCTGGCTGGAGTAGTCGGCCTTCCATTTCGTGCGCAGGAAGACCAGGTGCAGGGCCTGTCCGTCGACCTCTGCGACCGGCACGGTCTTGCCCCCTTCGAGCCAGAGCTTCTCGATCGTGCGCCTGCAGACGAGCGTGCTGGCTTTCCGCCTGCAGGGCTCGTCGAAGCGGTGGTGGGCCGCGTCGTGGTAGTACCAGGCGTTGAAGCCGTCGGGCAGCAAGAACAGCCCGCGCTCCGGGTTGCCCTCGCCTTCCGCCGCCCCGGTGCCCTGCAGGCCCGGGATGCTGTCGAGCGGCTTGCCCGCCCGCACGGCGTCGATGGTCTTCGAGCCGAGGGAGGCGTGCACCAGCACCAGCTGCGGCTCGCGCAGCTCGAGCACCAGGCTGAACGGCTTCTTGGCCAGATAGACCCGGCCGTCGCGGATCGGCAGGTTCCTGCCGTCCTGCTCGACCTGGACCGCAAAGTACTGCCCGGGTGCGAGCGCGAGCAGGAGAAGAGCAAGGCTAGTCGACATGCGCGCTTCCTTTCGGGCTCAACGGTATGGGCAATCGATGAACATGGCCGGCTCGGCGTTCTCGCCGCCTTGCTTGCCTAGGGGTACAGGGGAGCGCAGGACGAATTTCCCGGGCCCCAGCTGCTCGATCCGGACGGCCTCGCCCGAGTAAGGATCGGTCCTGCGCTCGGAAAGCGGTGGCGCGTCGAATGCAGCCAGCTCGGGGCAGGTCTTGCTGCTCTCCGCGAGCCGTCTGTACGCCGCGTGCAGCCGAAGGGCCGCGAGCTGGAAACGGATCTGGCCGTCGCGCACCAGATATCGATCGTGGGCGGGCGCGGCCATCGACTTGAGGATGTCGATGATTCTCCGCCGGATCGGGATGGTCTTGTCCTTGGACAGCGCCGATTTGAGCAGCGTCTTGACCGTCTCGTGATCTTCCTTGTTCTCCGCGTAACGCGCGGCCAGCTTGCGGATGTGCCCGGTGCAGCGGATGGGCGGATCGCTCGGCTTGCAGCCGGAGAGGACCTCCTCTCCGAGCTCGTGCATGGCCATGTGCGAAAGCGCGATGTCGTCTCTCACGTCTACGCCGGCGGTCTTCAGCGCCGGGTGCTCGCCCTGCTTGCCCCTGGCGCGCCTGTCGTCCGCCAGGTACTCGATGGACATGGCCTCCACCTCGCCGCGCAGGTACTCGGCGGGGTGGACGTGGGTGACGATCAGGGCGGCGAGCTCATCGTCGATCTGCGCGAGCCGCGCCGCGTCGATCGGCTCGGGCCGGTTCAGCGAATGCTCCAGCACGGCCAGCGCGCTCGCGACGCCCGTGGCCGCGACCATGGTCTCCAGCAGCGAGGCGCCGCCCCGGCAGAGGTCCTGGCTGAAGCGGACGACGTCGAGCAGCAGCTCGAAGCCCTGCTCGGTCTCGCCCTTCGCCACCAGCCTGCGGGCCTTCACCGAGGCGACCCGCATGGCGCGGACTGCGGAGATGAGGCTGGGCTGGCCGCGCAGCCCGGGCAGGAAGGGGCTGCACGCGTCGGGATGCCGGGTGGCCTTCTGGATGCGCTGGACGATCGGCTCGCAGGCGCGTTCCAGCGCGAGCAGCTGCTCAGGGGCCTCCGGCTGGGGCTTGGCGGTCCGGTTCAGCCGATAGGGGAAGCCCGTGGGAACCTGCCCCCGGGGGTAGCTGTGCGCCTCGTCGAGCAGGTCGTTGTGCTCCTTCAGCTCGTTCAGGCAGGCCCGGGTGTCGGCAGCGCCTTCCACGACCGCCAGGATGTCGTCTGCCGCCGGGCCGTCGAGCGGCTCGCCCCGCAGCACCGCGCGGGGGCATTTGCGGGAGCGGTTGCGCTCGACGGTCTTCTGGATGTCCTGCTTCAGGGCATCCATCTCCGCCTCGCTCACCAGCCGCTGCCGGGGCTGGCCCTCCTCCTTGCATCCGGCGGCGAGCAGGCAGGCTGCAGCCACGAGCCAAGCGTTCGACAAGATGGACCTGTACATGAATCCTCCGGGCTGTTTGGTGGAAAACTAGCGAAAGCTCGACGGCTTGTCAAAGCCGCTCTCGAAGCGGCTGATACCTGATATCGTCGGGGCCAGGGCGCACCGTGCTCGACAGGTACAGCCCCGCTCTGTGCCACATGAGAGAGAGTCCGATGCTTCTGTGCGTGGACGTGCACTACGGCGAGTCCAGGGCCGTCGTGGGATGCGTGGGCTTTGCGGACTGGGCAGCGCCGGCGAGCTCGCTGGAGCTGGTCGTCAGGTCCGAGAAGCCTCCAGAGGCCTATGAGCCCGGCAAGCTCTACCTGCGGGAGATGCCCTACATCCTGGGAGCGGTGGCGCAGATCGAACGGCTCGGCCAGATCGAGCTGCTCATCGTCGATGCGCACGCCTGGCTCGACGAGGATCGGCCGGGCCTGGGCGCGCACCTCCACGCCGCCCTGGATGGTCGGTGCCCGGTGATCGGAGTCGCCAAGTCACCGTTCCGCGGAAGCAGTGCCCTGCCCGTGCTCCGGGGAGACAGCCGCTCGCCCCTGTTCGTCTCCGCGGCGGGTATGGACGCCGGGCTCGCGGCCGAGCGCGTCGCCGCGATGCACGGCGAGCATCGCGTTCCCACCCTGATCAGGCGCGCCGATCAGCTGGCGCGCGGGCTGGCGCTGCCGGACGCCGAGAAGACGCCGGCGGATTTCAGCCTGCGTAAGTGAGCAGCTCCCGCGCCCGGCTCGAGGCGAGCAGCTCGCGCGCGGGCTCGCTCGAGGGCGCGCTGGTGATCGAGTCTGCGGGCCCCAGCTCGACGAGCTTACCGGCGTGCATGACCCCGATGCGCCGGCAGAAGGAAGCGGCCTGGGCCAGGTCGTGGGAGATGAAGACCAGGGCCACCTGCTCCCGGCGGTTGAGCTCTGCGAGCAGCTCGACGATCTCTGCAGAGACCGTGGGGTCGAGCATCGAGCAAGGCTCGTCGGCCACGATCAGATCGGGCCTCGCGATCACGGCGCGGCCGATCGCGACGCGCTGGCGTTGACCGCCGGATAGCTCGTGGGGGTAGGCATCGAGCAGGGCCGGGTCCAGCCGGACCTGGGCCGCGATCTGCAGGGCGCGCTCCGAGCGCTCACGGCGATCGACGCCTTGCAGCACGAGTGGCTCTGCGATGATCTCGCGGATGCGCATGCGGGGGTTGAGGCTCTCGCGGGGGTCCTGGAAGATCATCTGGCAGCGCGGCCCGCGGCCGGCAGTCGACGAGATCTGCCCGGAGCTCGGTCGCAGGGCGCCGCAGAGGATCAGACCCAGGGTGGTCTTGCCGCTGCCGCTCCTGCCGACCAGGCCTAGGACCTCGCGCTCGCCGAGCGCCAGGCTGACCCTGTCGACCGCCTGGACGGTCTCGCCTCGCGTGAGAAAGCCGCGGCCGCGGCGAAAGACCATCGAGATCTCCGAGACGCTGATCATGGTCAGGGCTTCTCCCGGAAGGCGGCCAGCCGCGGTACGGCTGCGATCAGGCTGCGGGTGGCAGCGTGCTCGGGCTGGCGCAGGACGCGCGCTGCAGGACCTTCTTCCAGGATGCGGCCTTCGCCCATCACCGCGATCCGGTCGCAGCACCGCGCGAGCACGGACACGTCGTGCGAGATGACGAGCAGGCTCGCACCGCTCTCCCGCCTGACCGCGCCCAGAAGCTCGACCACGGCGTTGGCCGTGACCACGTCCAGGGCCGAGGTGGGCTCGTCCACGATCACCAGCTCCGGCGAGAGCGCAACCGCCATGGCGAGCGCGACCCGCTGGCGCATGCCGCCGGATAGCTCGTGCGGGTAGCTGCCGGTGAGCTCGGCGGACAGGCCGAAGCGCTCGAGCAGGGCGCCCGCGCGTCGGAGAGCCTCCTTCCAGCGCGTGCGCTCGTGGCACACCCACAGCTCGGCGATCTGCTCGCCGATCCGGATGACCGGATTGAAGGCGTTCATGCAGTCCTGCAGCACCAGCGAGATACGCCGGAAGCGGATCGCTCTGATCGACTCCGCTCGTCCGAGAAGGTCGAGTCCGTCGAAGTGGATGCGGCCCTTGCGGCGCGCCGCGCGCGGGAGCAGATCCAGGATGGCGAGGGCGATGGTACTCTTGCCCGCGCCGCTCTCGCCCAGGATCCCCACGGCCTGCCCGCGCTCGATCCGCAGGCACAGATCCTGAACGACTGGCGCCTGGTCGGGCCCGTAGGTCACCTCGAGCGAGGAGAGATCGAGGAGCGCTCTTGCGTTCTCAGCCGCCAAGCCGACCTCCCTCGATCCGGGGATCGACTTTCCGCTCGACTTCCATGGCGAGCAGCGCCAGGCCGAGCAACAGCAGCGACAGGCATACGCCTGGCGGCAGGGCCCACCAGATCCAGGCATCGGAGAGGAACAGGGCCGGGTAGGAAAAGGCGTGGTGGAGGATGGTGCCCCAGCTCGTGGCCGTGGGATCGCCCAGCCCCAAGAAGCTCATGCCGGCCTCGATCATGATCGCGTGGCTGATCTCCATGATGACGATGGCGAGCGCCAGCGGCGAGAGAGCCGGTACGATGTGCTTGCGCAGTACGTAGATGCTGCGCGCGCCGGAGAGCCGGGCCGAGGTGACGTAGGGTCGCTGCTTCTCCACCCTGACCTGGGCCCGGACGACCCGGGCCGGCATGGCCCAGGAGACGAGCACGAAGCAGATCACGACCACCCAGATCCCCGCGCCGAGGTAGGCGGCCAGCAGGATCAGGAGCGGTAGCCTTGGCATGGCCAGGAAGACATCGACTGTGCGCATCAGGATCCTGTCCACCGCCCCGCCGAGATAGCCCGCCAGCAGGCCGACCAGAAGCCCCAAGGCGGCGGCGGCCAGGCCCGCGATGAGGCCGACCAGGATGGAGATCCGGCTGCCGGAGATGACCTGGCTCAGGATGTCGCGGCCCACGTCGTCGGTGCCGAGCAGGTGGCGTGCCGAAGGCGCGGCCAGGGGGACATCGGTGTCCGCTTTCGGATGATAGGGCGCGAGCCAGGGGGCCAGGAGCGCCAGAGCGCAGAAAGCCGCGCTGATGATCAGGCCGGACCTACTCATCGGCGTGTCCTGTCCTGGGATCGACGAGGCGATAGGTGCAATCCACCAGGATGTTGAGGCCCACGATCGAGAGCGAGGTGATCAGGAAGACACCCTGCAGCACCGGATAGTCGTGGACCATGGCGGCCTCGTAAGCCAGCCTTCCCATGCCGGGATAGTTGAAGACGCTCTCTGTGAAGATGGTGACGGTGACCAGGAAACCCAGGTGCACGCCCAGTTGCGTATACAGGGGCAGGATCGCATTGCGGACTCCGTATCGGAACACGCGCCGGCCCCACGAGAGACCCTTGGCCTCGGCCATGAGCATGTAGGTCTCGCCGAGGGTCGCGACCATCGAGCTGCGCATGATCAGGAAGGTCCCGGCGATCTGCTCGGCGGTCAGGACGAGTGCCGGCAACGCCAGGTGCCACAGGATGTCGAGGCCGGCGTCGAGCACGGAAGCGTGGCTCGCAAACGGCGAGCACGCCCCTCCGGTGGGGAAGAGCTTCAGCTTGATGCTGAAGAGCAGGATCGCCAGCATGCCGACGAGGTAGGCCGGCATGGCGCGGACTCCCATCAGGCTCGAGACGAGTGTCTTGTCCAGCCGCGATCCCTGGCGGTAGGCGGCCAGTGCGCCGAGGAGGACGCCCGCGATGGCGGCGAGCAGGAAGCTCGTACCGGCGAGCAGGAGCGTCCAGGGCAGGCGCTCGAGGAGCAGATCCGACACCTCGCGCCTGTAGTAGATCGCAAAGCCCAGGTCGAAGCGGGCGAGCTTGCCCAGGTAGCCGAGGAACTGCTCCGTCAAGGGCTTGTCCAGGCCGTGGTACTCGAGCAGCCGGGACCGGGACTCGGCGTCGAGATCGATGGGCGCGTCGACCGCGGTGCCGGTCAGGAAGTCGGTCGGATCGCCGGGCATCATTCTGGGCAGGATGAAGTTGAGCAGCAGGAGAGCGAAGATGACCAGCAGGTACTGGCCTGCCTTGGATATCATCTAGCGCAGGGCTCCCCCCGCCAGAATGCGGATGCCGCGACCCAGCACGGCGAAGCAGTCCTCGCCAGCGCAGGCGAGGCAAGTCGGCTCACCTGCGCGCAGGGCAGCGCGGGTCTCCATGAGCTCCTCGCCGCATGCGGAGCACAGGGCCGAGTCGAAGATGGGCGCATACTCCGGAAAGACCGCCGGCACCTCGTGGACGTCGAAGAGGTCCTCGGCCGGCTTCTCGACCGTCTCGAACGAGAGCTCCACCCAGAGCTCGCGCATGCGCCTGGCTGCCTCGGGGTCGTCCTGGCGCTCCTTCACCACGCGGCGGAACAGATCGCGGGCTTCCTTCTCGCGATCCGAGAGCGTCTCGGCCTCCCATCGCCTGGGCTTGAGGACGATTCGCAGCGCCGCCTTCGTCCTGCGTGAGAGGATGGTCACCGCGGTCTTTCCGAGGTCCTTGTAGACCAGGGCGTTGTTGCCGATCGAGCAGCCGGTGGACATCTGCACGCCGTCGACGAAGCAGTTGTTGCACTCGACCACGGCGATGAGCTCCTCCATGCCCGTGTTGTCGAGGCCGAGCCTGCTCAGACCGACGTGGCCCGCCTTGACGCCATAGGCCAGACCGGGGCAGTAGTGTCCGTGCAGGCTGGCCGCCTGGATCAGCAATGAGCGGAGATCTCCCTCCCGGAGGAGTCCCTTGATCTCCTCGCGCGGATCGCTGTGGTTCATTTCAGTGGCCCTCCTCGTATGTAGACCAGCTTGTTTTCCGCGAGCGGGATGCCGCCGGCGATCCCGCCGGGCGCATAGAACCATCCATCCAGGACATCCGGATTGTAGACGAAGAAGACTCTGGGGTACCAAAGCGCGATGGTGGGAAGATCCCGGGCCAGGATCGCCTGCATCTCGAGCACGATCTCTCGACGCCGCTGCGCGTCGACCTCGTGAAGCTGCGCATCTCCGAGCCGGCAGAGATCCGCGTTCGTATAGCCATAGGCGCTGGCTGGGTTGAGTACCGAGTGCGCTGCCTCACTGTCTGGCGAAGGGCAGAACTGCCGGCGGAGCACATCCGGGTCTCCGCCGATGCCTCCGTGACCGTCGATCGCCAGATCGAATCGGCCATCGCGCAGCATGGCGTCCCTCGTCGAAGCAGGTACCGAATGCACCGAGATCTCGATACCGATCTCTCGGGCCTGCTCGGCGATGACTTCCGCCTCGCGAACGTAGTCGGGCGTGGTGAGGAGAACGAGGTGGAGATCGCCGACTCCGCTCGCCTCGACCAGCTCGCGGGCCCGAGCCACGTCGTGGGTGTACGCTTGCAGATGGGGATGGCGCCAGGTCGACGCCGGGGGCAGGAACGCGGGCGATCCCGGCTCGACGAAGCCATGTCTCAAGCGCTCGGCGATGTCGTCCAGGTCGAGGACGTGCGCAAAGGCGGAACGGATCTCTCGTCTGGCCAGGGCCGGGTGCCGGTGGTTGAAGACGAGCCGCAGGACCCAGTCTCCGGGGCCCTCCACGATCCGATATCTGGGATCCGAGCGGAACTCGGCCACGGCGTCCAGGGTGCGTGACCAGAGCGGAATCGCGTCGATCTCACCCTTCCGCAGCGCGAGCAGGCTGTCGCCAGCCGCGATGTACTGGATCCTGTCGATCCTCGGACGGCCCAGGAAGTAATGCGGGTTGGCCGCATAGCTGTAAGTTCCGTGGGTCGAGCTGTAGGACTCCAGCCGGAAGGGTCCACTGCCCGTCAAGGAGTCCTGTCCCATGAACTGGCGGGGATCGTCGACTTTCTCCCAGATGTGGGCGGGGAGCACGGGGAAGGATCCAGCGATGTCCGTCAAGAACGGTGCGTGGGCTGTATGGAGATCGACGACCACCTGCAGATCGTCCAGCGCGCGGGCGGACCGGATCGGGCTCAGATCGGTCCAGGTGAAGTGGTGCTTCTTCAAGTAGTCGATGCTGAAGGCCACGTCTCGGGCTGTGAGCCGGCTGCCGTCGTGCCAGCGAATACCCGGGCGCAGGGTGAAGGTGTACTGTTTCTCGTCCGCAGAGCGATGCCAGGACTGGGCCAGAAGCCCGACCACGCCACGGGCGTCTTTCCATGTGAGCGTATCGAAGACCAGCGACATGTGAATGTAACCCGGACCGCGCGGGTAGAAGCGGAAGGGCGAAGGGGCACCCCAGTCCTCACCGGCGAAGCGCAGGACCCGTCCGCCGGGGCTCAAGTCGGCACCGGCGCGGTACTCCCGCCAGACGACGACGGCGAAAGGGATCCCGGCGAGCAAGACGGCCAGAATGGCGATGGAGGCGAGCCTCCGGCTCCAGGTCAAGGCACAGGCTCCCTCACAGTGTCGTCCGGATTCCGGCCATGAACATGATCCCCGGCATGGGGAATCCGTACTCCTCGACGTAGTGGTGGTTGAGGAGGTTCTCTACCGAGACCTCGAAGCGGACCTCTCCACCGGTCCTGGGGCGAAAGACCGGGTAGCTGGCGTAGAGATCCAGATCGACGAAGGGACTGAGCTTCTCGAGACGGCTTCCGTTCGCCGTGCTCAGATCCCCCCAGGCCACGCGGCGAAGGTCGACATAGCGCCCCGTGAACCGGGCCTGCAGGCCCTCCTTGTCGAAGTAGCCCACGCCGAGGTTGACCTTGTTCCGGGGCAGCTCGAGGAGCTCCTCGGACAGGGGGGAGCTGCTGTCGAGCACGTCGCCCGACTTCGTCGCCAGCTGCCAGGTGAAGTTCGCAAAGACCGAGAGATTGTAAGGCAAGTCGCAGGTGCACTCCAGCTCGACGCCGGTGAGGTCCACCTCGTCGATGTGGTAGACCACCCGGCTGGGCCGGTAGCCGAATATCGTGCGGATGTAGCCGTCCACGTCATACCGATAGGCCCTGAGGACCACGGTCAGGAGATCGCTCATCCGGTGGCCGACCTCCAGCTCGACCTGGTGCGCGTGCTCGGGGCCCAGATCCGGGCGGCTCTCGGGCTGGTAGCCCGAGTACCACCAGTAGTACTCGGGCAAGGTCGGGAAGCGATGCGACCAGCGATAGCGGCCGGCGACGTAGCCGCCTTCCCAGGGGTGAAAGGTCACGGCCAGCCGAGGGCTCCAGGTGCTCGCGTCCACGGTGGGGGCGTTTTGCTCGGGTCCGTCGGCCTCGAAGTGGTCGAAGCGCAGCCCCAGCTCGAGATCCAGCCAGCTCATGATCTGCCACTGATCCTGCAGGTAGATCCCGTGGAGCATCGAGATGCCGGCCTTGCCGGAGGAGTCCTCCGGCAAGGCCTGCGGGAAGAAGTAGCCCGCGTCGAGCTGGCCGATCCGCATGTCGCCGCTGCCGAGATAGCTGCCCGCGGCGCCGTACTCGACCACGTGAGCCCCGAGCGCCTCGAAGACGTTCTTCAGGTCGGCCTTCCAGCCCCAGTTGTGCTTCTCCGGCTCGGACCCGCGCTCGAGGACCAGGTGGCGGGGATCGTCGATCGCGTAGAAGTACTCCTTGCGTTCCTGCTCCATGAGGTAGGCCCGGACGGTCAGATCGAAGAGATCGGTATCCCGCCGCAGCGCCAGGTCGAGCTGCAGCCGCCCGTCGTTCCAGTGGCTCCGATCGCCCCAGTCCAGCGCGCCCCAGAGCCACTGGCCGTGGTTTGCGAAGGGGACGTACGGGCCGCCCAGCGGGCTCTCGATCGAGCTGGGTCGGTCCGGGTCGTAGTACGGGCTGTCGGGTCGGTTGTAGACGACCATGCCGCATTCGTTCTGGGTGTAGCGAACGGAGCTCGTCAGCTCCAGATCCGCGGGCAGCAGGAAGGTCAGCTTGCCGGCTATCGTGTTGCGCTCAAGGGATGCGTTGCGCAGGTAGCCGTCGGTCTCGTGGTGGCCCGCGGACACGCTGTAGCGCAAGGGGCCGAAGCCCCACGCGTGCGAGGCTTGCGCGTCCCAGCTCGCCAGGCTGCCGCCGGCCGTGCGGAAGGCGGTCCGCGGCTGCGTCGACCCCGTCCGGGTCACGATGTTCAGCACGCCGCCGAGGGTGTTTCCGTACTTGACCGGGGCCGTGCCCCGGATGATCTCGATCCTCTCCACGTCCTCCAGGGACAGAGACGCCCAGTCGACGTAGTAGCCGCCGTACACGCCGGCTCCGTTGAGGCTCCGGCCGTCGAGCTCGACGAGCAGCCGGCTCTCGTCGAAGCCCCGCATCCGGACTCTTCCGCTCTCGCTGCCGGCCGGCGACTGGCGGTTCAGATCGATGCCGGCCATGTGCCCCAGCAGCCCGTCGGCCGTCTTGGACATCCGCTCGCGCGCGAGCTCGTCCTCGCCCAGGACCGCCTCCGCGGCCGGGGCGGCCTGTTTGCTGGCGGTGATGACGATCTCGTCGGCCTCTTCCTCCGCGGCCCGCTGCTCCGCCTCTCGGTCGGCTGGCTGCGCCGTCGCATCGGCCGGCCAGAGCGCCAGGGCGCTCGCGAGGATCAAGGCTTTCGTCTCGTGGTTCACCTGACCGCTCCTTCCATGGTCCGGGGCCGCGGGTAACACGAATACCCGATACGTAACACGCACGAAGGCGGCTGTCAAAGGGTCATTTCAAGAGCTCGGTGAGCCGGGGTCGCGCTATGGGGAGACACCGGTGCCCGTGCCCAGCACGCGCTCGAGCGCGATGGACTCCTCGGGACAGGCATGGGCCCAGGCATCGACCTGCGGGGCGAGCGCTTCATAGGCCGGGAACAGGGCATAGACGATCTTGTGGGCCAGCTGCTGGCGCTTGTCGGGCGCCAGGTCGGCGATCTCGCGGGCGCTCAGGCGGCCGGGCATGGCCGCGAGCTCGGCCTCGAAAGCCGCGTGCATCTGCTCGATCTGCGCGGCGCTCCGGGCGCAGTCCGCGTCCAGCTGGCCAGCCAGGAAGGAGGCCAGCTCGCGGATCTGCTCGGCCTCGCGCTTGACCCAGGCGGGCACGGCATCGATGTCGCCCACCTTGGAGGACAGCCTGTAGCCCGCCTTCAGGCGGTCGACTTGCTCGTGGAAGCGCTCCAGATCGAAGGCCGGCTCGGGCTGGAGCAGGTAGTAGCCTCCGATGGCCAGCCCGATGACCACGACGATGAGCAGCAGGCTCGTGCGCATGCGATCCTCACCCCCCGCCAGCTGCGCTCGGGAGCACCAGCTCGCGGATCCAGCTCGCGAACTCGTGCTCGCGGATGTCCGCGTCGAGGACGTCGTCGTCGATGTCGAGCTGCCAGCGCAGGTCCTTGCGGCCGGGGTTCGCGGCCAGGGCCTCGAGCTTCTGCACGTGCCCGGCGAGCGCGGCGGAGTCCTCGAAGAAGCCCTCCCTAAGCAGCCTGGGCTCACGGGCCACGATCAGCCGGGCCACGGCCTCCAGGTCGTACTCGGGGTGGTACTGGGTGGCCCAGAAGCTGCCCCGCCCGCAGCGGACCGCGATGGCCTGGACGTGGGTGAAGTCGTTGCTGGCGAGCAGCGCAGCGCCCTCGGGCAGGCGGGTGACCTGGTCGACATGGCTGATGAAGGCGTTGTAGACCGGGGGCTTGCCGGTCGTGTAGGGGTGGCCTCGCCCGGCCGGGGTCAGGTGGATCTTGCGCGCCAGGCCCATCTCCCGGCCGCGGGGGTTGGCCTCGACCTGCCCGCCCGCGGCCACGGCCGCCATCTGCACGCCCCAGCACGAGCCGGTCTGGGGGGTGCCCGCCCGGTAGGCCTCCCTGGCGTAGTCTATCTGGCGGCTGACCCGTTCCTCGTGCAGGTGGTAGATGGTCAGGTTGCAGCCGGTCCAGATGATGCCGTGGAAGTCGGCCGGCCCGGCGGGCGGGGCGGCGTGGTCGGACGGGAACCAGACCTGCGAGCTGGCGCCCGGCAGGTGGCGCTGGAGCAGATTCGCGTACAGCTTCCAGGCGTGCAGCATGCCGGCCCGGTCGAACTCGTCCCGGCTGGCCCTGGGGTATCCGTCGATGATCAAGAACTGCAGGGCTGTGCTCATGGTCTTTCTCGCGAGAGCGAATCGATGATCGCGGGCAGTGCTGCGTAGTCGTCACAGATCGCATCGGCCCGTGTCGCGTCGCTGCCGCGATCCTTGCAGGCGGTCAGGAGGATGCTGCGGGCGCCCGCCGCCCTGGGGCCCGCGATGTCGTTGGCTTCTCGGTCGCCGACGTGGACGAGCTGCTCGATCTCGCAGCCGGCCAGCTCGGCCGCCCGGTGAAAGAGCTCCGGAGCGGGCTTCGAGGCGCCCACCTCGTCGGAGAAGACGAAGCCCGAGAAGCGCTCGGCGAGCCCGTATGCCGCCAGCAGCTTTCTGAGCGCCCAGCCGGGTGAGAAGATGGCGTCCGAGATCACCACCAGGCGGTACTTCCCGGCGAGCACGCCGATGGCATCCGCCGCACCGGGCACCAGGTCGGGCCTGGGGTCGAGCTCCATCTCCTCGTGGGCCCTGGCCAGCCCGGCGAGCTCTCCCTCGGGCAGGCTGCGGCCCAGGCCGGCGAGCAGCACACCCAGGCGCTCGGCCACGCTCCAGGTGACGTGCTGGACGTGCCAGACGTGCCGGAAGGCCGCATCGGTCACGTCATAGGCGCAGTCCACCACCGCCCGCTCGATGGGTCCAGAGCGCAGCAGGGCCTCGTGAACCAGCTCGCGGCGGGCCTGCGGCTTGGGGGGGAGCCCGGCCGCAGTGCGCTTGGGCTCGTCCGAGTCGTCTGCGAAGACCGTGTCCCAGAGATCGAAAGAGACAGCTCGAACACGCTTGGGATCCATCGAGCCTCCGGCCGCCTCACAGGGCGGCCTCGAACAGGGCCTTCATGTCGGAGGCGCTGCAGGTCCGCGGGTTGCAGCCGTGGCAGCCGTCCTGCATGGCCTTGTCGACCAGCTGCTCGATCTGCGCCGACTGCACGCCGGCCTGGCCGAGCCGGGCGGGCAAGCCGATTCGCTGCAAGAGCGCCTCGACGGCCGCAGCCGCGCCCTCGGGCGAATGGTCGTCTGCACCCAGGGCACGGGCGATCTCGACGATCCGCTCCGGCACGCTGGCCGCGTTGAAGCGCAAGGCGTGCGGCATCATGATGGCGTTCGCCAGCCCGTGCGACAGCCCGCTGACCGAGGAGAGCGGATGGGCCAGCGAGTGGATCACGCCCAGACCTTTCTGGAAAGCCACCGCGCCCATGGTCGAGGCCATCATCATCTCGGCTCGGGCTGCAGCGTCTCTCCCGTTCGCCACGGCCTTAGGCAAGTTCCCGGCCACCATGGCGACGCCGGCCAGCGCGATGGCGTCCGCCATCGGGTGATAGCCGCGCGCCAGGTAGGCCTCGAGGTTGTGCGACAGGGCGTCCATGCCGGTCTCGGCCGTGATCCGTGGCGGCAGCCCGTAGGTCAGCTCGGGATCGCAGATCGCCGCGGACGGCATGAATCGCGGGGAGAAGATCACGACCTTGCGATCCGCGGCCGCCACGGAAATGACCGCCGAGCGAGAGACCTCGGAGCCGGTGCCGGACGTCGTGGGCACGGCGACGAGCGGGGGCAGCGGGCCGGTGATCAGGGCATCGCCGCCGGCCAGGTCGTCGTACTTCTCCAGGGGCTCGGCGTGGTGGATGCGGAGCTGGATCGCCTTGCCGGCGTCCATGGGGCTGCCGCCCCCGACGGCTGCGATCCCGTCGGCGCCGTGGGCGCGAAATGCCTCGGCGCCGGCCTCCACCTGCCCATCGCTCGGGTTGGGCGCCACGTCGGAAAAGAGCCCCGACTCCAGCCCGGCATCGCGCAGCACGGCCTGTACGCGCTCGGGGATGCCGGTCGCCAGCAGGCCCGCCTCGGTTACGACCAGCGGGCGCTTGCAGCCCAGGGCGAGGAGCTCGGCGGGCAAGTCGGCCAGCACGCCGGGACCGAAGAGAATCCGGGTCGGGAAGTTGAATCGGGTCTTCATGGTGCACCTCCAGTGGGGGCAGAAGGATGGAGGCCAGCATAGCAGAAGTCTCGGAAATGGGAAGCAGGAGCCTGTTTGACGGACGGGGAGCGTTGTGCTAGGACGGCCGCTTGAGAGGTGGACGGATGAATCCCGAAGAGATCGCCAGGACATTGCATCCGCTTGAAATCCGCGTGCTGCAGGCCCTCGGAGAGCAGACCCGGCTCGATGACGCGAGCTTCGAGGCCGAGGGCATCGACGCGGCTCGGCTGCGCACGGTGATCGAGTGGCAGCTCGCCAAGGGCTGCATGCGCCAGGTGCTCTCCCGAGAGAAGCACTTCGTCTCGCTGACCGAGCTGGGTCTGAGCTACGTGGACGGCACGCCCGAGTTGAGGCTGATCCGCCGCTTGCGAGAAGGCGCGCTGCCGGTGGCCGAGCTGATGCGGACCGAGGGTCTGGATCCCAAGGAGGCGGGTACAGCCCTGGGATCGCTCAAGAAGGCCGGGGTCGTGCAGGCCGGAGCCGAGAAGGAGCTGCGCCTGGCCGACGATGCGGATAAGGAGCCGTTCGTGGCGCTCGGGCGGCTCATCCGTCGCGTCGCGGACGAGCAGCGCCTGGACATGGACTCGCTCGACCCGGCCGATGCGGCCCGGGTGGAGGCTGGTAGCCGCAAGCGGGGCAAGGCCAAGGGCGTCTTTCGGATCGACATCCAGACGACCCGGACGCTCGAGCTGACCGAGCTCGGCCAGCAGGTCAAACAGGCAGCCCTGCGCTCCGGCCGCAGCGGCGACGAGATCAACCAGCTCACCCCCGCGATGCTGGCCGATGGCAGCTGGCGGGGCAAGACCTTCCGGCCTTACAACCTTGCCATCCGGCCCTCGCGGGTGGCGGGTCGGCGGCATCCCTACCGGGAGTTCCTGGACTACGTGCGGCGCAAGCTCTGCAGCCTGGGCTTCGCCGAGATGCGGGGCGAGCTCGTGGAGAGCGAGTTTTGGAACATGGACGCGCTCTTCATGCCCCAGTTCCATTCGGCGCGGCAGATCCACGACGTCTACTTCGTCAAGGATCCGGCGAAGGCCGATCAGCTGGACGAGCCCTTCGCGTCCCGGGTGGCGGCGGTACACACGGACGGCGGCGAGACGGGCAGCCGCGGCTGGGGCTATGCGTTCGACCGCGAGCGGAGCCGGCGGCTCGTGCTTCGCAGCCAGGGCACGGTGCTCTCGGCCCGTTGGCTTCACCAGGCCGAGGTGCCGGGCAAGTACTTCGCCATCGCGCGCTGCTTTCGCTACGACCAGGTCGATGCCACGCACGCACCGGATTTCTACCAGTGCGAGGGGATCGTGCTCGGCGAGTCGATCGACTTCGTGACGCTGCTGGGCTTGCTGAAGCTCTTTGCCCAGGAGGTGGCCAAGGCCGAGGAGATTCACTTCGCGCCGGCCTACTTTCCGTTCACCGAGCCTTCGGTCGAGATCCATATGAAGCATCCCAGGCTGGGCTGGACCGAGCTGGGCGGGGCGGGCATCTTCCGGCCCGAGGTGACCTGGCCGCAAGGCGTCGAGGTGCCGGTCATCGCCTGGGGACTGGGCCTGGACCGCATGGCCATGGTGGCCATGGGGATCGACGACATCCGGGATTTGTTTTCCCCGGATCTCGGCAAGGTCCGCGCTACCCGCATCCGCATGAAGGACTGAAGCCATGCCGACCATCTCGATAGACCCGTTCGATTTTCAGGATTTGCTCGGCTTCAAGATCGACGAGCAGGCGCTGGCCGATCAGCTCGATCTCGTCAAGGGCGAGTTCAAGGGGCAGGATCCGGACGGGTTGTGGCGGGTGGAGCTCAGCGACACGAACCGCCCGGACCTCTGGTCCGCCGAGGGCATCGCCCGCCAGCTGCGCGCATCGCGGGGGCGCCTGCGGGACTACCCCTTTTTCGAAGGGCAGCCGGCAGGTGAGATTCTCGTCGATGGCGCCATGCGCGAGATTCGGCCTTACGTGGCGGCCTTCTTGGTGCGGGGGATCGAGGTGACCGACCGCGGTCTGATCCAGCTCATCCAGACCCAGGAGAAGCTGGCCGAGAGCTACGGATCCCGCCGCCGGGACGTGGCCATCGGAGTCTACAACGTACAGCGGATCCACATGCCGGTGAGCTACAAGTCCGTGGAGCCGACCGCTCACAGCTACATCCCGCTGGGCTTCGACGAGCCCATGACCCTGGCCGAGATCCTCGAGCGCCACCCCAAGGGCATCGAGTATCGCTCTATCCTGGAAGGCCTCGACCGCTTGCCTTTGCTCATCGATCGCGCGGGCTTGACCTTGTCGATGCCGCCGATCATCAACTCCAGGGAGCTCGGCGAGGTCGTGCCCGGAGACTCCGATCTCTTCGTCGAGGCCACCGGCCACGATCTGGCCAAGGTCGTCCTCGCGTTGAACATCATGGCCTGCGATCTGGCCGATCGAGGGGGGCGCATTGAGCGGGTGCGGACCGTGTATCCATACAGCACACCGTTCGGCAGCCAGGTGGACGTGCCGCTGAGGCTTGACATGGGCCTTTCGATCCCGGTCAGCGAGTTCAGCCGCTTGCTGGGCGTGGAGGTGACGGCGGTCGAGGTGGACAACGTGCTCGAGTGCTACGGCTGCGACGTACGACGGGAGGGGGACTTGATCCTGGTCCAGCCGCCACCCACGCGCGCTGACTACCTGCACCCGGTGGATGTGATCGAAGACTTCGCCATCACCCGCGGATACGAGACCTTCGAGCCGCGCCTTCCGCGCGACTTCACGCCCGGCCGGCCCGCGGAGCTGAGCTTGCTGGAGGACAAGGTCCGGGACTCGATGATCGGGATGGGCTACGAGGAGATCATCTCCAACATCCTGCTGGCCCGGGAGCAGATCCGCGATCGAATGTGCATCGATCCCGGCCAGGCGGCGGTCGAGGTCGACAACGTGATGAACGCGAACTACGCCGTGCTGCGCGACTCGCTGCTGCCGTGCTTGCTGCGGGTGGAGTCGAGCTCGGCCGGCGCAGCCTATCCTCACAGGCTCTTCGAGGCGGGCGAGGTGGCCCTGTTCGATCGCGGCGCATCGCACGGATCCCGCACCCGGCTCCACCTGGCGGCGCTGCTGGCCTGGGGAGAGGTCACGGTGTCGGAAGCCCACGCCGATCTGGACTTCTTGCTGAGCACGCTGGGGGTGGAATGGGAGCTCGAGGAGGCGAGCCATCCGACTTTCCTGTCGGGGCGTGCGGCCGAGGTGCGCCTCGCCGGATCGAGCCGTCCGATCGGATGGCTCGGAGAGATCCATCCCGAGGTGCTCGAGCGATGGGAGATCGGCGTACCGGTCGCGGGCTTCGAGATCGAGCTCGATGCGCTGTGAGCGATCGCGCGGGAAGAAATGGGCAATTGGTCGGATACCGGACCGCTCGAGGCCGTGGTCCAGGCGCGCTTTCCTGGCCAGGCCATCCAGTACGAGGCGGGCGCGCTCGATCGCGAGCTGCGGCATGCGCGTCCGAGCTGGAGCGCGCTGCAGCTGGGCATCGAGTCTTTCTTCTCCCACTATCCAGCCTTGCTGCTGGACTCCCCCCAGGCCTTGCAGGCGCTGGGGCAGGGCTGTCTCGGAGGTCTGGAGCGGGCGCCCTCGGGTGCGTTGCGAGCCCGCTTCAGTCGCTTGCTGGTCGGGCTGCTGGATGCCGTCGCGGCCGAGGTGGAGCGACAGGGTTCTGACAAGGTGCCCGCCGAGGTGCCCGGGATCATGGCGGGCTGGCTCTCGGGGCTGAGGCCGCCCGAGCGGGGTGCCTGGGCCGAGATGGACGCGCTCGTGCCCGATCTCGTCAGCGCGGCCAAGAGAGTCCTCATGGTGGCGGACGAGGGTCGTCCACCCGCAATCTGGTTCGACCTGCTGAAGGCTCAGACCCGGCTGCTGCTCGCGGTGACGCGCTGGCGCGTCTCGGGCGAGCCCGCATACGACGGGTGCTGGGATGTCGAGCACCCAGAGCTCGTCACCGGCGACCTTTCGCTTCTGCGCCAGGAGCGGATCTCGGCAGACCTGCGCTGGTTGGACGAGCTCGCGGAGGAGCTGGAAAGCGAACAGACCTGCTCCGCGGTGGACGTCTTTCTCAAGCTGGCGAGCGACCAGCGCCGGGAGGAGCGCGAGACTGCCTGGCGAGGCTGGTTCGACGAGATGGCCCGCAGATCGGATGCGGGCGAGCTCAGCGCTTCGGCGCTCGAGCTGCTCTGCAAGGCGCTGGCCGGCTGGATCGAGCAAGTCGAGGATCGGCGCTTCCTCGCCATCCTGGCATCGGCCCTGCGCCGCAGTGCTCCGCGGGTCCTGGACGCGGTAGGCCGCCCTGGGCTCGGCGTGGCGCTGGAGTCCCTCGGCCGGGCCGTGGCGGCCAGGCTGGCGGTCGAGGCCGGTGGCGGACAGGAAGTCGAAGCGCTCGAGGACTTGCGCCAGGTGGCGTGCGATCTCGTCGAGAGGCGGATGGGCTGCGAGGAGGCGGAGGCGCGTCGCGAGGCGCTCGAGCTGGGCTTGCATCTGGCGTGCGGCCCGGTGGTGGGCCAGCCGCTGGACCGGCGAGACCTGGCCTGGCGGATCGACATGGCGCGTCGCTTCCCGGAGGCGGCCGAGCCCTACCTGGCTTCCCTGGTGGCGGCCTTCGGGCTGGAGGCGCTGCGGCCCGAGCGCTGCCTGGCCGAGCCCCTCTCGGCTCTCTTGGATGCCTCGTGGCCCGAGGACGCGATCTGCCTGGTGCGGGCCGTGCTGCGCAGCGCGCCCTGGTCACCGCTCTCGATCTCCGGCCCCACGATTCGCGCCTGCATGTCGAGCCTGGCGCAGCAGCGGCTCGGCGCTCGGACGTACCTCCACGACCTCGCCGAGCGGCTCCAGACCCGATCCGGCCGGGAGGATCTGGTCGATGTCGAGCGCGTGCTGCGCTTCTGGCAGATGGGTGACATCTCTGCGCTGGACGGTCTGGCGAGCTCGGACAGCCTGGCCAGCTTGCCTGCCCTGTCTGGCCGGCACGAGCAGCTCGGCCGGATCCTGGAGAACCTCTCGCGACATGCGCCTGGCGAGGCGAGCGAGCAGCGCGGCCAGGGGCGCGTGCGCTGGTTGGCCAGGCTTCCGGAGACTTACTACGGCCTGGATGAGATCCGGAAGATCGCCGGCTTCGAAGGCCTGGAGGAGGAGGCCGTTCGCTGGCTCGTCGACCTGCTGTGCATCTATCGCATCCTGGTCAGGCGACACGATCCGGACCGCAGCCCGCTCGGCGATCTGTCGGCGGAGGAGCTGGAGACGCGCGCCGATCTGCTGCTCTCCCAGCGTCGGCAAACCGCCGTAGCCCTGTTTGCGGGCAACCAGACCGCGGAGGCACGTCTCGATGTCTTTTTACAGGACATGGAGCGAGCGGCCGAGCAAGAGAGCATACTCGACGAGCTGGCCAGGCGCGAGACGGTCGGAGACGCGGCGCTGTTCGAGCGCCTGCTGGCCCTGGCCCGCCTGAGCGGCCTGCGCTCGACGAACGCTGGCGCGGCGGACAGCGGGAGCCTGGCGGAGCGCGCCCGGCATGTCTCGACAGAGATCGACGCGCACGAGCTGCGGCTCCGGGCCTCGCTCGCCCCCCGCGTGATCGAGTCGGCTCGTCGGCTGAGACACAACCCCCTCAGCGAGCCGGCACCGGCCGCGCGCACCTTTCTGTCTGGCAGCGCTGCGCTCGAGCTGGAGGCCCTGGCCGAGGGGCTTGCGGACCTGCTGGTCGACGACATGCTGAGCGCAGACGGGCTGGCTCGGCTGCGCGAGCTCGCAACGCGTCTACGGGGCTGACAGCTCACGGGGCCGGGCAGGACTGGGAGCAGATACCGGCACAGCAGTTGAAGTGGCCCAAGCATTCCGGCAGGCCCATGCCGCACTGGGCGTTGCAGGTGCCCTGGTCGCAGTGGGCGCCGGTTGGGCAGTCTGTGTCCTCGATGCAAGGGGGGTCGCAGATTCCGCCATCGCAGATGGCGCCGGTCGTGCAGTCCTCGTCCACGGTGCAAGTGTGTTGTGGTTGTGGGTAACACTCGAAGGACAGGCAGTAGGCGCCGCCCGCGCAGTGTTCGTCTTGACTGCAGAGCCAGAAGCAATCCTCCTCGTGGGTGGCCACATCGAGTCGGACCTTGGCCCCCCGGGCTGCCAGGATGTTGCCGATGGTGCCGCACTCGTCCACATCGAAGCCGCCGTCCACGCTGACCTTGCTGGCGAGCTGGAGGATGTATGGATCGCCGTCCTCCTCGTTGGGCGGGATGTCGATCAGCAGGTACTTCTTGCCGGAGTCTTCCTTGAGATTGTCCCAGGCCTCATCCATGTTCACGATGGGTGTCGCGGTATCGGAGCTGCGGCAGACCATGATCTGGATGTACTCCGGCGGGTGCTCGGGATCGCTGAAACCGCGCAGATCGGAGTCTCCCGCCCGCGGAGAGATGATCCGGATGGAGAGCTGGGCCCGCTCCTCCGCCTCGCATCCGCTCGCGAGGGTAGCCACGAAGGCTGCCGTGAGATACAAGTGAATAGACCTCATGCTTGCTAGCTTAGGCTCAGAGGACGAGGCGGTCAAGAGCGTGCACTTGTTTCTTTTCGATGTGGACGCGACGCTGGTGGAGACCGGCGGCGCCGGGATCCGGGCGCTGGAGAGCGCCATGTGCGCGATCTTCGGCATCCAGCACGCCGCTCGAGGGATGTCCTGCGCGGGCCTGACCGACGGGTTCATCGTCCGCCGATTGCTCGAGCGCCACGGGCTGGGCTCGGGCGCGGACGCGGAACGGATCCTGGATGCCTACGTGGAGGGGCTGGTCGGTTCGGTGCGCCTTTCTCGGGACTACCGGGTCTTGCCGGGCGTGCGCGAGAGCCTGGATTACCTGGCAGCTCGATCGGATGCGCTCTGCGGCCTGGCCACCGGCAACCTGGAGCGCGGGGCGCGCATCAAGCTCGAGCGCGGCGATCTCTGGCGCTACTTCGCCTTCGGCGGCTTCTGCGAGGATGCCGAGCAGGCTGGGACGGATGCGGACGATGCGCTCGCAGTGCGGACCGCGCTGGTGCGAGCTGCGATCGGGCGCGGGCGCGAGCTGGCGGGCGAGGGCAGCCGGGGGCGAGCCTTCGTGATCGGCGACACCCCGCGGGACGTGGCCTCCGCGCGAGCCGCGGGCGCGGTCGCGGTCGGTGTGGCCACGGGCGAGTACACGGGCTCCGAGCTCGCCGCGGTCGGGGCCGATCTCGTCCTCCCCGATCTGCGCGGGCCCGAGCGCTGGGTCGAGGCGCTGCTCGAGCTGGATTCCGCACGCGGAGGGGCTCAATCGTAGCGCCAGGAGCTGAGCAGGTTGACCAGATCGTCGGGCGTGCGCACCACGGCATCCGGGCGGGGATCGCGCTCCGGAAGTGGCAGGCGGTCGCCGAAGAAGTCGGCCAGAACCGGGCGCAAGCCCGCGCTTCGCGCGCAGGCGACGTCGATCTCGATCCGGTCACCCACCAGGGCGCAGCGGGAAGGCTCTGCCTGCAGCGAGCTCAGGGCGTGGTGGGCGATGACCGGGCTGGGCTTGCAGATCCCCACGTCGGCCGAGATCACGACGACGTCGAAGTAGTGGTGCATGTTGCGGCGCTCGAGGGCCCGGCGCACCAGGCGACCGCAGGTGGCATTGGATAGCACCCCCAGCGTGAGCCCCATGGCCTTGAGCTTGGCCAGGGCCTCGGGGATGCCGAAGATGATCGGGTAGGCCTGCTCTTCGGCCTCGAAGTAGCCGTCCACAGCGCGTTCGAGCAGCGCGTCGGGCGCCGTGCGACCCTGCAGCGCCAGGGCGGCGCGCAGCGAGTCGATCGCCCGGGTCTCGATCCAGTCCTCCTCGGCGCGCTTGCGACCGCAGGCGCGCATGAAGAGGAAGTCGCGCTGGAGGCGCTCGCAGTCGAGCGCGTCGAAGTGCTCGCGCAGGACGCGGGAGAGCCCGCTCAGGTTCTCGGGGATGATGCGTTTCCAGTTCAGACGGGTGGAGACGAGGGTGTTGCCGTAGTCGAACAGACAGGCGTCGAGGGGCATGCTCCGGAGTCTAGAAGGGGCTCCGGTCGAGGGTCAAGCGGCAAGTATGGATGAGATCCGGGCAGGCGGGGTCCGGATCTCGGACATCCGATCCAGGCGCGGGCGCCTATTTGCTTGAATCATAATCACTTTTTCGCGTGGCATGCGCCTTGCTGCAGATGCCCGACGGAAAGGGAGGTGCGGCATGCCGAATCCGGTATCGACTTGTGGCGATCGATCCCAGGAGCTCATCGGAGAGCGGATCGATATCGAGGATGCGATCCAGCTCGTCGAGCTGGCCATGCAGGTGCCCGGGAGGCGGCGCGAGACGGTCATCGCGCTCATGCGCCAGCACGCGGGGCGGATGGATCCAGAGGCCTTCGCCTTGCTGAAGGCCGAGCTCGCCGACGAGGGTGGCGAGCTGCCCGATCGCGTCCTTCTGAAGGCCGGCGATCGAGGTGAGAACGTGTGCAGGCTGCGCTCGGCCCTGGGATCTGCGGCCGAGCTGCTCGGCGATGCCCGGATCGCGCCCGGCGCCGGAAGCAGCTTCGACCGCCGCTGCGAGACGGCCCTGATGGCCTTCCAGCATCGCATGGGCCACAAGCCCACGGGTGAGCTGGATTCTCGGAGCTTGCGCTTGATCAACTACGCGCTCACCCAGAGCGACGCGCCGCTTCTCGACGTCGACGCCGAGCCCCCGAAAGTAGACTGGAACGTCTACCTGCACTTCTACCCCGGCGACCAGCAGCGCAAGCTGGTGGTGCGTCGCGAAGGGAAGGTCTTGGACGTCTACGACATGCGCGGCGGACCGTCCCGATACCGGCGCGATCGGCGCTCCAGGCGTTACGGCTTTTTGCCCACGCCCCGCGGCCGGTACCACATCAAAGGCTCGGCAGCCCACACGAGTCAGAGCTGGTACTACTCCCAGGTGCCGTTCGGCGCGAAGCTGCGCATGAAGGACGGCCAGGTGCAGTTCCGCCAGCAGGGGGAGTGGAAGTTCGCCACCGGTGCGGCGAGCGTGCTCGCGAGACCCATGGAGGTCAAAGACTTCCTGGCCGACGGGGGCGGCCTGCCGGAGCATTACACGCGCAACGACTTCGGCCACCGGGCGTTCTACTTGATCGAGCGGAGCGGCCGGACCGCGGGCCACATGATCCACCCCACGCCGAGGGGCGAGGAGCGATACGGCGACGACAGCTTCGAGCTGCTCGAGTCGCACGGCTGCGAGCACATGCGACCGGCCGACCTGGACGAGGCTCGGGCCAAGGGCTACCTGCAGAGGGGGCGGTCCTTCGAGGTGCACGGCTACGACGAGCCGCTGCCGGAGGACGTGAAGGCGTTCTTGCGTCTCAGAAGCGCGCCTGAGCGGCCAGATTGACGCCCAGGATCTGGGCGTCGGCCCAGGTGGAGTAGATGTTGAGGCCGTAGAAGTCGCTCACGTAGCGCACCTGGTTGTCGTCCCAGGTGAAGTAGACCTCGCCCACCAGGGCCAGGATCTCGGAGATATCCCACTTCACGTTGGCCTTGACCGACCAGATCAGCGCCGCGCCCTCGTTGACCGGCAGGATCGAGCGCGAGGCCACGTCGCGCACGACCACGGTGCGCTTGCCCGCGAACTCGGCCCCGCCCACGTTGAGGTTCTCGATGGTGAAGGTGGCCGGCTTCTGGACGCCGAACTTGATGCCCGGCGTGAGCCGCAGGCTGGCCAGGTGATAGTCCGCGCCCAGGGCGGCGAAGAACTCGCCCTCGGCCTCGGCCGCGTCCGGGAACTCCTGGTAGGGCGTGAAGGACGGCACCTCGTAGAGCAGGAAGCTGAGCGTCCGGTACATGGCATCCAGGTGCACGCGCAGGTAGCCCCACTTGAGCGCGGCGTTGACGTCGAAGGCCATGGCCATCTGGTTGACGGTCGTGCCGTAGAGGTCCGGGTCCTCCAGGGTCTGCCAGAGGAAGGAGCCCTCGTGCTTGACCACGAAGCTCAGGCCCGTCCCGTACTCCTCGGGCGAGAAGAACTTGATCTCCCGGTCCGGGTCGTTCTCGTAGAGCTTGAAGTCGATCGAGCTGCCGATCGGCATGCCCATGTGGTAGCCGACCTGGTAGCTCATGCCGAAGCCGTAGATGGGCTCGCCGCGCACGCCCTCGTGCTGGAACACGCCCCGGGTGAAGTAGCCCCCGTTGACCTCGGCCCGGATGCCCTCGATGTCCACGCCGCCGCCGCCCAGCACGCCGTAGTTGGTCACCAGCTCGGTCTGCTCGGTGTCGCCCACGTGCTCGTTGATCTGGGAGGTCTTCATGCCCACGAAGCCGTAGGCATAGTCCCAGTTGAACTGCAGCTTGGCAGCCGGGACAAGGCCGTAGTTGAGCGGAAAGATCCCGCTGCCGCCCCAGGAGATCTTGTAGGAGTAGCCCAGTCGGAAGCGATCGCCCGAGACCGGGAAGAGCACGAGCTGCACGTTCTTGTTGCTGGCGCTGCCGGCCGACAGGTCGTAGGTCAGGCGGATGTAGGAGCCCGCATCGTAGATATCGGTCGAGTCCTCGCCCAGGATCCGGAAGCGGACCACCAGCGAGGCCTCGGTCATCAAGTTGTCGAAGAAGGCCGGCAGCTTCTTGTAGAGCACCAGGTGGCTCATGGTCTCGAAGCCCGAGAAGCGGGTGTCGTAGTTGTCGAAGAACAGCGTGTTGGACTTGTCCGCCCCGATGCCGAAGCCCGGGCTGTTGACCATGGTCTCGCCCGGGCCGGCGAAGAAGTTGTTCTCGGAGAAGACGAAGCTCAGCCGGGTGTCGATGAAGTCGCCGCCCAGGGCCGGGCCGGCCATCGAGGTGCACAGGAGCAGCGCGATGCATGCAATGGGGACTGCGGCGTATCGGTTCATGTCTTTTCCTCGCTCGGGTCGCAGTACGGCTCGCGTGAATGGGTTGTGCTCAGGGCTTCATCTCGTCCGGCACGTCGGCCGGTAACATGCCGATCAGCACGATCCAGCGCGGCCGGGCCGCGCGGACCTGCTGGAGGTTGCCTTGCAGGAAGGGAATGCTGCGGCCCAGGTTCTCCGGTGCCTCCGGGTCGTAGTTCACCAGCGCTTCCTGGCTCAGGACGTTGATCATCGGGCCCTGGCCGTCGTCCAGGGAGACCACCCACTGGCCGTACTGGCGCATCGTGGACAGCTCCGTGCAGACGTGGTCGTCCGAGATGCGCAGCTCGATGCAGTAGGGCCGGATGGTCTCGATGCTCGCCTGCCAGGGGCAGGTGAGCCTGCAGATGCCGGAGTAGTCCGGGCCGGCCTCGTCATCGAACATGCCGCACTTGCCCGAGGCGCAGTCGCTGTCCGACGTGCAGGGGCTGGTGGTCAGCTCGCGCAGCACCGCGTTGTCGGCCACGACCTCTCTGGCGATGATCGCGGTCTGGCCGTCGCGCTCCAGGCAGGCATCGCGGCAGGTGACCTCCTTGGCCGCGGAGCCCTCCGGATCCGTGAAGGGGATCTCCAGGTTGGAGTTGAAGTCGCAGTTGACGAGCACGTCCGGGGCGCGGACGTTCTCGAGCCGCACCCGGGCCGACTCCAGGGCTTCCATGACCCAGTTGTACTTGGAGTGCCCGCAGAGGTGCTCGGTCGAAGCGCTCGCCTCCTCGTCGCAGACGGCCCTGGTGATGGGCGCGGGCGGGATGAGCGCGTCCAGGTCCTGGACCCGGAAGGGCTCCGGGTCCTTGTCCGCGTTCATGGCCGCGGTCCAGGCGGGAAATCCCACCTGGGTGCAGCCCGAGAAGTCCGTGGCCGTGCCGATCAGCCTGTCCAGCCGGTAGCCCACCTCCAGCCCCTCGGGGTAGGAGTAGTTGTAGGCGTAGAGGTGGTTGTAGCCGTGGCCCGCATCCGTCACGTCCGTGACGTAGAAGCCCTCGCTGTATACCCCGGTCACCACCAGCCAGCCGTGCTCGTCCTCCTCGACCGTGCCGTCGCCGTCCTCGTCGCGGTGGCACTCGACCTCGACGAAGTTGCCGGCCAGCGAGGAGTAGTCGATGTTCTCGAGCCAGTCGTCTTTCTGGACCTGGCGCAGGGTGGGGTCGGCGAAGTGGACCGTGTTGGAGGTGCCCGTGGCCCAGGTGCCCTCGGCGTGGTGCAGGTCGTAGTACTCGTCCGGCTCGGGGCCGCCGAAGATGTAGACGCCGATGTGCTCGTCGGTGCCCGAGACCCAGCGCACGTCCTCCAGCCACAGGTTGACCCGCCCGAAGACCTTGCGCACCCGGACCGTGGCGTCCTGGACCCGGCCGTGGGAGAAGGCGACCACGTCGCCCGGGAAGGCGAGCTCGCCCGGCGTGATCCTCAGCGCCACCTCGCCCTCGAAGTCCTCCATGACCATGCCGTGCTGGTCGAAGGCCTCGGCGTCGAAGGTCAAGGTCACGTCGCCGCTGGTGTAGGCATACGGATCGGCGGCCGTGCCCGAGCCGGATGCCGGGCCGCTCGCCTGCTTGACCGTCACCATGAAGCCGGCCAGGCCGTTCTCGAGAGCCCGGTGCTCCACGCAGGGGCCCGCGGCCAGGGTGGCGAAGACGGCCAGCGCGAGGGGCGCGGCGAGCCAGATATGCTTGAATCGTCGCCTCATCTCGCACCTCCTCAGTTGACCTTGGCCGTGATGCGGCCGTCCGACTCGTTGACCACGATCGGGTACTTGAGCGGGTTCTGGCAGAACTTGACCAGGGCCGGGCCGAGCGCGTCGCAGCGGTTCTTGGGGTCGCCGTCCAGCACGTCGCCGCAGGTGCAGGAGCCCTGGACCAGGATCTCGCGCTGGGCTTCGTCGCTCTGGTGATCCAGGCAGAAGGCCAGGGAGAAGGGGTCGACCTGGTTGGGATCCGCGGCCAGCAGATCCTCGCAGGACGGGAAGCGGGCCAGGTACTCGGTCAGCGAGTCGCGCATGGCGATGCCGGTGTTGACCTTGGTCGTGTTGCGCTTGAGCACGTTGAAGCCCGAGCCGCCGGCCGCGATGTAATCGTTGGTGGCCATCCGGTACGAGGCGTTCAGCTCCAGGGGGCGCTTGACCACGCTGCCGTCTCCGAGGGTGACCGTGCCCACGGTGATGTCCTCGGCCGGGTGGGCGTAGCAGGCCCCCTCGCGGCACTCCCACCTGGCCGTGCCCGAGTAGCCCTCGGCGCAGATCTCGGGCCGGTAGGGGCAGCAGTCCTCGGCCGAGCTGCACCTGTAGTGCTCCTCGTTGCGCTTGGCCTGGCCGCAGTTCATCACGAAGGAGCAGCCCGCGATCTGGGCCTGGCTCTGGCAGCCGCGGCCGCCGGAGCGCTCGGTGATGAAGTCGAAGAGCTCCTGGATCTCCGACCCGCTCAAGTACATGACCGTGATGGTGTTCTCGAAGGGGAAGACGTTGAAGATGGTCTCCATGTTGAGCACGCCGGGGTAGAGGTTGTCGCGGATGCCCAGGGTGTTGGTGACGCAGAACTCGGCCTCGACGCGCTTGCGGATCATCATGGCCAGCGCCGTCATGTTGCCGAGCGGCGCGTCCCCGCCGCCGGCCGTGTCCTTGCGGTTGATGGCCTTGGGCGCGTAGCCGAAGACCTGGGTCAGGTCGAAGAGCGGATCGAGCTCCATGTCCACCCGGTAGGGCTCGAGCAGGTTGCGGGTCGGGCCGTGGCCGCGCGCGTCGCAGTAGCCCTTGAGCGCCTTGAGGTAGTACCAGGAGAAGTACTCCTCGTCGTCCCAGCGGTCCTGGGGCCGCGGCTCCAGGCACCAGATGGAGTCGAGCGGGAAGAGCTTCTGGGTGTGGGCCACGATCTCGGGCCCGTAGGGCGCGAGCTTGCGGATGTCGCAGTCGGCGTCGGTCGTGCAGGTCACGCCCCGGGAGAAGTGATTGTCCTGGGGGGCGCACAGGCCGGCCTCGGTGTCGCAGTGGTACGTATCGTGGGGCATGGCCACCATCAGGTCGAGCCGGGTCATGAACTTGGCAAAGGCGCCCGGGTGCTCGAGCAGCACCTTGCGCCCGGCCGGGTCGGTCAGCAGCATGGGCGGCCGGGTCAGGATGTGCAGGTGGCCGCCGAGGATGGCGTCGATGCCGCGCACGCCCGGCACCCAGTACTTGACCACGTTGTCCGCGCACTCGTCGCAGGCCATGCGCTTCCAGGGATCGTGCTCCCGCTCGATGAAGGGCCAGACGTTTTTGTCCCGGCTCAGGTAGATCGCGTGGCCGTCGGTCAGCTCCTGGTCCTCGGTCAGGCCCAGGTGGCTGAGCACGATCACCAGGTCGACCGCCGGGCTGAGGAACTCCACGTAGGCCCGGACCGTCTCGTTGGCCTCCAGCGGGGTGATGCCCATGGAGTTGCCGCCCTGGGTGATGGAGTACATCGAGCCGATGTCGCCCATGCCGATGATGCCCAGTCTCACGCCCTTGGCGTTGACGATGGTGTAGGGCTGGACGATGCGGCCCAGGGCGTTGTTCTCGTCCTCGGTCCAGTCCTCGAAGATGTAGTTGGCCGCCAGGAAGGGGAAGTTGACCCAGTGGGCAGCCTGCTCGGCCAGGTTGGCCGCGCCCTTGTCGAACTCGTGGTTGCCGACCACCATGGCGTCGGCCTCGATGGTCGACAGCCAGCGGAACTCGGGCTCGCCCGCGCCGTAGTTGAAGACCGGCGCGCCCTGGAAGATGTCGCCCGACTCCAGGTAGACCACCCGCTGGCCGCGGCGGCGCTCGCGCTCGATCAGCGCCGCGATGCGCTCCAGCCCGCCGTAGGGGGCGGTCTCCTCGAACAGGCCGTCGCCCTGGTCGTGGGAGTTGGGCTTGAGGTTGTAGGGAAAGAGCCGGCTGTGGATGTCGGAGGTCCGGAGCACCGTCAAGCGCACGGTCTTGCCCTCGAGGGCCGGCTGCTCCGTCTCGAGGGTGCAGGCGGCCAGGGACAGAAGCGCCAGGACGGCCAGGGCCAGCCCATAGCCGATCCAGCTCAGCTTCGAATCCGCGTTCATCTGGATTCACCTCAGCAGTGGGCAAGAAGGGGTTACGGATGCCATCGAGTCAAGCGCCCGGCCCGGCTTGCCCGGACCGGACCGGGCGAAGGAAAGGAGCACTGCCTACTGCGTGGCCGCGCCCGGCGTGGGCACAGCGGCCGTCCAGGTGGTGGACAGGTCCTCGCTGGTCTCGTCGTGGCCGCTGATGCCGTTGCCGCCGGTCTTGACCTCGGCGCCCTCGCTCAGGTCGCTGCGCTGCCAGGACTGGCCCGCGCTGTGGCCCTGGGCAGCGACGATGTCCTGGTCGTCGACCGGGGTGTCGGCCAGGTAGGTCGAGTCGCCCACGGTCACGCCGGTCTTGTCCGAGCCCTCGGCCTTGTCGCCCCAGACCACGTAGTCCACGTCCTGGACCAGATCGCTCGACCCGTCCCAGTAGAAGAGCACGATCACCTCGCCGTCGTTGGAGATGGTCGGTCCGCTGCCGAGCGAGCCGGCCACGCCCTCGAGCATCGCCTGGGTGGCGCCGGTGGGCGTGCCCATGAGCACGAAGTCCGGATCCGCGCCGTAGACGCCGTTGAAAGAAGCCTGATCCTGGGTGGCGATGGTCACGTAGCCGCCCGGGGCGATGCTGGCGCCGGCCGGGAAGCGGGCCAGGAAGTCGGAGGTCTGCCAGGAGCCGGTGTCCAGGGTGGCGATCAGCCAGTAGAAGAGGCCCGAGTTTGCGTAGGTGGCGTCCCAGAGGTAGTAGTTGCTCAGGTCCACGGCCTGGGCCGAGGGGTTGTGGATCTCGATGAACTCGTTTGCCGTGGGCGTGACGCAGATCTCGGTCAGCAGCAGATGGGCGCCGCCCGACTCGCAGGCGTCGCCGATGCCGTCCTCGTCCTCGTCGGCCTGATCGGCGTTGGGCACGGTCGGGCAGTTGTCGTCGCAGTACGTCGTCTCGCCGCCGGTGCAGGGGTTCGAGCCGTCGCCCTCGTCGATGTGGTCGCCGTCCCTGTCCGGGTCGCAGACGTCGCCCAGCGCGTCTCCGTCCATGTTGGCCTGGTTCTCGTTGTCGTCGGCCGGGCAGTTGTCGCAGGCGTCGCCCAGGCTGTCTGTGTCCGAGTTGGTCTGGTCCTGGTTGTCGTCGTCCGGGCAGTTGTCGCACAGGTCGCCGACGTCGTCGGTGTCTCTGTCCTCCTGCAGCGGGTTGTAGTCGGCCGGGCAGTTGTCGTTCGTGTCCAGGATGCCGTCGCAGTCGCCGTCGTTCGGGTCGCACTCTCCCTCGACGAAGTCGCCGTCTCCGGGCCGGGGCTGGATGCGGTAGTAGGAGAAGTAGAAGTCCAGCACGCCGGTCACCGAGTCGAAGGGCATGCCCATCAAGCGCTTGTCGACGGTGCACTCCTCGCCCTCAGGGCAGGCGTAGCCGTGCTTCATGGACCAGCCGATGATCACGTCCGCGTCGGCCACGCCGGGCGAGGAGACCACGAAGTCGCCGTGATCCGCCTGGTCGTCGCCGAGAAACGGCGTCAGCGTGGTGACCACGTCCTGGACCTGGATCAGCATGCCCTCGTACTTCTCGGCGTCGGCGCCGTCGGCGCAGCTAAGGCCCACGCCGCCCGGGGTGCAGACCTGGGAGGTCGCGACCACCTGCGGCGCGGGCACGGCCGCCGTGCCGGTGGCGGTGATCGTGTGGCCGTCGTCCGTGTAGAGGGAGAGCTCGCTCAGCTCGTAGTACTCGACGTATCTGGCGAAGATGTCGACCGTGTCTCCCACGCCGAAGGTCGACAGGTCCACCTGGGTCGAGTAGACGTAGATGCCGGCCCACTCGGTGGCCGCCGGGTCCTGAACCCACAGGCCGCCCGAGGGCCTGACCGCCGTGACCACCACGTCCTCGATCTCGACGTCGCAGTCGACCGGCACGCGGTCCTCGCGGCTGCGGTCCTGGAGCTGCATGATCGTGACCGGCTCGGTGGGGCACTCGGCGCTGCCCGAGCAGGCGGGCTCGCCCAGGTCGTTGACCAGGTCGTCGCAGGTCGTGGGCGCCAGGCGGAACTCGTCGAAGGAGTAGTCCAGGATGCCGGTGATCGAGTTGAAGGCATAGCCTGCGGTCGGCTCGAAGAGGTCGGCGTTCACGAACAGGTCCTCGACCACCAGCTCCTGGCCGCCGCCGGGCGGGGTGACGGTCCAGTCGCCGTGGCCGAAGTCGGCGTTGGCGATGACCACGTCGGTGACCTGGATGAGAACGCCCTCCCACTGCTCGGCGCCGGCGCAGGTCGTGCACGCGTCGGCGGTCGCGACCGCCGAGGGCGTGGGCAGGCTGCCCGTGCCGGTGACCGTGACGGAGCTGGCCGCGATCTGGGTGCTCTCGTAGTACTCGGCCGAGGTGCCGACGATGTCGACGAGATCGCCCACCGAGACCTGGGGCGCCGGCTCGACGTGCCCGGCGTAGATGTAGATGCCAGACCAGGCGCCGCCGGCCGGGTCCGAGACCCAGAAGCCGTCCCCGGCGATCGGGGTGGTGACGACCGCGCCGTTGACCGTGACCGCGCAGTCGGGCGGGACCCATTCGGCGTGATCCGGGTTCTGGATCTGGTCGATGGTGACCGAACCCACCGGGCACTCGACGGTCACGCAGACCGCGCTGCCGCTGCTGTCGAGAACGTCCTCGCAGCGGGTCGGCGTGAGGCGGAATTCGTCGTAGGAGTAGTCCAGCACGCCGGTGAGCGAGGTGAAGGCGAAGCCGGCCGTCGGCGAGAACTGGGAGCTCGTCACGTAGAGATCCTGGACCACCAGCTCATCACCGCCGCCTGTCGGCTGGACCGTCCAGTCGCCGAATCCGAAGTCGGGGTTGAGCACCTCGACGTTCTCGACCTTGATCAGCACGCCCTCGTAGGGCTCGGGATCGGCGCAGGTCGTGCAGACGTCCGAGGTGGAGACCACGGTCGCCGGCGGCAGAGCGGCAGTGCCGGTCTTGTCGACCTGGGCGGCCTCGATCTGGGAGCTGTTGTAGTACTCGGCGTGCACGCCGCGGATGGTGACCAGATCGCCGATCGTGACCTCGGGCCGCGGGCTGAGGAACTCGGTGTAGACGTAGATGCCGGACCACTCGCCGCCCTCGGGCTCGGAGACCCAGAAGCCCTTGGAGCTCTGGAAGGTGGTGACCACCACGTCGCGGACCAGCACCGGCTCGCCCTCGCCCATGTAGTCGGGGTGGTTGGGGTTCTGGATGGCCGGAATCTCGACGTCGGTCGTGGTGCCGCCATCGGTCCCGCCGTCGGTGCCGCTGTCGGGCTGGGTGTCCGAGCGCCCCCCGCAGCCGCCCAGCCAGGCGGCGACGGCGAGCGAGAGCAGGAGCAGGCTCAGCAGTTTCGGGATTCGACCTGCGCGCATGGGAAACCTCCAAGCGTTGGTTGGATGGAGTACCACCTCGGGGGAATGCACCCCGAGGACCCCCCATTCTTATCCCCTTCTCCGGCCCAGAGTCAACGCCAGAAGAACCGCCGCATACAGGTTGACACCTCGCTTCGGTGGAGCTATGACTGGATACGACCAGGGGAGCTTGTGTATCGATTGTGTGCCCATCCGAGACGGGAGTGTGCCCGGAATCGAATGGGTCTGTTCGGTTGCTGGTTCACTGGAAAGGAGCGTACCATGCAGATGTCCATATGGATCCTTCTCGCCCTGGCGCTCCCCGCAGCGTTGTGCAGCAGCTGCACGGTGCGGACGCTCAAGCTGGTGCCTCCGGCTGTCGAGTCGATGCGGGTTCCGGACACGATGAGAGGCGCCCACGCCGTCTTCCTGTACGACGCGGGCTGGGTCCACTATCACTCGATCGGCGTGGTGCACGGGCGCGCCCTGGCCTTCACGCGCAAGGCGCGCATCAAGATCCTGACCCGCTCGGGCACCGAGCGATATGGCAGCCTGGAGATCCTGCACATCGGGGACCTCATCCGGTTCGAAGGGTACGTCGAGAAGCCCGACGGCCGGCGGGTCGCGGTCGGCGCGGGGGACGTCAAGAAGGCCGAGGTGCGCAGAGACGTGATCGAGGGAGCCGTGCCGCCCGTGCATCTGTACAAGACCATCGTGGTCTTCCCCGACCTCTCGTCCGGCGACATCCTCGGCTACGACTACACGCGGCACGGCGTGGAGTCGAGCTGGTCGTTCTCCCGGCTCGACGCACCGGTGCTGTTTTCGCGCTTCGCGATCGAGAAGCGCTGGAAGAGGCTCGCGCTCGAGGGCGTGCTGACCGACCGTCACGACCTGAAGCCGGCCAAGCACGTGGAGATGGCCGCCTCGGCGATCTACATGAACCCCCATCACATCTGGACGGCTCGAAACGTCCCTTCGATCCCGAGCGAGCCATACATGCCGCCCGTGGACGAGCTCTCGAGCCGGATCTCGGTCTGGTACAAGCTTCCGGACCTGGACCTGGCGAAGATCGCGGGGACGTACTTCCACTGGTTCACCCACGGCGGCGCGCCGGTGCCCGCCGAGATCCGGTCGCTGGCCGTGAGGATCTGCGCGGGCGTGGAGGACGAGTCGGAGAGGGTCCGCAGGCTGCGGCGCTGGGCGCTCGAGAACCTGGCGCTGGACGATCCGGAGCGGATCCACGACATCTCGCCATACTGGGATACGGAGCCGATCCGGGTGGGCGAGCTGCTCGAAAAGCGCGCGGCGAGCCTGGAGGAGGCCACCTGTCTGCTGCGCATGCTTCTGCTCGCGGCAGGGATCGATACCGGCGTGGTGCTGTGCGCCCGGCCGGGACGTCCGGGCTTCGATCCCGGCATCCTGGATACGGCCCAGTTCACCCATGTCTTCCTCTCGATGCCGGATGGCCGGCTGATAGGCCTGGACGCGCCGTGGCTGGATGCGGGACAGGTGGGCTGGGCGTTCTTCGGACGCAAGGCGCTCTGGATGCGGCGCGACTACCACGAGGTCAAACCTGTGCCCACGCCGTCCGCCGGGGAGAACCGGATGGAGATACGCGTGCAGGCGAAGCTGTCAGCCTCCGGGGAGATTGCGGCCGAGGCGCGTCTTCGCTATCTGGGTCTCGAGGCGGCCCGGGTGCGCAGGGCGCTGTGGTCGGCCACCGAGGGGCAGGTGGAGCGCTGGATCCTCGATCGGGCAACCGAGGCGGGTGAGGTCGAGATCGCGGACCGGACGATCGAAAACAAGGAACGGCCCGGCAAGGAGCTCGCGCTGACCGTCCGCTACCGGCCGCGCAGGAAGGCCGAGCTGCAAGGCGAGAAGATGATCTTCCACCTCGGACCACTCGCCGGCTGGCTGCGGGTGCCGGATTTCGGGAAGGGGGAGCGGAGGCTGCCTGCCAGGCTGCCCTTCGCCACCTCCCGCGAGCTGGCGCTGGAGATCGGGCTGCCGGAGGGATTACACCTAACGCAGCCGCCGGAGCCGGTGCGCTTCTCATCGAGCGGCGAGAACGGCCTGCAGCTCGAGCGCAGCACCAGCGTAAAAGACGGTCTCGTGAAGGTCGATCTCGCATACCGGGCGAGGGACCGGGACCTGACGCTCGCGCAGGTCAAGGAGTGCACGGCGCCGATGGCGCGCTTTCGAGCCGAGAGGGACGCCGTGATCGTGCTCGAGCGGGGTCCATGAAGTGGCTATTCTGAACCCTCACCTGCTTCGATAGCGGCGTGTTCGTACTAGTTTCGATCGCTAACGTTCATGACGTTATGTTATCTAACGTTTTCGACGTTAGCAAGTCCGGATCGCCTCGATGGGTCAGAGAGGCACTTCCTCGATCTCGAGGGTGTCGAAGTAGGCCTGACACGCGCCATCTGTGCGAACGAAGAGCAGCGCTCGGTTTTCATACTGCCACCCGAGCTGGAACTCGGTCTCGACGTATTGCCAATCGCCGAGCAGCGCACTGTCCGCATCGGCCCTGAAGTCGGTATAGCCCCCGTCGGTGTCATAGGCCCTGACTTGAATGGAGGCCTGGGCGCCTGCGCCTGCTTGCACCCAGTACACCCAGCCGGATACTTTGTATTTCTTGGGATTCTGCAAGAAGACGTCCTGCAGCCAGGCATCGGTGCCCGTGTCGCTCTGAGCCAGAAGGCTCCTCGTTCCGCTCTGGGCCGGGGTCGAGACGATCTGGCCATACAAGGTGTTGCCATAGGCTCGCCACTCCCACCAGAAGTAGCTGTCCTGCTCGAAGTCCCTGTTCTTCACGATCCGCTCGTCTACCTCCACGCCGCCTATTCCAGCGGTCAAGCTGCCGACTTTCAGCTTCTCGAGCTCTGCGAAATCCCAGAGCGTGACATCGTTCGGGCTCGTCCCCGCATCCGAGAGCACGATCTGTATCTCGCTCACGTCCCTCGGAGTCTTGAACTCGATCCGGAAGCGCGTCCAGCGATGGTATTCGGCATAATAATCAACGTCTCTGCCGCTGTCGGATCGGATCCATGCCTTTTCCTTGAAGGTGATCAGATCGTTTTCGGACGTGTCGAGGACCTCGACATCCGCCGCCAGCTCGATAACAGTTGGCTCAGTCTGACTCTTGGCATACACGTCGAGGTGGTAGAACTCCCTCGGCGAGACGGTGCAGTTCTGTGTCACCCGGTTGTGGTCGGTGCCTTTTCTCATGTACAGCACCGTGTCGCCGTGAGGAACCCGGTGCTTGCCCGTGACTGGGTCTTGCCAGGTGGAAGGCCAGCCGAGATCAGGCTCCACGTGCTTGATGGCGATCTCTCCTCCGGCCCCTGCCTGGAAGGACCAGCCGGTTCCGCTCTCGAAGCTGGGATCGGAGACGAAAGGCAGCGAGTCGTCGCCATCACCGTAGAGAGATGTATTCTGGTCGATGTAGTAGTGTCGAGCGAGCTTGTTTATCCAGGCGACTGTCTCCGGTCGCGTCCGGGCGAATGAGTAGAAGGCGACGCCCGGCAGCTGGTCGAGAACCGAGGTGTTCCTGATGAAGTGGATCTCGGAGTCGACGAAGTCGGGAAAGTCCACGCCCGGATCGCGATCGTAGGCGTAGTCTTCGGTGTCGGCGGTGGACAGGCCGATGACTGTTTTTTCCAGCAAGCCATCGCAGCCATGGCCCTGACAGGTGTCTCGTATCTTGAGTATGCGTGACTCGATCAGAGAGTCGCGATCGGCTGGGGTGGAGAGCTCATCGACATATACTTCCTCCATGTAGAGATCCGCATAGGTGTACAGTTGGGCAAGCGCAGAAGGAATCCACGGATCATCATAGTCTTCTTTTCCATATACTCCCCAGACGAAGATCAGTCGATCGGGATTTCGCTCCTTTACTCTCTTGAGAGTCTCGAAGCCTATTCGATATTGGAGGCTGGTATCGCGCCAGCTTCCGAGAAACTCGTCGACTGTAATTGCCTGAAACCCATCTGGGAGCAGACCGCCCAGTTCATCAGAGTACGCATCTTCCCAGGTGTCGACGTTGATCTCTATACACGTCTCCAGCTCCTGGTCACTTGGAGGATCGGCATTATTCAGGCATTTCAAATCCTCCCACTCCTGCAAACGGCTGTCACCTTCTATCGGAAACTCGGATCGGTGCTTTGCGCACAGCACCCCCCTGTCGGTCAGGCTTCTCACCGCTTCCTTCTGATAATCCTCCTTTGCCCAGACATCCGCCACGTTCGGGACGGGCATCTCGCCTGCTCGATCCAGAATGGTCGGGTCGAATCCCCTGTGGAATGCGCCATACCCGATGATCGCGGGGAAGGGCACGGAAGGCGGGGGGCAGGCTGCGTTGTCCCCGCCCGGGCTGCCCAGATCGGTCCCGGCTCCCCAGGCGGCGGTCGATTGGCACCAGTGCTCGGCGAAGTCGTTCGAGTCGGCGTCCAGGTAGGCGGGAGCGAGCTGGGCCGAGGCGCCTTCTCTGCTCACCGCCCAGCAGATCTCGTCCACGAGCTGACCGACGCGCTCGATGGAGATGACCTCGTCCGCCTCGTCCAGGCTGAAGGTGTCGGGGTAGTCGTAGTCGGCGGCCACGCCTCCGTTGGTGCCCGGGTCGGCGTCGACGGCCAGCACTGCCTCGTCGCCAGGCGCGAGCATGATGTCGTCCTGGACCGTGAAGGTGTTGTCGCTCGCGTCGCTGAAGACAAGGCCGCGCAGGTTGACCAGGTCGGTCGAGCAGTTGTGGATCTCGAGCCACTCGCCGGCCTCATCGTTCACGTAGGCGGGATTGGCCAGGTACTCGCTGATGATCACGTCGCCCGCGACCGCGAAGCGTCCTGCGCAGGCCGCGGCCTGGCAGACGGCGCCCGTGGCACCGCAGTCGACGCTGTTGGGGTCGATCGGGTAGTCGCACTCGGGCGTGCCGGCATTGTCGGTGCAGGTCCCGGGCGAGAGGTAACTCGCCAGCAGGTTGCCGACGCAGGCGTCGGCCGGTGCGCTCGTGCAGGGGTTGGGCAGGCAGGGATCGTCGAAGACCGAGACCGTCAGGCCGTAGACGTTTTGATCGCCGGCTGTGGCGCCGAAGACTGCGATGTAGTGCAGGCCGGTCTCGACTGCGGTGTGGTCGATCGCCTCGTCGTCCGTAGAGCTGTTCGACGTGGCCACCGCGTTGACCCCGCTGGGATCCAAAAGCAGCATGTCCAGGTCTCCATCTGCGTGGCTGAAGCGGATCGCGACCGAGATCTCCTCGTTCGCAGTCAGGTCCACGGCGTAGTAGTCCGAGTCGGTGCTGCAGAGCACCAGGTCGCTCCAGTCCGTGCCGTCGCTTACCGCTGTGGCGTCGTCGACGATGTCGTTGTCCTCGTACGCGTCGTCCTGGCAGCCGGCCGTGCAGGCGCTCGCGTCGCAGACCTCGAACGGCCAGGCGCAGTCGGTGTCCTCGAAGCACTCCACGCAGGCCGCTCCGATCTCGTCGCACAGCAAGCCCGAGGCCGCGCAGTCGATGACCTCCTCCTGGTAGTCGCACTCGGCCTGGCCGGCGTTGTCGGTGCAAGCACCCGGGTTGGCATAGCGCGTCAGCACCTCGCCGGCGCAGCTCGCAGGCGGCGGCGTGGTGCAGGGGTTGGGGAAGCAGGGGTCGTCGGACAGCGCAATCAGCAGATCGTAGCCGTTCTGCACCCCGGCCGCGGCGTAGACGCGCGCGGTGTAGGTGCCGGCTTCGCCGCTGCCCACAAGCAGGTCCTCGATCGCCTCGCCGTCGGTGGCCGAAGTGGACGAGGCCACCACGGTCGAGCCGTCCGGGCCGATCAGCTCGAGGTCCAGGTTGCCGTCCGCGTGGACGAAGTCGACCAGCACCGAGATCGAGTCGCCGGCCACGGCCGGGAAGGCGTAGTAGTCCTCGTCGCCGTCGCAGTAGACCCGGCCCTCGAGCAGGCTGTCGCCGGCGAGCGCCGCAGGGTGGCCTGCGTCGTCGTTGTCCTCGCTGTCGTCGTCCGTGCAGAAAGCCGTGCAGGCCTTGTCCTGGCAGACCTCGAACGGGAAGCCGCAGTCGAGGTCATCCAGGCAGTCGACGCACGCGGCCGTCTCCGGATCGCAGATCTGGCCCGCGAGTCCGCAGTCGGTGCTCTGGTCCACCGGGTAGGAGCACTGGGCTGCCCCGCCCACGTCGGTGCAGACCGCGCGGTAGCTGACCGCGCTGTTGCC
>JAFGRB010000329.1 GCA_016935365.1 Deltaproteobacteria bacterium
CGCGCGCAGCCGCAGCGTCGCCGCGGCGCAGGCCGCGAGACGCACGAGCGCCAGGGCTGCGGACAAGCGCTTCGTCCTCGCCCGCGCACAGCCGCAGCGTCGCCGGCTGCGAGGCACGAGCGCCGGGGCTGCGGACAGGCGTCTCATGGCGCTTCGTCCTCGCCCGCGCACAGCCGCAGGCGTCGCCGCGGCGCAGGCTGCGAGGCACGAGCGCCGGGGCTGCGGACAAGCGCTTCGTCCTCGCCCACGCGCAGCCGCAGGCGTCGCCGCGGCGCAGGCCGCGAGGCACGAGCGACGGGCTTGCGGACAAGCGTCTCATGGCGCCTCGTCCTCGCCCGCGCGTAGCCGCAGCGTCGCCGCGGCGCAGCCGGGCAGCAGCTCGGCGCGCAGGCGCGGATCGACGATCTGCTCTGCCCGCTGCACGGCTTCGCTCGGCACCCGGGCCGGGCAGGCGATCCCGATCAGCCTGGCCCGGCTTCCGAGCTGGCCGGGCTGGATGGCGAGCGCCGATCCAGAAGCGGCCAGCTCGTGCTCGCCGGCCTCGAGCTGCCGGTCGAAGGCATAGATCGGGATCAGGGAGCGCCCCGTCTCGCCGAACAGGCTCACCCAGGCGGGCTGGCTGACGCGCACGCGCAGCAGCAGCACCTCGCCGTCCACCAGCGCCTCGCCGTCTCGAGCCGGGCGAACGACCGTCGGCCGCCCGTCCTGGATCCGGCCCACGAGCCCGATCAAGTCGAGCGACTCGACGATCTCGGCGCCCGCGCTCTTGACGCCGGTGTAGCCGGGCGCGCTTTCCGGCGATCGCGGCGCGGGCTGGAGCAGGAAGATCAAGGCCGCGATCCCGACCGCCAGCGCGGCCGCGGCCGGCGCCAGGACCGGCCAGCGGAGCAGCGCCCGCAGGCGCTCGCGCCATCCGGGCGCGGGCGCGGGGCAGGCGGCAGCGAAGATGCGATCGGCTTCCTGCGCGGACAGGGCCGCCTCGGGCGGGGCGTGGAGATCGAGCAGCTCGGCCTCGTCGAGCGACTCGAAGAGCTCGAGGCAGCGCTCGCAGGGCTCGGCCAGGTGGGCCTGCAGGGCGCGGCGCTCGTCCTCCGGAAGACGGCCCGCGAGCAGCGCCTCGAGGCGCTCCCGGCTCTGGATGGGGCAGTTGGCCATCAGCTCACCTCCAGCAGGGCCCGGGCGAGGTCGCGCCGGACGGCGGCCCGGAAGCGCGAGAGCTTGACCGTCACCGTGCCGTGGGGGATGTCGAGCTGCGCGGCGATCTGGCGGGTGGTGTGCTCCGGCTCGGCGTACTTGAGGTTGACGATCTTCCGGAGCGTGCGGTCCTCGATCTTCGCGAGCAGCCTCTGCACCAGCGCGATCCGGCGCTCGCGGGCCCGGGCGTCGTCCGCCTGCACATGACGGTCCTGCTCGAGCGCGAAGGCGTCCACGAGCTCGCGGGCGCGTCCGGCGCGCGAGAGCTGGGTCCTGCAGACGTTGGCCGCGATGGCGAAGAGCCAGCCCGTGAAGCGGTCCGGGTCGCGCAGCGTGTCGAGCCGGCTGAAGACCCGCGTGAAAGTTTCCTGTGTGAGATCCATGGCCTGTTCCCGGTCTCCGTCCGCGCATCGCAGGCAGTATGCCATGATCCGGCGGTGGTGGTGATCGAAGAGCGCCCGCTGCGCTCTCCGATCACCTCGCCGGGCCGCCTTGACCAGTCCGGTCATCTACCTCGCTTCTTCCTCGCCCAGCCCGAAGGCCGAGACGCGGAACAGCTGGACGTAGCCCGAGATGGGGTCCCGGGTGAAGTAGTACAGGAAGGCGCCGTCCGCCGAGTAGCTCACGGTGCTGTGATCGGCCGTGATGTGGGTCTGGCGGAGCATGGCCTCGCTCGACTCGCCGGCCTCGCCCACCAGGAGCTGGAAGAAGCCGCTGTCCAGATCGCGGAGCCGGAGCGCCTCCCGGCTGCTGTCCGGGCTCGAGTAGACCGCGGGCACGTAGTAGTCGCCCTCGCCCACGGCGTAGATCCGGGCCAGGGCCGGGCCCGGGGCCGGGATCTCCACCCGGGCGCCGAAGCGCTCGCCCTCGATCTCCAGCACCTCGGTCAGGACGACCGTGCTGCCGTCGGCCGCGTAGGCGGCATCGCAGTTGGGGTACTCGCCCTGGCAGAGCACGAAGGCCCGCCCGTCCGCAGTGTGGGCGCTGGGGATCTGCGTCACGAGGCCGCTTCCCGTATCGATGCGGTGGAAGCCGAGCGCCTCGCTGCGCTGGCTGTCCTCGTAGCGGTACAGGAAGGCCAGCAGCTCGCCGCCGTCGGGCGAGACGTCCAGGGCGGTCCAGCCCGGGCAGCCGGTCGACCCGCAGTCGAGCTGGGCGACGGTCTCGATGTCGCCGGAGGCCACGTCGAGCCGCTCGATCGTCTGGCTCACGTAGCTGTAGGCATCCGCGGAAATGAAGTACAGGGCGTCCCCGTTCCAGCTCTCGTCGGTGGTCCAGGAAGCGACCTGGCCGAGGTTCGTCACGTAGCGGGTGGTGAGGGTCTCGAAGTCGGTCGAGTAGACCGCGGACGGCGGGTCCCAGTCGCACTGCGGATCCTCGGGGTCGCAGTCGTGCCGGGGCGAGAAGGCCGCCGTGGAGCCGGAGTGGACCAGCAGGCTGAAGTAGGAGATCCAGTTGGTGGGGATGGTGCGCCCCGCGGTCCGGTCGCCGGTCACGAGGTCCTGCCGCACCGGCCGCACGTTGTAGTAGTAGGCCCAGCCGAAGATCGTGTCATAGGCCTTGGTGCGCTCGAAGGCCTCGAAGAAGTAGATCGCGTCGCCGTGCACCCAGGGCAGGTCGATGACCTGCCACCAGGGAGCGGAGTAGAGCTCGGCGCCGCTCGACGTGTCGACCAGCACGTGGCTCTGGGCGATGGTGTCGGGCTCGTCCGGCACGGGGCGATACGACTGGTAGTACAGCACCCGGTCCTCGATCAGGGTGAAGCTGGGGCCGTTCCAGTACAGGTCCTCGTCGCTGCGCAGCACGGTCTCGGCGCCCGAGGGCAGGTCGATGCGCACGACCTCGTAGTTGGCCTCGCCGCCGAGCCTGCGGGCGGCGTAGACCGCCGAGCGGTCCGAGTTGTACTGGGGGTGGAGGTAGTCGCCCCGCTCGGTGGTGATGCGCTCCTCGAAGCCCACCCCGCGCATGTCGACCACCGGCGCCAGGCTCTCGAGCGGCTGCAGGAAGAGCCGCCCGGCGTCGTTGTCGCCCTCGTAGAGCGCCATCTGCTTGAGCGAGCCCCGGCCGGCCGCGTCGTTGAGCACCACGTCCACCGGGCCGAGCGCGTCGAGCTCCATCTCGAACTCGCCCCGGGCGTTCGTCCGCACCCGGTCGACCGCCTGGCCGTCTCGGACCAGGTAGGCCCAGATGCCGTCGACCGGCTCGCCGTCCGGCGTGAGCGCCTGGCCGATCAGCCGGCAGGATCCTTCGGGATCGTCCATGTCCTGAAATCCGCCGCCGCAGGCCGCGACGAGCGCGAGACAGCTCAGGATGACCGTGATTTTTCTCATCTCTTCCTCCTTCGAGTCGGGTTTGCGATCGTCAGCTCTCGAAGGGAAAGACCCGGCTGCCGGGATTTGATTACATCCTTGGGGTAAAAAAATGCACCTCAGTAATCCTGCCCGCATCTCGGCGCGGGGTCAACTGCGAGAGCGCCTTGGCTGACTGTCCGAAATCCGGACACGCCTGGCCGGGCGACCGCTCCAAGTGCCTGGAATCCAATGCCGCCTCCCCCTGGCACGGGCGTTGCTACGCCTCGCGGGGAGGAGGTGGGTCATGGGCGTCAAGGACAGGCTCGAGGCGGTGGCCGCGGCGCTGGCCACGATCGAGAAGCAGTTCGGCAAGGGCTGTATCATGCGGCTGGGCGGCGCGGAGGTGGAGACGGTGCCCGTCATCCCGACCGGATCGTTCGGGCTGGATCGGGCCCTGGGCATCGGGGGGCTGCCGCGGGGGCGGGTGGTGGAGATCTTCGGGCCCGAGTCGTCCGGCAAGACCACCCTGGCCCTGCACGCCATCGCCGAGGCCCAGAAGGCCGGGGGCATCGCGGCCTTCATCGACGCCGAGCACGCGCTGGATACGAGCTACGCGCGCCGGCTGGGCGTCGACGTGGGCGAGCTGCTCGTCAGCCAGCCCGACTGCGGCGAGCAGGCCCTGGAGGTGACGGACACCCTGATCCGCTCCGGCGGCATCGACCTGGTGGTGGTCGACTCGGTGGCGGCCCTGGTACCGCGGGCCGAGATCGAGGGCGAGATGGGCGACAGCCACATGGGCCTGCAGGCGCGCCTGATGAGCCAGGCGCTCCGGAAGCTGACCGGCCAGATGGGCCGCCAGATGACCACGGTGCTGTTCATCAACCAGATCCGGCAGAAGATCGGCGTGGTCTTCGGCAACCCCGAGACGACCACCGGCGGCAACGCCCTCAAGTTCTACGCCTCGGTGCGGCTCGACATCCGGCGCATCGGGGCGGTCAAGAAAGGCGAGGAGGTGGCCGGCAACCGCACCCGGGTCAAGGTCGTCAAGAACAAGCTGGCGCCGCCATTCCGGACCGTGGAGTTCGACATCCTCTACGGCGCTGGCATCTGCCGCAGCGGCGAGGTGATCGACGCGGCCGTGGAGGCAGGCGTGCTGGACAAGAGCGGCAGCTGGTTCTCCTTCCAGGGCGAGCGCGTGGGGCAGGGCCGCGAGAAGGTGCGCGAGCTGCTGGCCGCCGATCCCGGTATGCTCGCTCGCCTGGAGGGCGAGATCTTCGCCGTCCACGAGGAGGCGGCGTCGTGAGAGGAGCTGCCGCCAGGACGGCCGAGGTCAGCGCGGCCCAGGACCGACCCACCCAACGCATGCCCTGCCTGGTCGTGCTGGGCGGCCGCGAGCAGGGCCGGGTGATCCCGCTGGGCCGGCCGCGCATGCTCGTCGGCAGCGCGCCGCGGGTCGACATCCGGCTCGACGATCGCGGCGTGTCCCGGCGTCACGCCGCCCTGCGCCTGAGCCGAGGGCAGGTGCTGCTCGAGGACCTGGGCAGCACCAACGGCTCGTGGCACAACGGCAAGCGGGTGCACAAGGCCGTGCTCCGCGACGGCGACCGGCTGCAGATCGGGGCCTGCCGGCTCGCGCTGCGCTTCAACCACCCCGAGGAGGGCCGGCTGTTGCGCCAGCTCTACTTCCGGGCCACCCGGGATGCGCTCACGGGCCTGCACAACCGGGCCAGCCTGCACGACCGGCTCGAGCGGGAGCTGGCGCGCCACGCCCGCTACAGCCGGTCGCTCGCCCTGGTCCAGCTCGACCTGGATCGCTTCAAGCGCATCAACGACGAGTTCGGCCACCCGGCCGGCGACAAGGTGCTGATCCTGGTGGCCGAGGCGCTGCGCGGCTGTCTGCGTCGCTGCGACCTGGCCGCGCGCGTGGGCGGCGAGGAGTTCGTGGTCGTGCTCCCGGAGACCGGCCAGGCACAGGCGCTCGCCCTGGCGGAGAAGATGCGGAAGCGGATCGAGGCCGTGCAGGTCGTCCACAAGGGGCAGAAGATCGGCGTGAGCGCCTCGCTCGGCGTGGCCAGCCCCCGGGGCAAGCAGACGACGGCCGAGCTGCTCGAGGCGGTCGACCAGGCCTGCTACCGGGCCAAGCAGTCCGGCCGCAACCGCGTGTGCGGGTAGACCTTCTTGAACCTGGGGCTTACGCCCTGAGCCGTATACACATCTCGGAGCGCAAGGAAGGAATGGGCTTGGCACGCTCCGAGATCCGGATTTTCGCTGCGAAGCAGCGATGGGATATAGCCTGGGGCTTCAGCCCCAGGGAAGCGGAGAGAACAAAATCATGCGCCCTGAAAGGGC
>JAFGRB010000330.1 GCA_016935365.1 Deltaproteobacteria bacterium
CCGGCCGAGAACAAGGGCTGCCCCTGGGGCGATGCCGATGAGGACGGCGTGACCGACAACATCGACAAGTGCCCGCAGGAGAAGGGCGCAGCCGACAATGCGGGCTGCCCTTGGGGTGACTCCGACGAGGACGGATTGCTGGACAACGTGGACAAGTGCCCGCAGGACGCCGAGGACAAGGACGGCTTCGAGGACGACGACGGCTGCCCGGACCCGGACAACGACAAGGACGGGATCCCGGACAAGGACGACAAGTGTCCGCTCGAGGCCGAGGTGATCAACGGCTTCCGAGACGATGACGGCTGTCCCGACAAGGGTCGGGTGGTGGTGATCGTCAGGAAGGAAAAGATCGAGATCTTGCAGAAGATCTACTTCGCCACCGGCAAGGCCGTCATCCGGAGCCGTTCCTTCAGCCTGCTCAACCAGGTCGCCCTGACGATGAAGGCGCACATGGAGATCAAGAAGATCCGCATCGAGGGTCACACCGACTCCCAGGGCTCGGACAAGTACAACCTCAACCTGAGCCAGAAGCGCGCCGAGGCGGTGCGCAAGTACCTCGTCGACAAGGGCGTGGCGGCCGAGCGGCTCGACGCGGTCGGCTACGGCGAGTCCCGCCCCATCGCGCCCAACCGCACCGCGCGGGGCCGGGAAAAGAACCGGCGCGTCGAGTTCGTCATCGTCGAGCAGTGAGATCGCTCAGGACCGTCGCGTCGAGACGATGCGCTTGGCGGGATCGTCCTCGTAAGGCGCCAGCGCGTCGGTGTCCAGCCGGGCCGAGACCGCGCGCCCGAGAAGCTCCACCGTCACGACGATGCGTTTGCCTCGGGGGCTCGATGCCACGCGGCCGATGACACCCCGCAGCGTTCCGGCCATGACCTCCACGCGCTGTCCCTGGATGAGCGGGTGCGGGCCGGCATCTTGGGCGGCGTGCAAGAGGCGCTGGAGCGACGCCACCTCCACCTCGGGCACCGGCACGGGCTGGCTGCGATTGCCGACGATCCGCACGACCCCCCGCACCTGGAGAATACCCAGGCGCGCGCTCGGCGTGAGCGCCGAGCGGACGAAGAGATAGCCCGGAAAGAGCGGCCTGCGGATTCGCTTGAAGCGATCCCGGCGTCGCGACCGGCACCAGTACTCCGGCAGGAAGACCTCGCAGAGCTGGCGGATCTCTTCGGCCGCTTTGCGCTCGTGGCGCGAGCGGGTGTGGACCGCGTACCAGTGCACGCCAGGGGCCCTGCTGTCGGCAGGCGGATCATCCGCTGACGACGTCGCGTTCCTTTTCTCCGTAGTAGTAGCCATACTGCCGGTAGTAGTAGTAGCCGTACTCGCGGTGCTGGATGTCCAGGTCGTTGATGACCGCGCCCAGGATGTTGGCCTTCACGTCTCGCAGTTGCTTGACCGCCCGTCTGGCGATCTCGCGAGAGGTCCTGGCGCTCTTGATGACCAGCACGACGCCGTCCATCATGCTCGAGAGGATCAACGGATCGGCCACGACCAGCACGGGCGGGCTGTCGAAGATCACACGGTCGTAGCGCTCGCTGAGCTGCTCGACGATGCGGTGGAATCGCTCGGTGTGGAAAAGCTCGGTGGGGTTGGGCGGAATGGGGCCGCATGGCAGCACGTCGAGGCTCGGCACCTCGGAGCTGTGGATCACATCGCTCAGCTCGGCCTCCCCGAGGATGGTGGTCGTCAGACCCGTGCCGGACTGGACGCCGAAGGTCTTGTGCAGGCGAGGCCGCCGCATGTCGGTGTCCAACAGGATGACCTTGGAGCCGCTCTGCGCCATGGTGATCCCCAGGTTGATGCAGACCGTGCTCTTGCCCTCCTGGGGGCTGGCGGAAGTGACCAGCAAGCGGCGAGCGGGGTTTTCGGGGGACATGAAGAGGATGTTCGTGCGCATCGTCCGGCAGGACTCGGCCACCGTGCTCTTGGGATGGCTGACGAGATAGTGATCGCGCAGGGTGACCACCTCTCCGCTCTCCTGGGCCGGGTCGAGCTTGATGCTGGGAATGATGCCCAGAAAAGGCGTCTGGAGCACCCGCGTCACGTCTTCCTGGCTCTTGATCGTGTTGTCGAGATACTCCAGGAAGAAAGCCAGCCCGATGCCGCCCAGCAGCCCGATGATCGCCGCCAGCAGGATGTTGAGCTTGACCCGCGGGTAGATGGGGAAGACCGGCTCGATGGCCGGATCGAGCTTGTAGACGTTGTTCGTCTCCTGGTGGGCGGAGAGCGCGGCCTCTTGCTGGCGCTTGCGCACGAGCTGGTAGAGCTCGGCCGCGCTGTCCGCCACCCGCTTGAGCCGCCGGTACTCGATGGCCTTCTTGTTGATCTCCAGCGCCTCTGCCTTGACCTGGGCCAGGGCCCGCACGAGCTGCTTCTCCGCGGAGACCACGGCCTGGTACTCCGACTCCATGCTCGTCAGCACGTTGTCGATCTCCCGCTCCATGTTGCGGCGGACTTCCTTGATCTTCTGCTCGATGGCCTGGTACTTGGGGTGCTCCGGCAGGTAGCGCGTGTTGAGCTCGGCCCGCTGCTCCTTCAGTTTGAAGTAGGTCTCCTTCATCTGCTGGATGAGCTTGTTGTCGAGCACCTTGTCGATGCTGTCGAGAGGCTGTTTCGCCTCCTTGATGTCCAGCACTTGCTGTCGCCGGGCCTCCAGGGCGATGCGCTCGGTCTGGCGCTTGCTGAGCGTCTGGTTGAGGTCCAGCAGCTTCTGGGAGGTGATGTTCTGACGGTCCTCCAGCGAGACGGAGAGGATCTTGTGCTCCGACTTGAAGGCATTGAGCTGGTTTTCGCTCTCGTCCATGCGGGCCTTGAGCTCCTTGGCCCGGTCGGCCAGCCAGCCGGCCGCCTCCAGGGTGATCTGCCTACGGGTCTGGAGGTTGTAGTCGATGTAGGCGTTGACCGCGGCATTGGTCAGGCGCTGGGCCCACTTGGGATCCTCGTGTCGGGCCTTGACGAAGACCATCCGGCTGTCCTTGACCGGCTCGACCTCGAGGGTCGCGCGGACCATCTCTACATAGTCGACCGTTTGGTCCAGGGCTTTCTTCTGATCCTCTGGGGGGAGCTTGTCGATCCCCAGGAAGGTCTTGTTGCCCTCGATCCGCAGAAGCTGAACGACCTTCTGGGCCACGGTGCGCGAGGTGACGACCTTGTACTGGGTCTCGTAGTACTCCTTGTTGCTCCAGTAGCTGCCCGCGCCCAGGTTGTAGACCTCCCGGACGTTGCCGAGGACCTGGGGCGCGTAGAGCTCGATGATCATCGAGGCCCGCGCCTCGTAGATCTTTTTTTGGCGCAGGGTGAAGATGGTCACCAGCGTGACCGCGGCGACGAACACCACCAGCACGGTCCAGCGGCGCTTGAGGACGATGTTCCAGTACTCCCGCAGGTCGATCTGGGGCTCGGCTCCCTCGTTCGCGTCGAACCCATCCATCGTCGTCGGTCCTCCCGATCGGCCCTGGGCGGCGAGTCTCTGCCGGCCGCTTGCTGGAGCAGTCTATGTCCCGGGAGGACTTCGAGTCAACTCGCAAGCTGGCGCTGTGCATCGAAGCGCGGTCGGGCCGATTCTTGACAGCCGAAGATCCATCCTGAACACTTGGCTGGATCCGGCTCGGCCGGCTGTTCTCGGAGGTGGTGGAGCGATGAGACCGACTTGCATGCTCCTCGGCGTGCTGCTGCTCGTCTCGGCGAGCATGCGATCCCGCGCGGAGTGCAGGGTCAGGGCCCGGGAGGGGGTCGAGTGGACCCATCTGGAGGGCGCCTGCCGCAGGGGTCTGGCCCACGGCCAGGGCAAGGCCCGGGACAAGAAAGGGCATGTCTACACAGGAGAGTTCGTCGACGGCGTGATGCACGGCAAGGGATGCTACACCTGGCCCAGCGGAGCGAAGTACACCGGGGACTTCGACAAGGGCGAGTTCTGCGGCCATGGGGTCTACACGCGTCCGGACGGAAGCCGCTACGATGGAGCTTGGCAGGCCAACAAGCGGCATGGGCACGGCACCTATACCGACGCGGCCAAGGTGACCTACGAGGGGCAGTGGGAAGACGACGAGATGAGCGGTCGCGGCGTGCTGCGCTGGACCTCGGGCCAGGTCTACACCGGCCTGTTCTCGGGCGGAAAGCCCCACGGCAAGGGCGCGATGAAGTGGCCGGATGGGCGCAGCTACGAGGGGGATTTCCGCGAGGGCAAGATGCACGGCCAGGGGCGCTACCTGCTCCAGGACGGGCGCGTCTACACCGGGCAGTGGCGCGACGACGAGCGGAGCGGCGAGGGCGTCTACACCTGGCCGGACGGCAAACGCTATGAGGGAGCCTGGGCGGCTGGAAAGCCGCACGGCCACGGTGTGAAGACCTGGCCCGGTGGCAGGCGCTACGACGGGGACTGGCGGGCCGGAAAACGGACCGGCCACGGGATTCTCACCCTTCCCGATGGAACGCGCTACGAGGGCGATTTCGTCGCCGGGGAGAAGCACGGCCAGGGTGAGCTGCGCTGGCCCGATGGCCGCGAGTACAAGGGTGGGTTCAGCAAGGGCAAGAAGCACGGCAAGGGCGTGTTCACCTGGCCAGACGGCAAGCGATGCGAGGGCAGCTGGAAGGATGACCGCCGGGTGGGCCACGGCCAGATGGTCTGGCCGGACGGATGGAAGTACGATGGGGAGTGGGGCAACGACATGCGCAATGGCAAGGGAGCCCTCGTCGCCCCATCCGGCGAGAAGTACGTCGGGCAGTTCAAGGACAACAAGAAGCACGGTCGCGGCATTCTCAGCCTGCCCGATGGGACGGTCTACGAGGGGCAGTTCGCCAACGATCGACCGCACGGAAGAGGCGTCTACACCACCGCGGACGGGAAACGGATCAAGGGCCGCTGGAAGGATGGGCAGCAGGTCGAGTAGGAGCCTGGGTCGATGGGCGCTTGGGCGCCAGCAAGTAGTCGAGGCTGCGGCGGATTTTTGACGGTCCCCGCGAGCAGGCGCGGATCTCGTAGAAGCGGGACAGGAAATCTTGCAGGCGGGACTCGAGCTGGCCCATGGGATCGTCGATGATGAAGGAGTAGCGGCAATGCTGATCGTCGCTGGATACCAGATCGGGGACCAAGCCGAGCTCGGTTTTGAAAAATGAGCTGAGCTTGATCAAGGGCATGGGCTCGAGCCGCTCGGTCCAGCGCAGGGTGATCGTCATGGTGGTCGGTTCTGCGAGAAGCTCGCCCATGCGCCGCTCGATCAGGTCCCGCATCTGGCGCTCGATCTGGCGACAGGCGTCCGCCATGGCGGCAGACTCGCTGCCGTAGGACTCCCCGACGGATTGGAAACGCCCCATTCTCTGGCCGCGGATCTGACCCTGGCAGGCGCCCTCGCCGGCCTGACCCTGCGGCCGGAAGACCTCCATCTCTGCCCGGATCGAAAAGCCGCGGCGGGTCGCCGGTTCGATGCGCTCGACGGGGTGGATGATGATCTGGACGAGGAGGTCGGCCTTGCAGGGATCGCTGCGGCTATCGAGCACCCGGAAGCCGAGCTGGCGCAGGACGCCTTCCAGCCCACCGGCGCATGTGCTCCGGCCCTGCACGGGGGCGGACGCGTCCTGGGCCAGGACGATGGCGCTCAGCTCGCTCGCCGAGCCCGGCCCGCACGGCAGCAGGGCCAGGAACGCGAGGACGACGGCGGCTCGCGATGCGTTCAATGCCATGACTCCTCGCAGGCCCGGTCGATCGTCCGGGTGGCCAGATCGCGCAGCGCCCCGTGCACGTCCCGGCGGCAGCGCGAGCAGAGGCTGAAGGTGAAGCGTTCGAAGACCCTGGACTCCTCCTCGCAGACCTCCACCTCGTCCATGTGCTCCAGCCTCGACAGCAGCCAGCGGATCTCGTCGCCGTGATCTCGAACGATCTCGGCCTCGCTGGTGTGGATCGGTCCACCGTCCGCGAAGAGGTCCACCCGCAAGGTGTATGCAGGCATCCCGTCCAGCCGGGCTCCGCAGCAAGCGCAGAGCGAGTATTCGCGGTCCTCCATGCTGGCCGAGTATAGCACACGCAGCGCGGCAGGGCAGCTAGGCTCTCGCCCGCTACCAGCGCAGGTTCTGGATGGCGTTCTTGAGCTGGCCCGCGGTCTGGAACTTCCGGAGGATCAGGGAGTGCTTGCGCCCGCAGACGAGCTGCCTGATCTCCGGGCCGCAGCGGGCGTACCAGCGCTCGGCGCCGACGAGCTCGTAGAGGATGTCGATGAGCTGGAGCACATCGGAGTGGATCTTCGCCTTGCTCGGGCGCCCGAAGTCGAAGAAGTCGAGCAGCTTGACGCCAAATCCGATCCCCTTGCGCCGGATCACGACGTTGTCCGTGTGCAGATCTCCGTGATACTCGCCCATGATGTGGATGGGGGCGATGCCCTCGCAGATGGCGTAGAGGATGTGCAGCGCCTCGAAGCTCGTGAAGCGATGGCCGGCCTGGCGATCGAGCAGGGTGCTGAGCTGCTCGCCGTCGACGTACTCGGAGACCATGAACTCGATCTGCTGCCCTCGAAAGCGGGTCACGTCCCGGTGGTGGTACTGGATGATGACCGGCACGTCCTTGAGCTTGTTGAGCTTGCGGGCGTAGTTCAGCAAGGCGCGGCCGCGCTGGCTGCGGTGCGGGTAGAAGAGCTTGGCCGCCCGCTCGATGCCGGTGTGGCGCTCGACCACCTTGTAGACCTCGCCTTCCCAGCCGAAACCGAGCAGGTCCAGGACCTGGTAGCGCGAGCCCAGGGTGCGGCCCGGCGGCATGTCGAAGTACGGAGCTCGCTTGCGCTTGGTCCTCGTGGCCATGTCTGCCTCCGCTGCAGGCCGCACTCTAGCCCCAAAACAAGTGCATTGCACTTGTTTTGGGGCTAGAGTGCTGGCTTGCAACTGCTCCGGAGGTGAGACGAATGCTCGGTACGTTCAGGGAGAAGGTCCGCTACCGCTTCGAGAACTTCATGTCCAGGGGCGGGGTGGCGATCTTTCTCAGCCTCTTCGTCCTCTTCGCGCTCTGCCTCGGCCTTGCGTTCGCCCTGCGCTGGACCATCCTGGTCTTCTTCCCGGAGTACGACATCTTCGGCGGCTTCTCCGGGAACGCCTGGGCGACCTTCCTGGCCATGAGCGACCCGGGCAACATAGGCGTGGACACGGACTCCAGCGCCTTGCTGAAGGTGTCGGCTGTCTTCTCGGGCCTGATCGGCGTGATCATCTTCTCCATGCTGATCGCCTTCATCACCACGAGCCTGGACAGCATGCTGTACGAGTTCCGAAAGGGACGCTCCCGGGTCCTGGAGTCTGGACAGACCCTGATCCTGAACTGGAACGAACGCGTGCTGGACATCCTGCGCGAGCTGATCATCGCCAACGAGAGCGAGTCCAAGGCGAGCGTGGTCATCCTGGCCGAGCGCGAGAAGGAGGAGATGGACGACCAGGTCAACACGTTCATTTCCGACGCCAAGACGACCCGGATCGTGTGCCGCAAGGGCAACACCTCGACCATCGCCAACCTGAAGCGGGTCAACGCCGTCGACGCCAAGTCGGCCATCGTGCTGTCCACCTGCTCGGACCAGGCCTCCGAGGACGAGAAGCGGATCTCGGATGCCAAGGTGATCAAGACCATCCTGGCCCTGCTGGCCTGCCAGGATGGCAAGAACCGGATCGCCATCGTGGCCGAGCTCTTCTTCGCCGACAGCCGCCAGCTCATCGGCACATTCGAGGACCCCCTGATCACCTGCGTCGACTCCTGGGATATCCTGGGTAAGATCCTCGTCCAGACCTCCCGCACGAGCGGGCTGGCCGTGGTCTACAACGAGATCCTGTCCTTCGACGGCTGCGAGCTCTACTTCCACGAGGCGGACTGGGGCGGCTTGCCGTTCTACGATCTCCTCTACCACTTCCCCGACGGCGTGCCCATGGGCGTGCGCACGGCGGACGGAAAGCTCATCTTGCGCCCGCCGGCCGGGACGCGGATGGGAGAGGGCGACGAGGTGCTGATCCTGGCCGAGGACGACTCGACGATCCACTTCGCCTCCGAGCCGGTGGCCGCGCCACGGGACCTGCCCTTCGAGTACGCAGCCGTCGAGAAGAGAGTCGAGCGCGAGCTGATCCTGGGCTGGCACAGCATCGCCTCGATCGTCGTCAGCGAGTATGCCGACTACCTCATGGAGGGCTCGGCCATCGACATCGTGGTCCACAGGCCGTCGGAGCGGATACGCTCGGAGGTCGAGCGCCTGCGGGACGGCAACGCCAGCCTGGAGATCTCGCTCATCGACGGCAACCCGCTCGACCTGGAGCACCTGCGAAAGCTGCAGCCCTTCACCTATAACAACGTGATCATCCTCTCCCAGGACGAGGACTCCAACCCGGAGAAGACGGACTCGGAGACGCTGGTCATCCTCCTGCTGCTTCGCAAGATCGTCCGCGACGACGGCCTGGACTCGGGGCGGACCAAGCTCATCACCCAGATCCTCGACTCGGAGAACCAGGACCTCATCAGCCAGACCCGGGTGAACGACTTCATCATCAGCAACAAGCTGATCACGATGATCTTCGCCCAGCTCTCCGAGGAGCCGCGCATCAAGGAGCTCTACGACGACATCTTCCAGGAGGAGGGATCCGAGATCTACCTCAAGCCGGTCGAGCTGTACTTCAAGCAGCTGCCCGCCAGGGTGCGGTTCTGCGACCTGCTCGCCCTGGCGCTCAAGCGGGAGGAGATCTGTCTCGGCTACCGACTGGCTGTGCTGGCCACCGATCCCGAGCGCAACTTCGGAGTCAAGGTCAATCCGGCCAAGGATGACGAGATCCAGCTCGGACCCGGGGACTCCCTGGTCGTGCTGGCCGAGGACGATCTCTGAGCGCGCCGAGGGAGGGCAGATGGACGATGGCAAGATCCGGATCGCCCGCCTGATTGGCGCGGTGCTCGCGCTGCTCGCCGCGACGGTCTTCGTCGACATCTACAGCAGCGTGCAGATGAACATCCTGCGGCACGGGTTCAAGTACTCCGAGAGCGTCCTGCCATCGGCCTGCTCCTGGGTGTACCGCGGCGCCTTCGTGGGGTACGTCCTCGCGGCCGCATTGCTCGCTGCGGGCGTGTTCGCGGTTCTTCGAGAGCGCAAGCGGCTGCTCCTGTTGGAGGTCGCGATCCAGCTGGGCTTCTTGCTGGCCTTCGCGTCCGTGCTGGTCTGCCTGATCGCATGGTGGCTTCCCCACACCTATGGAGTGAGCGAGGTCCGCTGAGATGTGCGGGCGCTTCGCCATCATCTCACCGGCCGATGAGCTGCGGGAGGCCTTCGCGCTGCTGGAGGCCGGGCCCTACGAGCCGCGCTACAACGCAGCCCCCACCCAGCTGCTGCCGGTCATCCCCAACCGCGGCGAGCGGCGTCTCGAGCTCTTTCGCTGGGGCCTGATCCCGCACTGGTCCCGGGATCCAGGCATCGGCGCAAAGCTCATCAATGCCCGGGCCGAGACCCTGACCGAGAAGCCGAGCTTTCGACAGGCCTTTGCCCGCCAGCGCTGCCTCGTGCCCGCGAACGGCTTCTACGAGTGGAAGCGAAGCGGTCGGACCAAGCAGCCGTATTTCATCCGAACGCGCGCCAAGGCGCCGTTCGCTTTCGCGGGGCTGTGGGACTGCTGGCGTGGACCGGACACCGGACCGCTGTGCTCGTTCACCATCGTGACCTGCGCACCCGGCCCTGAGCTGGCACAGATCCACGACCGCATGCCGGTCATCCTCCCGCCCGAGGCCTACGCGACCTGGCTCGCAGCCGGGCCGCAGCCGGCCGACGAGCTGCAGGCGCTGCTGGTGCCGTTTGCAGGCGAGGAGCTCGAGGTCTTTCCGGTCTCCACGGCCGTGAACTCGCCGCGCAGCGAGGGCCCGGAGCTCATTCGGCCCATCTGAGCCGAAGACGAGGCAATAAAGTGGCGCCTGGATGCGCCTGTCGAGGCACTCCGCGCCTCACACAGTCAGAGTGTCCGATGGGTCAAAGCCCCAACGGGGCGAGATATGAAAGCC
>JAFGRB010000331.1 GCA_016935365.1 Deltaproteobacteria bacterium
ATGAAACGCCCCTCCCCTGGTGGGAGGGGCCGGGCGAAGCCCGGGGGAGGGGGACGCGTCTGAGCCACAACATCTTGTTCCCACCCATTGTCTTCACCACGGATCGGTCGAACCTCTTTGGGTCACACGGCCAAAGGCCGTGGTATTCGCTCGCAATAAAAAACTCCACACCGGGAATCGATGGCGCTTCATCTTCGGCCCTCCTCGCTTGAGAGACAGTCGACCCCGACCCTAGCGCGGACGCCCGCAGCGGACAAGTGCCGAGACCGCACCGGCCCGTCCGGGCGTCCGGGCCGTGGACGTTGCGCTCGATGCGCCGCGCCGCTATGCTCGGACGAGAGGAGGAAGAACATGAAGACACGCGCGAAGATGATCATGGGTCTGGTCGGATGTCTGGGGCTCGTGTGCTTCGTCGCCTGCGGAGACAGCGACGGCGAAGAGGACACGTACACGCTCTCCGGCAACGCGATCCTGAGCAGCGCCCCGGACGGGGTCATCGCCTACTTGAAGCTCGTCGTCAGCGGCGGGAGCGGCAACGCCGAGGCCCTGTACTACGCCGTCTCGGAGCCGTTCTCGGGCGGCCAGGCGGCGTACTCCGTGTCGGGCATCGAGGCCGGCTCCTACACCGGCCACGCCTTCGTCGACATGAACGGCAACGCGGCCGGGGACGGCAGCTCGATGCCGGACAGCGGCGACTACGTCAGCAGCGAGGGTCACGACATCCTCATCGACGGCGACAAGCAGGAGGACATCCCCGAGGCGGCCTGGATCCTCTATCCGGGCCCTTGACGCACCCGAAGAGCCGTGCCCGGCTCGTGCTACTCCGGCAGCACGGCCCCCAGCAGCCGCGCCTGCTTGACGTACAGCCGCAGGTCCGGACCCTCGCGCATGACCTTGAACTCGACATCCACCTCGTAGCGGCGCCCCTCCCCCGCGCCGGCAGGCTGGTTCAGCAGACCGTGAGCCCCGATGACCAGCGGCACCAGCTCGAGGAGTACATACTGCATCTCGAGATCCGCGACGAAGACCCGGCCGAAGGAGGATCGAGATCGCAGGCTCTGGCTCCCATCGGGGCGCACCAGGATGGACTCGGGCACGCTGCCCGGCGCCGGGTTGGCCACCGAGCGGTCTCCGGGCTGGGCGTTGACCAGCACGGCCGTGCCCCGCTCGCCCGAGCGCGTGAGCGCGACGCCGTTGGCCACCTCGCCGCGAAAGGCCTCGTTGATCAGCACGGCCATGCCCACACCGGCTTGCGGGATCCCGAAGAACTCCCGCTCCTCGAAGGCCTCGCGGCTCCACAGCGAGGCGAAGACGGCCAGGAGCTTGCTCTCCAGCTCCCCGTCGCCGTGCCGGATCTCGAAGCCCTTCGAGACGTACAGCCCGGCCCCGTTGAAGTCCGGAAGGTCCTCGCAGTTGGTGGAGCTGCGCAGCCGGACTCGCTTCGACGGAAAGCAGCGCCCGAAGAGTCTCCTCAGCCCCGAGCGGGTGGCGGGGTGCAGCCGCGCCCGGCGTATGGCCCGGCGGATCGCCCCCAGGCGCTCGCCGCGCTGATCCGGGCTCAGATCCTGCTTGTCCCTCTCCAGCGAGCGGATCTGCTCCGCAGCCCCGCTGGACCGAACGACCTGCAGGTAGTGCCAGAAGGGAAGCGCGAAGCCCGGCCGCACGGCTCCAGGCCATTCGCGGAGGATCCGCGCGTAGTTTGCGGCCTTGGCGCCGACGGCGCGCGAGGAGAGCGCCCTGGCGTCGCTCTTGCGCAGGTCCACGATCGCGCGCACGGACCCGTCCAGCTCGGGCGGGACGACGGCGGCCGGACGGTGCGCCTTCCAGTATGCCTCGGCGCGCTGGCGGTCGATCGGCTGGACGAGGAGCTTCTTCGGGCCGCACTCCATGCGGACGAGCCGGCCCACCAGCTCCTCCGCGCCGGGCAGATCGCCCAGCGTCCCGAGCGAGACGTTGACCGTGCCCCGGTTCCTCGCCAGCAGGTTCACGTGCGACAGGGGCGTCTGGGGCACCAGGGTGATGATGCCGGCCACGGGCGGCACCCGGCGGGGCAGGCGATCGAAGACCGCGATGTCCCGGGGCCCGAAGCATGCGCCCGAGCGCTCCCCCCGGGCCAGGCGCAGGGTGCCGACCGCGGTGCCGGGGTTGAGCACCTCGACCCGCTTGCCGCCCGCGCGCTCGATCAGCTGGGACAGGGTCAGGTGAGGATAGCCGGCGCGCTGCAGCGCCCCGGCGATCCTCTCGTTGGGCTTGACCTTCGGCGAGCGGGCCAGGACCGCCAGCCCGCGCGCCGGGCGGCCGGTCGCCCGGCCGATCTCGGCCGAGAGCGCCTCCAGCAAGCGCGAGAAGGTCCTCGCCATCTCCTCGTCCGAGTCTTCGTGCTCGTAGTCCTCGATCCGGACGGCCCAGGTGTGGAGGCGGCCCCCGATGGAGACGGGCCGCTGCCTGAGGTCGTAGAGGAAGAACGGGACGTGGTCCCGCCTGTCGGGATCGCGGACACTCTGCTTGAACTGCCGGAAGGTCCAGCCGGTCCCGAGGCCGCGGGACACGAACTCGGCGTGGCCCGGGTACTCGACCGGATCGTAGAGGTGGATGCGGGGCTCGTCGGTCCGCCAGCCGCTGGCCGTGCCCGTCCAGGTGGGCACCGAGCCATAGGAGAGGAAGCGGTACCGGCCCGCGGCGTAGACCTCGGCCGCGTCCTCGGCCCGGGCCGATGAGGCCGCGCACACGACGATGCTCAGGATCGCCAAGCCCAGGGCGAAGCCGGCTTTGCCGGCGAAGCCCTGGGAAACAGGACGAGCAATCACAAAAGCCCTGACGGGGCGAAGTAGACCTGCGAGTCGCATCTGTATTGCGCCCCTTCAGGGCTTACCGATTCATGTCCGCCTTTATTCCCAGGGCTTCGCCCTGGGCTGTCTTTTTCCGCCCCTTACGGGGCTCTCGGATGATCTCGGAGACCGTACAATCCACGCACTCGAAGACCGGGCACGCATCACAGCGTCTCGACGGCTCACCAGCCGCCACCCATGCGCTCGGCCCGCGGCAGGACCGCGTCGATGGCCTCGCGAAGCCCGGGCGCCAGGCCGGGCTGCTCCTTGGCCCAGCTCAGGTAGCCGGCCACGAAGTGGATCGCGCCGTACGCGTCCCGGTTGATGCTGACCTCGCGGCAGGGCTCGCCCGCGCCCGAGGCCAGCAGGACGGCCGCGCCGACGAAGGGCTGCAGCAGGCCGCGCGATCGGATCTCGAGCAGGAGCTGCTCGCGGGTCTCGGTGACCGGGTCCTCCAGCAACCGCCAGGCCGCGATGCGCAGCGACTCCGGGTCGCCGACATCCAGCAGGCAGAAGGCCATGCGCAGCCGGTGGTGCCAGAAGGGGACCTTCGAGATCCGAGCGCCGATGAAGCCGCGCAGCTCGGCCGCCCTGGATGCCGGCTCTCCCAGGTAGAGCGCCCTCAGGGCCAGGAAGCGGTGGAAGTCGTCCAGCGAGCGCTGGCTCGCGCGCGCCTCGAGGAAGCGCCGGTAGACCGACTGCGCACCGCCCGGCACCGGCAGGTGCTCGAGCAGCACGGGCTCCGGCCGCAGGCGCCAGAGCGCGGGCACGTCCGATCCCGCGAGCGCACCTGTGGCCGAGAGCACGCGCAGGGCCTGCGCGTCGAGATCGATCCGCGCCCGAAAGACCGCCAGGACGGGCTCCTTGTCGGGCACGCTCAGGCCGTGCTGGTACAGCTCCTCCAGGGCGAAGCGGATGACCGCGTGCTGGAGTGGCAGCCGGGCGCGCAGGTACGGCTTCACGTCCAGCAGGGCCTGGTAGCGCGCCGGGCTCAGGGGCGTCTCGGGCAGCGCCCGCCGCTGTGCGTCCGTCAGGTAGCTGCTGCTCCGGGCCCAGTAGGGCGGCAGCCAGCCGCTCACGTCGACCCGCTCGCCCTTGGAGAAGACCTGGCCCGGGTGCCCGTTGTCCCAGAACGGCCGGCTGAGCCCGGAGACCGGGAAGGCGCCCAGCTCGACGAGCTGCGCCTCGGCGATCCGCTGCTCTTCCGGCCCGGCCGAGCAGAGCGCGGGCCAGCCGAGGGCGCAGACCACAAGCAGCGCCGGAAGGAGCGAGGCCCCGAGCGGAAGGCGATCGCGAGCGGGCATGTGCGCGACTCCCATCCTGGAATCCAAGCCCGGCTCGCATGCGCGTGTCAACCCGGGAGTCGAGACTTGACGGGGGGCTCCGATCGAGATAGTTGCCGTCGTGACGACAGGTCGAAAGGATCTCCGATGCCCGATCTCGAAGACGGCGAGTCCATCGAGGTGAAAGGCTCCGCGGCCAGGCCCTACGTGATCAAGAACGTGGGCGGCGTCTACTCCTGCTCGTGCCCGGCGTGGCGCAACCAGTCCCTGCCGATCGAGCAGCGCACCTGCAAGCACATCCGCAAGCTCCGGGGAGACGAGGCCGAGAAGGAGCGGCTAGGCGGCGCGCTTCTCCGGCCGAAGCGCGAGGCCGGCGAGAAATCCGAGAAGGCGGGCCCGCCGCTGCTGCTGGCCGAGCGCTGGGACAGCGCGAGCGATCCCAGCGACTGGTGGATGAGCGAGAAGCTCGACGGGGTCCGGGCGTACTGGGATGGGACGCGCTTTCTGTCTCGCCAGGGCAACTTGTACCACGCGCCGGACTGGTTCGTCGCGGGTCTTCCCGGCCTGCCGCTCGACGGGGAGCTGTGGCTCGGCCGCAAGCAGTTCCAGCGGACGGTCGGCATCGTCCGGCGCCAGGACAGGAGCGATCACTGGAAGGAGATCCGCTTTCTGGTCTTCGACGCCCCCGCCCGCGACGAGGCCTTCGAGGAGCGGCTCGGCTTTCTGTCCGAGCTGCTCGCCGGCGACGAGACCCCCTACGCCGCGAGCCATGCGCAGCAGCGCTGCACGGGCCTTTCGCACCTGCGCGAGGAGCTAGAGAGGATCGAGTCTCTCGGCGGCGAGGGGCTCATGCTCCGCGAGCCCGGCTCGAGATACGCGGTCGGACGATCCTCGACCCTGCTCAAGGTGAAGAGGTTCCAGGACGCCGAGGCCCTGGTGCTCGATCATCACGCGGGCAAGGGCAAGCTCGCGGGCAAGCTCGGAGCCCTCGTCGTCCGGCTGGAAGACGGAACCCAGTTCTCCGTCGGGACGGGCTTCACCGACGCCGAGCGCGAGGCGCCGCCGCCCGTGGGCAGCATCATCACCTTCCGCTACCAGGAGCTCTCGGATGCGGGCGTGCCGCGCTTCCCGTCCTTTGTCCGGGTCCAGAAGCCGGGCCAGGGCGCGGCTTTCACCCCCGCCCCGGAGAAGACGCCCGCAGCGACCGCCGCCGCCTCGCAGGACGCCCGGCGCTTCGAGCTCCACGACGCCAGGTCCCACAAGTACTGGGAGATCGGCGTCGCGGGCAGCGAGGTGACCGTCCGCTTCGGCCGCATCGGCAGCCAGGGCCAGACCCGGGTCAAGCGCTTCGACGGCGCCGGCCAGGCGGCGGCCTACGCGGACAAGCAGATCGCGAGCAAGACGGGCAAGGGGTACCGGGAGACGCCTTCCCCGAAGGAGTGAGCCGGCAGGCCCCGCCGAGCGGCGCGGCAGGGAGGAGCGACATGGGTGGACGGCGACCGGGAAGGGCGTTGCTGGTGCTCGCCGTCCTGACCTGCGCGTGCTGGCCTGGTCTCGTGCAACCGGCCCGGGCCGAGGACGACGGGCTGAAGCCCGACTTCTTCTACGCCGCGGCGACCGGCATCGGGGCGGCCACGGTTTTCGGTGACGTGCTGATGTGGGGCGCGGGCATGCAGACCACCGGCGCGTCGAACCACTGGGCCTGGCACTTCGTCCCGCTGGTGGGACCGATCATGGGCCTGGTGGCCAACGGCTCGGCCTGGGACGACTGCCAGGGCGAGTGGTGCGGATTCTCCAAGGGGACGGTCTATGCCTTCGATGCCTTCTTTCTGGCCGGCCAGGTCACGGCCCTGGTGCTGACCGGCGTCGGTCTCCATCGCTCGCTCGACGATCGGGCGGGGCATCGGGCGCCGGCCTCTCCCGCGGCCGTCTTCCTCCACCCGGCCTGGCCTCAGCTCTGCTCTAGCCCCAAAACAAGTGCGCTGCACTTGTTTTGGGGCTTAGTCACTCTCAGGGGGCTTTCGCAAAGCCCCCTCGCTGCTGGAAT
>JAFGRB010000332.1 GCA_016935365.1 Deltaproteobacteria bacterium
CGCCAGCCTCCCCCCGCTCGACCGAGAATCCACCCTTCGTGCAACCGGATCCTGACGCGGTAGTCCCAGCGTCCCAGCGTCCCAGCGTCCCAGCGCTGGGACGTTTGGAGCGCCCATCAAAGGCCATTTTTGCGTGAAAAAGCTCGACCCGAGGACTTGAAAGCAGCTCGAAATCCGTACCATGATCCAGACGATGCTTGCACCTGGCGTCACGAAAAAACGGGCAGTGGGCCTTATCGCATGGCTCGCGTGTCTCGCACCGCTCACGCTCTGGGCCGGGGACGAGACGAGCCGCGAGACGCTGGTCGCGCGCTGCGGCGCCGGGCGCGACGATGCCTGCCTCGCCCTGCGGCAGCTCCGCCCGCTGGCCGGCGTGGACGCGCTGGCGGGTGACGTGCTCCGCAAGAAAGCCCAGGGGCCGCCGGCCCCGTCGGAGCGGGCCTGCCTGGCCGGAGACGCGGCAGCCTGCGCGTCCCTGGCGCTTCGCGACAAGGTCGACGCCGAGCGAGCCCACCGCTGGCACCGGCTGGCCTGCGCCCAGGGCTACTGGTTCAGCTGCAACAATCTCGAGCTCGAGCACGGCGACCTGCTCGGCGCGCGCATCTCGCTCATCCAGTACAGGCAAGCCTGCGCGCAGGACCGCGGTACGGGGATCAATCCAGGGGCGGACTGCTACTGCTACTACGCCCACTACACCAGGCTCGGCCAGATCGACGGGGAAGATCCCGACGAGAAGAAGGCCGCCCTGGCGGCGCTTCGGAAGAGCTGCGATCTGGGCTACGGCACGGCCTGCTACTCCCTGGCCGCCAAGGCCATGTTCTACGATCCCGACAGCTACCCCGCCCTTTTGCGCCTGGCCTGCGAGCGCGGATCGCCCGACGCCTGCGAGGAGCTGCGCACGCCTGCGTCTGAGCTCGAGCAGGCCTGCCGCCAGGGTATCAAGGCCTACTGCAAGCTGCTCCAGGCGCGAAAGGCCGAGACAGCGAAGTGAGCTGGAGCCTCTTCGGCGAGGCACCACGCGCCCGAAGGCTCAGGCTAAAAGCAGCGCCCGGTAGGCGTCCTCGAAGCCCGGGGGAGGACCGGAGCCCGCCTCGCGCAGCAGACGCCACTCGCTCCGGCAGCGGCCCCACCAGCGGTCGAAGTGGCGCCTGGCCTCCTCGCGCGGGAGATCGCGCTCGACGATGCGCGCCACCTGGGCCTGGTGGACGGCCATGGCGAAGACCCTGGCTTTTTCACTTGCCAGCTCCCAGCCCGTGCAGAGATTGAAGGTGTTGTAGGCGGCGTAGTACGCCATCCTGGGCGCCTCCGGCAGCAGCCAGTCCTCGTCCTGCAGCGCGCACACGGGCTCGCCGAAGCCGCGCGCGAGCTCGAAGCAGGGCCCGAACTCGCCCCTGCCCACGCAGGCCCACACGAAGGCCAGGGCGCGGCGCGGCAGGTCGCGGTCCACGACGTGATGCATGCCCACGACCGAGTCGTGGTACGCGAGTGTTGCGCCCGCAGCGTGCGCGCGCCAGACCGGCAGGGCCTCCGCGCTGGCCGCCAGCGCGCACAGGCAGCGCAGCCGGTGCGGCAGCGGCGCCATGGCTGCCTCGAGCTGCTCCAGGCTGCGGGGCACCTCGCAGGCCGGCTCGGAGACCAGGCCCCGCCTGCCCCGGTCCGGATCCCAGCCGAGACCGGTCCGGAAGACGAGCTCGACAGGGCCGATACCCACCACGTCGCCATCCCGCAGCTCTCGCTGCTCGACCGGCTCGCCGTTCACCCGCGTGACGCCCCGTGCAGCCCGATGCAGCAGCAAGTACGCACCGCTGGGCTCTCGCCGGATCGCAAAGTGCACGGGCTCGATGCTCTCTCCATCGAGCGCCAGCGCCCCCGGGCCGCGAGCCGTGCCGATCTCCAGCGAGCCCCGCAGCAAGAGCGCGCGCTTCTCGGCGCAGTCCAGACCGCAGATCGGATCGGGCTTCGGGATGGGCACGGGCTCGCTCACTCCTGGAGACTGGCATAGCGCTTTGCGGCCGGGCTTGCAAATCGGCCAGAGAGCTGCACTGATCGAAGAGACGAAAAAATCTCCGTATGCTAGGGAGAACCGAGTCGAATCCAAAGGAGCTTTTCGCATGGTACCCCAGACCGCATTCAAGTTCCGCCACGTGAGCAACGGCCAGGCCGTCGGCTTCCGCTCCCAGCGGGGCAACCTGGACGAGAAGGGCCTGTTGCTGGGCGATGCCTTCATCGAGCACGCCGCCATCAAGGACACCCTCGTCCGGGACAACCGCTTGGTGCTGGCCCTGGAGGGCCGGGAACCCTTCGTGATCCACGTCTACGGCATCCCGGCCCGCGAGCTGGAGAAGGCCATCGACCGCTACAGCTCGGCCCGGCAGGCCGAGCTTTCCAAGGCCGAGCTGGAGCGCAAGGGCGAGGGGCACTCCTTCCGCACCGCTGCATGCCCGGCCTGCGGCGCGACCATCGACCTGAGCGGCTTCGACAAGTCCAGCTACGTCTACTGCCGCTTCTGCGAGAGCCTGCTCGACCGGGGCGGCCAGCTCGTCAACTCGGGCGACGCCTACCGGGTCTGCGACGAGTGCGGGCTCTTCGACCGGGTCAAGGGCTACACCGAGTTCTACTTCTACTTCCTGCTGGTCGTCTACGGCTTCAGCTCCCGGCGCCGCCACGTGTGCGACAACTGCGCCCACCGGCTCTTTCTGAAGACCTTCTTCATCAACCTGATCTTCCTGGTGGGCATCATCCCCTCGCTGGTGCTCAAGTTCAAATCCATGTCCGGCCGGGCCACCGACTTCGCCGGCCTGCCCAGGGCCAACAAGCTGGCCTCCAAGGGCCGCTTCGATCAGGCCGACCGCGAGTACACCACCATCCTGCAGAAGCACCCCGAGCATCCCGGCATCCTGTTCAACCAGGCCATGGGGCACCTCAAGGGCGGCGACGCCGGCCAGGGCATCGACCTGCTCAAGCGCTCCTTGAAGTCCTGCACCAACTACCTGCCCAGCGCCCGGCTGGCCATGGCCTTGAGCAAGGCCGCAGAGCAGGCCTGAGCTGCATCTCCCTGAACGCTTGCCTTCCATTTTTGTGCTATAATGGTGTCATATTGGCGTCAAAATAGCGCCAAAGGAGCCCATGCATGCCGATGAGCTTATCCATCAAGAACGTGCCGGATGAGATCGTCACCAGGCTGAAGCAGAGGGCATCGAGGAACCACCGCTCCCTGCAGGGCGAGCTGCTGTCGATCCTTGAGGCGTCCGTGCAGGCGAAGAGCCTGAGCGTGGCAGAGCTGGCAAGCGAGCTGGAAGCCCTGGGGCTCAAGACAGCGGACGAGGCCACCGGGATTCTTCGGGAGCTTCGGGATGAAGGCCAGGGTGGTTGACACCTCGGTCCTGGCTGCGCTGGTCTTCGGCGAGCCGCGCGCGAGTGAGGCCCGCGATCTCCTGCTCAAAGCTCGCCTGCTTGCTCCCCGGCTGCTGGGCTACGAGCTCGCCCACGTTGCGGTCAAGAAGATCGCCATGCGACCCGAGAGCGCAGAGCTCGTCCTCCAATCCTTCTCCCTGGCCATGCGGCTCGAGATCCAGTGGGTAGACGTGGACCTGACCGAGGTGGTGAAGCTCGCCCGGAGAGAGAAGCTCTCCGCCTACGACGCGAGCTACCTGTATGCGAGCCGCACCCTGGGCGTGGAGCTGGTGACATTCGACGAGGAGCTGCAAAGACGCGCCCGAGCTCCCGGAACGTGAGCGGTGGCCGGAAGATCAGTTGAACTGCACCTTGACCCCCACGCCGGCGACGTGGCTGTCGATGATGGAGTAGAAATCGCCGGGATCGTCGTGGACCACCCACCAGTAGGAGTACTCGGCGAGCAGCGCCACCATCTCGACTATCTTGATCTCGAAGCCTCCGTTGAATCGCAGCAAGCCGTCTCCGTACCCCTCGCGCTCCGGGTAGGTCGTTCTGGGGTCTCTCTCGATGCCCTGCCCGAGGATCCAGAAGATGGAGTAGCCGAACGAGGTGTACGGGGTGAACCGATCCGCGATCGTGTAGCTCGCGATGAGGTAGATCGGCACATGCAGCACCCAGGCCGTGGTGTCCTCCATGAAGCCCCATGGATCGTACGCCGCGCCGAAGCCTCCCCTCAGCGCCAAGGCGAAGTCGAGGTCCGCGGGCAGGACGTTGACCTTCGCATCGACGAGCAGGCCGATGAACATGAACTGGGACACGCCGATGTCCACGTGGTCGCTCAAGCCGTAGCGCAGGCCGTTCTGCGGCGCGACGTTGCCGAGGCAGACGCCCCTCTCGTCGACGTTCTCGTTGACGACCAGGCTTAACCCGGGCGTGAAGGCGAACTTGCCCATGGGCGTCGTCCTGGCAGTCTGCATCTGCCCGTACCCGCAGGCGGAGATGAGCGCTGCACTCGCGACGAGGGCTGCCTTCCGCATGGTCCACCTCCGGCGCTACTCGCTCTCCAGAGCCTCGACGATGGCTTGTGCGTTGTCGTAGCGATCGCAGATCGACCGGAACTCCTCCCGGGTCAGCGGCGGAAGGCTGTTCGGGCGGGCGACCTCGGCGAACTGCTCGACGAGGAGGTAGTACCTGTGGAGCACGAACCCGTCCACCTCGCAGCCTGGCTGGACCTCGACCACCTCGGGCTTGTATCCCTCGACGAACTCGGCGCTGGCCTTGATGACCTTCACGCCGATCGTGGCCCAGTAATGCGTCGTGTCGGTCGCGGGATCGTACTGCACGGGCAGGATGACCCGCGGGTCCTTCATGACGTCCTGGTCGCTCTTCCAGCCGTCGAGCCACGCGAGCGCCCGCTCGCGGCAGGCTGCCGCATCGTACTCGGCCATCTCCTCCTCGAGGAGCCCGGCGTGCATCCCCAGGTGATCGCAGGAGACGAGATGCAGGCCGTAGAGCAGCGCCGCCCTGTCGCGGAGCTCCTCGACCAGGCTCATCTCCGAGCGGCTTCCGTCCTCGTGCAGCCTCTGGAGCGCCGAAAGAAAATCCTCGCCCATGACAGCGATGAGATAGGTCTCCAGGAAGCGGTAGGCCCTGGCATTGCGAAGGTAGAAGGTGGGGAAGGGCTCGACGGGGAACTGGGGGTAGACGTTCACCTTCTTCTCCAGCGCCGCGCCCAGGCCGAATCCGATGTCGAGCTGCTTGACGTGGGTCTCCCGGTTCTGGGTCAAGATGGACTTGAAGGTCTCGATGAGCTTCTTCTTGTAGGCCGCCGTCAGCAGGAGGTGGTCGCTCTCGGGCGCCCGCTCGGGGAGCAGGAGCGTCTCGAGCGCATAGGTCTGGTAGTCGTACCAGCCGGAGTCCACGTCGGGTTCCAGATCGATCTCCCCGCTCCGGATCGCCTCGATGAAGAGCTCCATGTAGTTCGTGTCGGGCTCGAGCATGTCGGCGCAGCCCAGCTCCTCGTAGTATCTGGTCTCCTTGCTGTAGGAGGAGGGGAAGAGGGCGAAGTGGGCATCGCACCAGGGGTATGGATGGCCCGAGGCCGGATTGTCGGCCAGGAACGCGGCCTTCACCGCCTCGGGATCATCGAGGGCCGACACGTCCGGGACATAGGGCAGGAGCGCCGTCGCGGGGTAGTGGGCGAAGGGGTTGGTCAGCCCGCAGTAGAGGGCGAGGATTGACTGATAGCGGTCCAGGAGCCCCGCGTCCGCGTTGAGCACCGCGGCCACGGCGCCGAACTTGCCGAACTGCTCTCTCGTGTAGGGCCCACCGAGCTTCGCATCGTAGTTCTGGAGAAAGCGGTCCTGCCTGAAGATGCCCTCGAGCGTCTCGTCCCAGGTGTAGAAGCCGATCGGCCTCGAGAAGAGCGGCTTGCTCTCGAACTCGCTCGCAGCACTCCGCGCCGCGGCGAGGATCTCGGCCGGGGCGACCGGCTCCGCGCCGCCCAGCATGAGGGCAGCCGCCACGTCCGTGGCGGCCGCGTCGATGTGCTCCTTCTGCGAGGCGCTCGCGCCCTGCCCCAGCGCACACAGGGCATCGAGGAGATCCTGTAGAAAGAGCTGCTTGCCCGTGTATATCCCCTCGACGCCCTCCTGGGCTCCCAGCTCGACGGCGGCGTACAGCCCGTCGTTGAACGGCTTCAGCGCACCGTTGACGATCTCCATGGACGGGATCAGCTCGGCGTCGCCATGCCCTTGGAGGTCGTCGATCGCCTCGGCCCTGCCGGTGAACAACCTCGTCTCGTACTTCTCGTCCTCGCCCGAGAGAGGGACCAGGTCCAGCTTGGTCACGCTCCCGCTCTTGTTGAGCGTCACCTCGCACTCGTCGAAGACCTCGGTGACCTCGAGGCCGGGGTCGTACTCGGGATGCTTGTCCTCGATCCTGTCGTCTTCCAGCTCGCTGGACTCGCTCTCCAGGATCATGCCCAGGATGTCCAGGGGGCCGTAGCACCCGGAGACGGGCAAGAAGAAGAAGAGGATGGCGGGCAATCGGATGATCCTTCGCATGTTCACTTGCGCTCCTTCCCGTGGCCGCGACGGTTAGCAAGGTGCGTGCCATGCGGAATCGCTTGTAGAATAATCAACCTCGCTCAGAGGGCGAGGTATTCGGAAGCCCCCTCCAAAGGGGGCTTACACGCCTGGAAGGCCCCGTTGGGGCCGCCACTCTCAGTCGTCGAG
>JAFGRB010000333.1 GCA_016935365.1 Deltaproteobacteria bacterium
CGAAGGGCGGTCGTTTTGGGGTGAAGCTGCTGGAATTGACTTCCAGCAGCGAGGGGGCTTTGCGAAAGCCCCCTGAGATGGTATTAGTCCTGAAGCAAGCGCAACGCGCTTGCTTCAGGACTAGCTCTCACGCGGATGCGGCCCGTGCCCTCGGCGACGAAGCGTCCGATCCTGGCCGCGAGCACGCCGCGCGCCTCCAGGCGGCCTGTGAGCTCGGCCGCATCTTGCTCGGCGGGCGCGATCAGCAGCCCGCCCGAGGTCTGGGCATCGGCGAGCAGCAGGCGATCGACTACCGACACGGCCGGGTCGAAGTCGACCACGGCTTCGACGAAGGCCAGGTTGTTTCGCGTGCCGCCGGGCACCACGTCGGCCTGGGCGAGCTCGCGCGCCCCGGCGATCACGGGCACCTGCCCGAGCTCGATCTCCACGTCCACGCCCGAGCCCTGGCTCATCTCCTTCAGGTGCCCCAGCAGCCCGAAGCCGGTCACGTCTGTGCAGGCGTGGACCTCGAGCCCCGCCAGCGCCTCGGCCGCCTGCCTGTTCAGCGCGGCCATGAGCTCGGAGGCGCGGGCGACCGCGTCCGGCCCGGCCACGCCGCGCTTGGCCCCGGTGGCGATGATGCCCGTGCCCAGGGGCTTGGTCAGCACGAGCGCATCGCCGGGCCGGGCGCCGGTGTTTCGCAGCACGCGCTCCGGGTGCACGCGGCCGGTGACGGCCAGGCCGTACTTGGGCTCGCTGTCCTCCACGCTGTGGCCGCCCAGGATGGCGATGCCGGCCTCGGCGGCCTTGTCGGCCGCGCCCCGGAGGATGCGCCCCAGCACGTCGAGCCCCAGGCGCTTGTCCGGAAAGCCGACGATCGACAGCCCGAAGAGCGGCTCGGCGCCCATGGCGTAGATGTCGGACAGGGAGTTGGCCGCCGCGATGGCGCCGAAGAGGTAGGGGTCGTCGACCACCGGCGTGAAGAAGTCCACCGTCTGGACGATGGCCAGGTCGTCGGAGAGCAGGAAGACCGCCGCGTCGTCGGCCGTCTCGATGCCGACCAGGGCTCTGGCGTCGGAAGGCCGGGGCAGCTTCTGCAGGACCTGCTCCAGGTCCTGTGGCCTGAGCTTGCAGGCGCAGCCCAGGCCGTGGGTGAAGCGCGTCAGGCGCACCGGCACCCCATCCGTCTCCTGCGCCGCTGTGCCCTGCCGGACCGGAGCATCCTCTCCTTCTAGGCCGCGGATCACGCCTGGCTGCCGCGCGAATGGGCCTCGGAGGTCGCGGTCTACACCTTGTTCGGCCACAAGGCCCTCATCGCCCTGGGCATCGGGGCTTGCCAATCTCTCGCGGCCCGGGCTTGCCCGAAGCACCTCGCCCGCAGCGGGTCTCGGCGGCGTCTCGGCCGCGGTCCTCGGCGCAGTCCGAGGCGGCACGTCCCCGGCTGCACCCGGCTGCAGTCTGCGCACCGCGGCTGCGACCGCCTCGGCGGCCCGGTCGATCTCGTCTGCCGTGGTCGGCCGGCCGGTGGAGAAGCGCACCGTGCCCATGGCCACCTCCACCGGCACGCCCATGGCCTCGAGCACGGCCGAGACGTCCACCGAGTCGGTGTGGCAGGCGGCCCCGGCCGAGGCGGCCACCTCGTCCGCCAGCTCGTCCAGCAGGGTGTTGGCCTCCACCTGCGGAAAGCTCACCGAGAGCGTGTTGGGCAGCCGCTCGGTCGGGTGCCCGTTGAGCCGGAAGGAGAGGCCGCCGGACTCCAGCGCCGCCTGGAGCCGATCCCGCATCCGCTGCATCTCTCGCGCCGCGGGCACGAGCTCGTCTGCGGCCAGCTCGGCAGCCCGGCCCAGGCCGACGATCTCCAGCACGTTCTCGGTGCCCGCCCTCAGGTTGCGCTCGTGATCGGCGCCGTGGATCAGCCTCGCGATCTCCACGCCGCGCCGGATGTACAGCGCGCCCACGCCCTTGGGCGCGTAGAGCTTGTGCCCGGCCACGCTCAGCAGGTCCGCGCCCAGCTCGTCGACCCGGACCGGGATCTTGCCCGTCGACTGGGCCGCGTCCGTGTGCAGCAGCGCGCCGTGGCGGTGGGCGATCTCGGAAAGCTCGGCGATGGGCTGGATCGTGCCCACCTCATTGTTGGCGTGCATGACGCTCACCAGCACGGTCCGGTCCGTGATCTCCGCCTCGAGCGCGGCCGGCGAGACCATGCCGAACTCGTCGACCGGAAGCACGGTCACCCGCAGGCCCTGGCGGGCGAGCGAGGCGCAGACCTCGGACACGGCCGGGTGCTCCACGGCCGAGGTGATCAGGTGGTCGCCCCGCGCCGCGAGCGCCTCCACCGCGCCCCGGATCGCGAAGTTGTTCGACTCGGAGCCGCCCGAGGTGAAGACGATCTCCTCGGGCGCACAGCCGAGCAGCGCGGCCAGGCTCGCCCTGGCCGCCGAGACGGCCATCCGGGCACGCTGCCCGTAGACGTGGGCCGACGAGGGGTTGCCGAAGTGGGTCTCGAGATAGGGCCGCATGGCCTCGATCACGGCGGGCGCGATGGGCGTGGTGGCGTTGTAGTCGAGGTAGACGGGAAGCTTGTGGCGCACGGCTCACCTCCTTGCCGCGCCATCCTGGCACGCACCGGCAGGGCCTGGCAAGGCAGAAAACAACGGAGTTTCAAGACACTGACAGGGCGAATTCGATTGAATGCCCGAGGCGCGGCCGGCGTCGAATCCCCCGTGTGCTTGACTGTGCCGCAGCGAGGGTTTAGTGTGGTCGACAAGCTCGAAAACTAACACGAACCTGTAACAGGAGAGTGAGAAGATGAAAAAGATCGGATTCCTGCTGGGCGTACTGGCCGCCTCTGGCCTGATCTCCGGCTGCATCGGCTCGGCGCGCGAGGTCGATCACTGCGACGAGTGCATCCACTACCCGGACAACTGGCGCAAGGACGAGTACTGCGTCGAGGCGAACGACATCCTCTACTGCGCCAACCCCTGCCTGACCAACGCGAGCTGCGGCGTGGATTTCTGGTGCGTGCCCGAGGAGGACGAGGGCACCACCTGGACGACCGACAGCCGGCGCATCCGCTGGGTCTGCATGCCGGAGGAATACTACCAAAACAAGAAGAGCGTCTGGCGCTGGGACGACTGCACCGAGGGCGGGTGCCCCGAGGACATGACCTGCCTGTACGACGACACCTACGACCCGATCGAGTACTTCTGCTCCGAGGAGTGCGACAGCGACTCCGAGTGCCTGAGCGGCTGCTGCCTCGACACCGGCGACGCCTGGCACTGCGCGCCCTACTACCCCTACTGCGAAGACTACTAGCAGGCGCTCACGACACCGGCCCGGAACGATCCGGGCCGGTGCTCTCTCCTCCCCCATGAACCCCTACCTCGCCTTCGTCCTGGCCGTGCTGGTCCTCGACGCCCTGCTGGACACGGTCGTGGGCCTGCTCAACGTGCGCTGCGCCGCCCCGCGCGTCCCGCCCGAGTTCGCCGACGTCTACGACACCGAGCGTTACCGCCGCTCCCAGGACTACCTCCGGGTCCGGACCCGCTTCGGTCTGAGCGTGGGTCTGGTCTCGACCGGGCTGCTCGTCGCCTTCATCCTGGCCGGGGGCTTCGGCCTGGCGGACCGCTGGGCGCGCCTGGCGGGCTTCGGGTCGATCGGCACCGGGCTCGTGTTCGCGGGCGGGCTTGCGCTGGCTGCCAGCCTGCTCGGCATCCCGGCAGGGATATGGCGGACCTTCGTGATCGAGGAGCGCTTCGGCTTCAACAAGACGACGCCGCGGACCTTCGCGCTGGACCTGCTCAAGTCCTACCTGCTGGCCGCGGTGTTGGGCGCCCCCCTGCTCGCGCTGGTGCTCTGGCTCTTCGAGGCGGCCGGCCCGTGGGCCTGGCTCCTGTGCTGGGCCGCGGTGGTCGCCTTCGAGCTGGTGGTGGTCCTCCTGGCCCCGGTGCTGATCATGCCGCTGTTCGTCAAGCTCAGCCCGCTGGCCGAGGGAGAGCTGGCCGAGGCGATCTCCGCCTACGCGAAGCAGCAGGGCTTCGCCATGCGGGGCATCTTCACCATGGACGGCTCGCGCCGCACCACCAAGGCCAACGCCCTGTTCACCGGCTTCGGCCGCTTCCGGCGCATCGTGCTCTTCGACACCCTGGTGGACAGGCACCCGACAGCCGAGATCCTCGGGGTGCTGGCCCACGAGATGGGGCATTACAAGCACAAGCACGTACTCGTCGGCCTGCTGGTCTCCATCGCCACGACCGGCCTGATGCTCTACTTGCTGTCGCTCTTCATCGGCAACCGGGATCTGCTCGAGGCCTTCTCCGTGTCGCAGCCGTCGATCTACGCCAGCCTGGTGCTGTTCGGCTTCCTCTACGCGCCCTTGAGCACCCTGCTCGGCATCGCCGGCAACTGGCTTTCCAGGCGGCACGAGCGCGCGGCCGATGCCTACGCAGCGCGGACCACCGGCAAGCCCGAGGCCCTCGCCTCGGCCCTCAAGCGCCTGAGCGCGGACAGCCTCGGCAACCTCACCCCGCACCCCTGGCACGTCTTCCTGAACCACTCCCACCCGCCGGTGCTGGAGCGCATCCGCGCCCTGGCACGCGCAGAGAGCGAAATGGCGCTGCGCTAGAGAGCAATCCGCGTTGTTCGCAAGTGCGCTTGCAGTGCGGGTTTGCGCAAGTCACGAAAAGAAAATACCCCATGATTTGGCCGGGAAA
>JAFGRB010000334.1 GCA_016935365.1 Deltaproteobacteria bacterium
GTCGTTCGGCTCGACCTCGTCCAGCGGCGGCGGGGTGCACTGGGCCACGCCGGTGCTGTCGTCGCAGCCGTAGTCGCAGGTCGTCGCGACATAGCCCGTGCCGTCTTGGCACTCCATCAGGGTGCTGGCATCAGCGCAGTAAGCGTTGCCGATCATGCACTCGCCGGCCAAAAAGCCCGCGGCGAGCAGGTAGTCCACGTCCGGCACACAATAATCCGCCACGCTGGTGCAGCCGACCACGATGTAGTAGGTGCCCGCGGCCATCAGCTCGGCCTCGGCGTACGAGAAGTAGTGATCGTAGCTGTAGTCGTCGTTGTTGGCCAGCACGGTCGTGCCGTCGGTGTCGTAGATCCAGATCTCGGTGTCGGCGTAGGGGGTGCCCGCCAGGGTCTGGGCCCAGAGCACACCGGACTCGGTCACGGTGAAGGCGTACCAGTCGAGGTCGCTCGCGGTGTCGATGTGGCCGGAGTAGATCGTCCAGGGATCGGCCGGATCGTAGACGAACGGCGTGGCGTGGGCCATGTCGTCGTTGGGCTCCGCCTCGGCAGGGAAGGCCTCGTACTGGATGTCGATGTCGAAGGTGTAGCCATTGTCCCCCTCGTCCATGCCGCTCTCGGTGACGCGGAACAGGAAGGTGGCCGCGCCCATGATGTAGGTGAAGGTCTCGGCCTCGCCGACCAGCATGTAGTCCTCGATCGCCAGCGGGGTGACCATCTCGTCGAAGATCTCGACCGCCACGTCGAAGTTGTACGGGGTGAAGGTGCCGGTCACGTTGCCGTCGGCCGCGAAGGTGATCGCGTACCAGAACTGGTCGCCGGCCGCAGCGATCGGGCCCTCGCCCGCGAGTGTGGCCTGGGTGTTGTTCTCGTCCAGGGTCCCCATGTCGGTCACGTCGTAGACGTCGATCGACAGGTCATAGGTGTAGTCCGAGCCCTCTTCCTGGTAGTAGTCGAAGACCTCGATGTAGAACCGGGTGTCCTCCTTGGCGTAGAAGAACAGCTCGTACGGAGCCGGGTCGTACTCGGTGTCCACGTAGCTGATCACGTTGTAGTTGGCGTCGCGCAGCACCCCGATCAAGCTGGCGGTCACGTCAGCGCCCAGGTTCTCGAAGAGCATGTAGTAGAGCTTTCCGGCCTCGGCGTCGATCTGGTAGATCTTCTCGGCGGCCGAGCTGCCCAGGTCCTCGCCGTTCAGGTCGGCCGGGATCTGCGTCACGGGCTCCACGTCCGGGTTGTACTGCACGGTCACGTCGTAGTCGTTGCCGCCCGCGGTGCGGTACCTGTAGTCCATGGTCATCATCATGCCGCCATCAGCCGGCATGGCCAGGGTGAACTTCATGCCCGGATCGAACGGGATCTCGTAGACCATGCCCCAGAACGAAAAGCTGTTGATCAGCTGGCCTATCAAATCGCCGCTGGCGTTCTTGATCGTGATCAATCCCAGGTTGTCCGCGTTCCAGTCGTTGATGACCACGTCGACCAGCTCGCCGGCCGTGCCGGTCACCACGTACTGATCGAGATCCCAGACCGCGCCGGTCACGGCGCTGCCCAGCGAGCTCTGGGTGGGCGCCGGGTTGACGAGCTGTCGGATGGCGATGAAGTAGCCCAGGTCGTCGCCGCCGACCGGGAAGTCGCCTGTGAAGTTGCTGTAGTCGCTGGCGCAGATCATGTAGTCGCCGTCGAGCGGCAGCACGACCTGGCGCTCGCTTGCCGCGCCGTCGGGGTTGAGGCCGTAGCGCCAGTAGAAGCTGTTTTCCTCGCCCACACCCTGGACGAAGGTGGCCACGTTGAACAGGCCGTCCGCCCAGCCGTCGATCTCGAGCCGCATCTCGGCCGTGCCGGCAAAGAGCCAGCAGTCGATGTCCACGTCCTCGACCTCGTCGCCGTCCAGGTCCGCGGGCACGCCGATCACGCCGCCCAGGATGGTCGCGTCCTCGGCGTCGATGGCCGGCACGTCGAACGCACCCGGCGTGCCGCCGTAGGACGGATCGTTGTTCTCGGCCGCCTCGGGGTAGTCCGCCTCGACCACGTCGATCCAGGGCACGCACTCGCCGTCGTGCAGCACGGTCCCATCGCCGCAGGCGTCGACGCAGTCGCCGGCCACGTCATCCCAGAAGGTCCCCGGCGGGCAGTCGTTCTCGCACTCGCCGGTGGTCGGGTTGAAGGTGTAGCCGCCCGGGCACTCGGGCACGGCCACGCAGGCCGTCCCGTCCCAGTACTCGTCGGTGCCGCACTCGGGCTCGCACTGGCCGGTATCCGGGTTGAACACCGTGCCGTCGCCGCACTCGGGCGCGTCCACGCAGGCCGTACCGTCCCAGTACTGCCCTTCGCCGCAAGCCGGCTCGCACTCGCCCGTGGCCGGGTTGAGCGTCGTGCCGTTCGCGCAGGTGGTCACACTCTTGCACTCGGTCCCGTCCCAGTACTGGTTCTCGGCGCACAGGGGCACACACCTGCCGCCCTCCTCCACCGTACCGGGCCCGCAGTCGTTGCCGCCGCCGCCGCAGGCGGCAAGCAAGCTGCCCGAGGCGATGGCCATCACCACCATCAGTGTCAAGGACATCCACTTCGATCTCATGTCTCCTCCTCCGGTTTTGGAAATGAGTACGGGAACGCCTCTCTCGTCATGTCGCGATGCAGGGCTCCAAAGCTTGCACAGCCGGTAGGCCGTGTCAAGCCCCAGCAGCGCCGGGTGAGAGCCCCAAGGTAAACCCCATGAAATCAATCCCTTATCACCCAAAAGGCCGCCGCGCTGCGGCCGCGATCCCCATGCCGTGGCCAAAGGTCGATAGCTGCTCGACGGCCAGGCCCGCCCCGGACAGCAGCGAGCCGATCTCGATCTCGCTGCGGGCGTGCAGCCAGACGCCCTGGCGCATGGCGTTTCCGAGCTGGGCGAAGAAGCGAAGGGGACCGCGGCGCGCGGTGGTGATGAAGAGGAGCCCACCGGGCACGAGCCAGGACGCCATGCGGGCCGCGAGCCCGGCCAGATCCCGCGCGTACTCCAGCGCGGAGAAGGCGCAGACCATGTCGAAGCCCGCGTCCGGACGGAAGTCGTGGGCATCTCCGACCCGGCAATCGATGTTTCCGAGCCCGCGCTCGGCGGCCTTGGCCTCGAGCACGGCGAGCATGGCCGGCGACAGGTCGAGCGCCAGCACCCGCTCGCAGCGACTCGCGATCTCGAGGGTGAATCGGCCCGTGCCCGCGCCCAGCTCCAGGACCCGCTGCCCGGGCCCGAGCAGGCGATCGAGCGCGCCGATCACGCATGCGCGCTCGGCCCGCCGCAGGCCGCGCTGGCCTGGCGTCTCCTGCTCGGCGTCGTAACGGCTGGCTAGCCCGTCGTAGAAAGCCCGGACCGGTCCGGGCTGCCCGAGATCCAGGCGCTCGCAGACCGCGTGGCCGAGAAGCTCGCCGAGCGGCAGCACGGCCAGGTCGCGCGCCTGCAGCCCGACGAGCAGGGCCTCGATCTCTGCGAGCCAGCGCGCGGTCTCGGCGGGCGTCGCAGCTGGCCGGTCGTGCAGGGCCAGGATGTCTCCAGGGCGCGCCTTGCGAAGCAGCCTGCGCGCCAGGCCCCCGACTCTCCGGTTGCCCCAGGAGAGGTCCCGGCAGCTCGCCGCGGCGCAGCGCATGCCCAGCCGCAGCAGGACCGGCCACATCCCGGGCGCCACCACCCAGGCCGGTGGCCTGAAGAGCAGCGGCCGCAGCCCGAAAGCCGCCACGACCTGCTGGCAGCCCTCGATCTCCGCGCGCATGCGCGCGCGGGAGCGAAGCGCCAGCCAGGGATCGTGGCGGAGACCGTGGTTGCCCACGGCGTGACCCCTTACCAGGATATCGCGCATGAGCTCCGGGTGCTCCCTCGCTCGCTCGCCCACCACGAAGAAGGCCGCCTTGATACCCCAGCGCTCGAGCAGCGCGAGGAGCGCGGGCGTGCTTTTCGGGTCCGGTCCGTCGTCGAAGGTCAGGGCCACGCCCGGCGCGGCGGCGACCCGGTCGATGACCGGCATGAAGAGCCGCCAGCGCGGAAAGAAGGGCGCTGCGGCCGCCAGGCCGAGCAGGATGCCGAGCGGGATAGCGGCCAGCTCGAGCTGCCACAGGCCGCAGACCACCGCGACCTGCAGCAGCGCGAGCGCGACCAGGTGGAAGGGGGCCAGCGGAAAGAGCGTGATGCGCCCGTCGCGCTCGCGGCCCCGGTCCGCATTCATCTCGCCCGGCCTCCGGCCCAAGCCAGCCCGTGCGGGCGCCGCCCGTCTCCAGGCGCCCGACGCCACAGGCGCTCGCATCTCCGGCGGGCTCTCATCCCGGCTCGCCTCCGAGCTCCAGGAAGGCGAGCTGCCTTCCCAGGCTGACGAGCCCCACCGCGCCGTCGAGCGCCCGCCGCTCGCTCCCGATCATGAGCTCTCCTCGCCTCGCCCACTCGGCGGCCACGGCGCAGGCCGCAGCCGAGCAGGTGGCGAAGTCGCCGAAAAGCGCGTTCTCGTCGAGCAGCAGGCCCGAAAAGCCCGTGCTGCGCACGAGCGCGTCGAGCTGCTCGCCGGCCAGGGCTCTTTCCGCGGCCGGCGAGCCGTGCAGCAACACCGCGGGGCAGGCGCGCGCAATTGCCGTGCGCAGCGTATCGAGCGCCCCGGACGCGCGCGCGTCTCCGAGGCAGCGGGCCCGAAGGGCCGGGCTGCCGGGCAGAGGCCGGGCGCTGACGAGCAAGCCGCCCCCGCCGTCCGCGGGCTCGGCCGCGCCGTCCGGCGGCTGGAGCAGCGGGGTGAGCTCGGCGTGGTGCTCGTCTGCGCCCAGCAGCAGCGCTGCGCCCTCGGGCGCGAGCAGGCCGGCGGACAGGACCGCCTGCTCGAACGAGACCGCGCCGCAGGTCGCGGTGATCTGAGGCCCGCGCGCCCCGTAGCGCATCGCGAGCCTGCCCGCCGGCGCGCTGTGGACCGAGCTCACGAAGTCCGCCGGGCTCGACAGGCGCTCGGCGGACGCAAAGAGCCGCTCGAGGAAACGCCAGGTCTCGGTCTGCGGCCCCCAGGCGGTACCGAAGAACACGGCCTCGATGGCCTCGGTCTGCCCGGCGAGCGCCTCGCCCAGGGCGAGCGCCAGCGTGCCCAGGCGCGCGAGCCTGCGGGCCTGACGGCCCGAGGCCCGCAGCGCGACCTGCGGCCGGCCCGCGCAGGGCTGCCCGCGCTCGAGCCGCGCCAGGGTGGCGGCCAGATCGCCTGCGCCCGTCAGACAGGCGCTGCGCGCGATCCACACCGCGTCCCGGCGATGCGCGGGCTGTGCCTTCGCCTTCGCATCAGGCCGGCGCAGCACCAGCACCGCGTTGCTGCCCCCGAAGCCGAAGGAGCTGGACAGCAGACTGGTAAGCCGCGCGCCGACCGGCTCGGCCTGCGGGCGCAGGCCGAGCGAGGGGTCGCACTCGCGCATGCCGCGGTGAGCCGGGATGCGCTGGGCCGCGATGGCCTCCACGCAGGCGAGCGCGTCGAGTGCGCCCGCCGCGGCCAGGCTGTGCCCGCACAGGCCCTTGATGGAGGACAGTGGGGGCGGGGGGATGTCCGCGAACAGCCGCAGCACGGCCCGGGCCTCGCTGCGGTCGTTGTCGGGCGTTCCGGTGCCGTGCAGGTTGAGGTAGTCGATCTCGGCAGCCTGCAGGCCAGCGGAACGGAGCGCGGCCCGCATGGCCGCGAGCGCCCCGTCGCCCTCGGGGTGGGGCGCGGTCTCGTGAAAGGCGTCGCAGCTCAGCCCCGCGCCGCAGAGCTCGGCCAGCGCGCCCGGCGGGGCCGACTCGGCCGCCTCCAGGACCAGACAGGCCGCGGCCTCGGCCACGCTCATGCCCGCCCGCCGGGCGTCGAATGGGCGGGCGCCCTCCGGGTCGACGAGCTTGAGCAGGGCGAAGCCGAAGCAGGTCAGCCGGCACAGGGCGTCGGCGCCGCCCGCGAGCACGCACCGGACGCGGCCGGAACGGATCATCGCCAGCGCCATCGCCAGCGCCGCGGCCGAGGACGAGCAGGCCGTCGAGACGGTCAGCGCCGGGCCCGAACAGCCGATCTCGCGGGCGACGAGCTCGGCCACGGTCCCGGTTCCGTGCAGGCGCAGGCCGTCCGCGCTCAGCGCACCCGAGATCATCAGCGCCTCGGTGTGCGGCATGCCGCCGGTGGTGCAGCCCATGACCACCGCGTCGATCGGCGGGACGCCCGGAGCGTTGCGCACAGCCGGGCGGGGGCCCCCCGGACGCGCGGAGGGCGGTTCTGCAGCCTGAGCACGGACGGGGTTGTGCGGCGTTGCAGCAACGCGCACGTCTCCTCGGGAGACACCCAGGGCGTTGCGCGCAGCCAGGCCATGGCTTCCCGGACGCGCGGAGGGCTGCTCAACGCGCACGTCTCCTCTCGAGACGCCCGGAGCGTTGCGCGCAGCGGCGCTCGAAGCCAGGGCCTCCCTGGCCGCCCGCAAGGCCAGCGCGTGGGTCCGCGGCAGCCCGGGATCGAGCTCTACGCCCGAGGGGATCTGCCCCGCGGGCAGCCCGTACTCGCCCGGCGCGAAGATCGTGGGGGGAGCGAGGTAGCGCTCGGCGCCCGAGCCGAACAGCGCCCGGGCAAACGCGCTCCGATCCGCCCCGGCCGGGCAGCAGACCCCCAGCCCGGTCACGAAGGCGCGAGCGCTCACGCGGGCGGTCCCCCCTGGCTCGCTCGGATGTGGGCGGCCAGAGCGCCCAGGGTGCTCATGACCTGCTGGCCGAGCTCCTTGCTCTCGATCTTGACGCCGTAGTCCTGCTCGAGCATGACCACCAGCTCGAGCACGTCGATCGAGTCGAGCCCCAGGCCCTGCTCTCCGAACAGCGGCGTGTCGGCGCCGATCCCGTCCGGATCCACATCGACCAGGTCGAGGGTGTCGGTGATCTTGCGGGCGAGCTCTTGGATGAGCGTGTCGTCCATGGCCCCTCGAACCTCCTCAGCCGCGCGCGGCGCTCCGCGTCCTTCGCGCGAGCCCCGCGGGCAGATCCGAAAGCCGCAGGAAGAGCCGGGTCATCCTGAGCGTCTGTGTCTCCTCGGCATAGAAGCGCTCCCAGGCCTTGAAGTAGAGCGCCTGAAGCTCGTCCGGGCTCATCTGCCGCGGCTGGAAGACGACCGTACCCGCATCGTAGCTCTGCCAGCCGCGATCGAGCAGCCGGCCCTCGCGCTCCATCTGCTCCCGCGCCCGGGTGTGCGGAAAAGGCGTCAGCACGGTGAACTCGGCCAGGTCCAGGTCCACGGTCAGCAAGAAATCGATCAGGCGCTCGATGAAGTCGGGCGTGTGCTCGTCCATGCCGAGCAGCACCGTACCCTCCACCGCGATGCCGTGGTCGTGGTACATGCGGATGCGGTCGCGGATCTTGTCCGAGATGGTGTAGATGGCGTGGTAGACGTACCAGCAGCCCGCCTTGCGCGCCAGGTCGAGCACCTCCGGCTCGCAGGTGATCGGATGGGAGACGAAGGCCCGGCCGCAGTCGGCCAGGCGGCGAAAGAGCTCCTTCTCGTACTCGACGTTCTGCTCCAGGGAGTTGTCCACGATGAACAGCCGCTCGCCGCAGCGCGCGATGTCCAAAAGCACCCGCTCGGCGGGCTTGATGCGGTGGACGCGGCCGCCGAGGTAGGGCGTGCAGCACGGATAGCAGTTGAACCGGCACCCGCGTGAGGTCTCCACCAGGTCGACCAGCTCCCAGCCCTTGTAAGTGTAATCGCGCTGCTTGTTGCACAGCTCGCGGCGCGGCAGGGGCAGGTTCTCAATGTCCGGAAAGCCCTCCTGGCGATAGACCGGCAGCATGTGCCCGGCGCGAAAGTCGGCCACCAGCTGCTCGACCAGGCCTTCGGCCTCGCCGAGCACGACGCAGTCCGCGTGGCTGGCCGCCTCCTCGGGGCACAGCGACACGTGCAGGCCCCCGAGCACGACCGGCTTGCCCTGCTCCCGGAAGGCCGCCGCGATCTCGTAGGCCCGGGGCGCCTGGCAGCTGAGCATGATCGAGATCCCCACCAGGTCGCAGTCGGCCCGCAGGTCGAGCGGCCCGACGTTCTCGTCGCACAGGGACACCTCGACGTCGTCCGGCAGGCAGGCCGCCACCTGGAGCACGCCCAGGGGAGGCAGATCGAAGCGGGTCTGACCCTCGAGCTTCGGCCAGGCGGGAAAGACGAGCAGCACCTTCATCGCGAGATGACTACCAGCACGCCCGGAGCGAGTCAACTGCCGGGACGCCACTCTCCTTCGCCTTGACAGGCCTGGAGCCGCTGGACCAAACTCGCGGCAAAGGAGCGAGCAGCCTGGATCCGGAGCGCGACATCGAGCAGCTCATCCCGCACCGCGGCCGCATGAAGCTCGTCGACGAGCTGCTGGAGGTCTCGGAAGACGAGGCCCTGGTCCGGGCCCGAGTGCGCGAGGACTGGCCGCTCGCCGCCGGAGGCAAGGTCCCCGCGCTCGTGTCGATCGAGCTCTGCGCCCAGAGCGCCGGGGTCCTGGCCGGCTGGAAGCGGCGCAGCATCGAGCGGCTCGGCGGGCGCGGCTGGCTGGTGGGCGTGAGAGACGCGGCGCTCTACGCGAACGAGATCGCGGTGGGGAGCGATCTGCGGATCCGGATCCAGCCCCTGCTGGAGATGGACGCCTACGCCGTCTACCGCGGCGAGGTGCACGAGGGAGAGTCCCTGCTCGCCGAGGTCGAGCTGCAGGTCTTCCGGCCGGCCGACTTCGACGCGCAGATGCCGCTCGGGGAGGACGCGCTGTGACGGACTCGAGCCGCAAGGCCGCCCTGGTCACCGGCGGCAGCCGCGGGATCGGCCGGTCGATCTGCGCCGAGCTCGCGCAGGCCGGCTACTACGTGGTGGTCAACTACCTCCAGCGCGCCGACGCGGCCGAGTCGACCCTGGCGCAGGTGCGCGCCGCGGGCTCCGACGGCGAGCTGCTCCAGCTCGACGTGCGCGAGCGGGAGGCCTGCAAGCGCGCGGTATCCGAGCTCGCGAGCCGCAAGGACGAGATCGGCCCGCTGGAAGTGCTGGTCAACAACGCCGGCCTGGCCGCCGACGGACTGTTCCCCATGATGTCCGGGCAGAAGTGGGACTCGGTGATCGACACCTCCCTGGACGGCTTCTTCAACGTGACCCGGCCGGCGCTCAAGGCCATGATCCGCAACCGGGCCGGCTGCATCGTCAACCTCTCGTCGGTCTCGGGCCTGGTCGGCAACCGCGGCCAGGTCAACTACTCCGCGGCCAAGGCCGGCCTTATCGGCGCGACCCGCTCGCTGGCCGCCGAGGTGGCGCGCCTGGGCATCCGGGTCAATGCGGTCGCGCCGGGGCTGATCGAGACGGACATGACCCGCGAGATGCCCCGCGAGATGCTCAAGCAGCTCGTGCCCATGAACCGCATCGGCCGCCCCGAGGAGGTGGCGAAGGTGGTCCGGTTCCTGTGCTCCGAGGACGCCTCCTACATCACCGGCCAGGTCATCGGCGTCAACGGCGGCATGATCTGAGCAATCCGCGTTGTTCGCAAGTGCGCTTGCAGTGCGGGTTTGCGCAAGTCACGAAAAGAAAATACCCCATGATTTGGCCGGGAAA
>JAFGRB010000335.1 GCA_016935365.1 Deltaproteobacteria bacterium
GGCCCCAACGGGGCCTTCCAAGCGTGTAAGCCCCCTTTGGAGGGGGCTTCCGAATACCTCGCCCTCTGGGCGAGGTTGATTATTGTCGTGCAAAGCGACCTTTTGGATCCCACCCACATCCTGAACCGCCTCTGAGCGGGCATCGGAGATCACCCGCAGAGTTGTTCGGGATGTGGATCTGCTGACCCACACCCTGCACATCGAGGACGCCAAGACCACGGCCGGCGACCGGATCGTCGAGATTTCAGAGTTGATGTGGAGTCTCTTACTACGCAAAATAGGCGACCGAGGACCACAAGATCCTGTTCCCGGCGCGCAGTGAATCTGGATTCCACTCGGTGGACTGGGTGTGGCACGAGACCCGAATGATCTGTGAGCCTCTGTTCTGGACCTGCCTGTTGTGACGGCTCATGGGCTCCGGGGAACTCATGCATCCCTGCTCGACGGGCAGGAGCAACCCACCCAGTGGCGCAGCAGTTGGGTCGCACCGAAGAGTGGATGACAAGGGATCACTACATCGCCCCGGGCGCGGAGGAGCAGGCTCGACGCCGCAGTACTGCGACTGGTGTCGGGAGGGCAGTCATGACTCGTCGGTGCACGGAGTAAGGTGGAATTTGGAAAAAGAACCGATGATTCTTTTTCCAAACGCAAAAAAGGCACCCACGGCTACCCGTAAGTGCCCGAGAACGAATGGAGCTGAAGGGGATCGAACCCTCGACCTCTAGAGTGCGATTCTAGCGCTCTCCCAGCTGAGCTACAGCCCCATCAAGGCAGCGAGCATCATGCCGCCCGGGCCCGCTCTCGTCAAGGGTTTTGCTCGCGCTGCCCGTACGCGCTTGACCCGCTCTGCGCTCGAGGGGTATGGCATACCGAGAGGGGATCATGTCGGACGCTCTACAAGTACCGCGTTCTCGGGCCGTCTCGGCTGGACGCGTGGCGGTGTGGATCCTGGCGCTCGCGGCGCTGGTGCCGCGGCCGGCTGCGGGACAGGTCATTCACAAGGAGATGCCGGAGCACGACTTCGGGCTCGGCCCGGCTGTGGCCTATGTCCGGGGCGAGGGGCACGGCTTCGCGGTCGACATCGAGGGCTCTTACACCTACGGCTTCTTCACGGCGGCGCTGGACTTCAAGCTCGCCCGCGACGGCGACTGCGATCTCTACGGCCCCCAACTCGAGCTGAGCGCCTGGTACTTCGTCAACGCGGGCGTGGGCGCCGGCTACCTCTTCGGCGGCCAGGACGGCCCCCTGGTCCACGTCTTCTTGGGCGTGCCCTGGGGCGGCGACTTCTTGCCCGATGCGATGGAGCCGTTCTCGTCGCTCTACCTGGAGCCCTACTACCGCCTCCACTTCTTCTTCCCAGGCGACGGGTTCCGGCTGCTTCACGAGGCGGGCTTGATGATCAAGATCAGCACCTACTCGCTGTGAGCGCTCGGATCATCGGCTGAAAGCCGCGGCGAGCGCGCGGTCGAAGGTCTTGATGTCCGCGACGCCGCGGCGGCGGCAGGACGCCAGGTGGAGCAGGTCGCGGGCGCCGAGGGACTGGTAGCGATCGACGAGATCGCGGGCCAGGCGGACGTCTTCGGGCTCCACGGGCCAGACCTCCTCGATGCACGCCTCGGCCAGCATGACGGCCGCGTCGAGCGTCTCCAGCCGCTCCACCGGGAGGTAGGCGTGCAGCAACTCCTGCAGGACCTCGGCCGAGGTGCACAGGCCGCTGCGCTCCCTCTCGATGGCCTGCCTGAAGAAGGCGCGCGCCTCGTCGCGAAGCGGGTGCTGTCTGCCGACCGCATACATGAAGACGCAGGTGTCGACGAAGATCACGGGTCGCCGTCCCGGCTGCGCCTCGAGCGCTCGATCACCGCCAGATGCTCGCTCCAGTCGGGCTCCCGGCCGGTCTCCCGCGCGTCGCATGCCTCGAAGAACGCTTCCAGATCATCGGCGGTGGACAGACGTTTCTCGGCCTGTCGCGAGGAGAGCCGGTCCACTGCTGCTTGCCGGATCCAGGCGCTCAATGAGAGCCCCTCTCGCCTTGCCTGCTGGCGAAGCGACTCGCGCTCCTCTTCCTCCAGGATGACCTGTACACGGGTCTTCATTACACACTCCGGGTGTGTTTACGCAATAATAATACACACAATGCGGTCCCAGATCAAGCGGTCATTCGGCGGGCTCAGTACGCGCGGCGGCGGGCGAGGGCCAGGGCGGCTGTGGCGAGCGCGGCCAGCAGGCTCGCGCGGCCGGCGGCCGTGCTGCAGCCGATCAGGTTCGAGCTGGTCACCTGGCCGCTCCTCATCGCGATCTCCTTCCCGTCGCTCGCGTCGCCGGCGGCGGCCTCGACGTCCGCGTGCATGCCCTCGCCGTAGGCGTAGTCGAGGAGATCGCCCTTGAGGGTCTGGGCCTGGCCGCCGATGGTCCACTCGAAGTCCACCCCGTAGATCTCGCGGCCCCGCTCGTCGAAGGCGCGGGCGAGCAGGTAGAAGGTCTCTCCGTCCTGCGCGCCGTAGGTCTGCTCGGCCTCGATGCGCACCTCGGCGATGGCGCTCTCGTCGACCACCTCCGCGGGCACGCGGGCCAGGGCGTACTCGGGCCTCCTGTCGGCGGCCAGGCCGAGCAGGTAGGCGCCCGTCTGCGCCGGGCTCAGCTGCAGGTACTCGCGCCGCTGGAAGAGGTAGGTCGTCTTGTCGCTCGCGCCCAGGGCGCCGGCATCGCCCGCGGGCAGCAGGACGCCGTTTCCGTACAGGCGCTCCCCGCCCGCGCAGTAGGCCGCCTCGAAGGTGGCCGTGCCGCCGGCCAGCACCAGGATCGGCTCGTCGCAGTCGTGCGCCGGGACGTCCACGTCGCGGCGCACGCGCTGCAGGCCGGCGGGGTAGAGGTCGACCCGCTCCGGCCGGTGGACGTCGACCGTGCGGCTGGCGCGCACGTGGCCCTCGGCGTCCAGGACCTCGAGCTCGGTCCGCCCCGTGCCGCCGGCGTGGCAGTTGGTCTTGAACACGCCCTCGTCCAGGGCGTAGCTCCGCTCGACCGTCATGACCGTCTCGTCGCTCGAGCGCAGGCTCCAGCCGTCCACCCCGCCATCCTCGCGCGCGACCGTGATGGCGACGCTGACGCCCTCCACATAGGGCGTGTGAAGCCGGTACTCGAAGAGCGAGAAGGTCAGATCGTCCTCCACGCGGATCTCGTTGCGGCAGCCGCCGAGCACGGCCGCGGCCGCGACGAGCCAGATCGTCGAGATCGAGACGCGCACCGGACACCTCCCTTGCTCTCCGCGGATTGCAGCAAGTTCCGTACCCGGCCCGGCCTGTGGCGCAAGATATTGAAAAGACTTGTTATTTACTTCCGCAGGGCGTGGCGCGATCGCTGCGACTGTGATGGAGTGCTGCGGTGCGGCTCGGAAAACAGAGCTTGAAGGGACGCCCTCTGATCGGGGTTTTTTCCGGGCGGCACAACCGGTATGATGGCCCATCGCATCTCTCACGGAGGGTCCCATGAGACCGCGGATCGCCTGCCTCCTCGTCCTGCTGGGCCTTTGCTTCGCCTGTCGCGAGCCGACCGCACCCCCGCCCGAGCTGCCGGCCGATCTCGCCGCCCGGGCGCGCACGATCGTCGGCTGGTGGGCGGCCGGGGAGGTCGAGCGGGTCTACGCCTGCTTCGACGAGAACATGCGGAAGGCCATGCCGGTCGACATCGTCGAGCGGGCCTGGAAGTCGATCACCTCTCGCATGGGCGCCTTCGACAAGGTGCTCGGCGAGCGCCGGAGCCGCCAGGCGGGTTACGACGTGGTCTTCGTCACCTGCGGCTTCGAAAAGCAGCGCTTCGACGTCAAGGTGGTCTTCGGCCCGGGCGGCTGGGTGAGCGGGCTGTTCTTCGTGCCCACGCCGGAGAAGACGGTGCCGGGCGAGAAGGGCGATCCGGTCGTCGAGCGGGCCCTCATGTACGCCGGCTGGATCACCGGCGACAAGTTCGAGAAGCTCTACGAGCGCTTCGACGCCACCATGAAGAAGGCCGCCTCGGCCCAGAAGAACCGGGAGGTCTTCCGGGTCCTGCTGATGCAGGTCGGGCCCTTCGAGAGGATCACGGGCAGCCGCAAGACCGAGCGCGAGGGCCACGATATCGTCTTCGTCACCTGCCGCTTCGGCCGCGGGGACCTGGACATCAAGCTGGTGACGAACAGCGCCGGCGAGATCGCCGGGCTGTTCTACGTGCCCGCCGCACCCCGGGAGGGTCCGGACGAGGCCGGGCTCACGGCCAAGGCCGCGGCGCTGGTCGACGACCTGGTCGCGGCCAGGTGGGAGGAGGCCACCCGGGACTTCGACGCCGCGATGCAAAAAGCCCTGCCGCCCAGCATGCTGGCCGCGGCCTGGGAGGAGGCCGTGGCCGGGCTGGGCGAGTTCGGAGCCCGGATCGGCACCAAGCTCCAGCGCCAGGCCGGCTACGACGTCGTCTTCGTCGGCTGCCGCTTCGCCAAGCTCGAGCTGGACGTGAAGGTGGTCTTCGACACCGAGCGCAAGGTGGCCGGGCTGTTCTTCCTGCCCCGCCACAAGTACGCCCGCGCGCCGTACGTGCGGCCCGACGCCTTCGCCTGCCGGGAGGTGACGCTCGGCGAGGACCCCTGGAAGCTGCCCGGCACGATCTGCGCGCCGACCAAGACCGGGGCTCCGAGCCCGGGCCTGGTGCTGGTCCACGGCAGCGGCCCCAACGACCGCGACGAGAGCGTCGGGGCCTGCAAGCCGTTTTGCGACCTGGCCGAGGGCCTGGCCTCGCGCGGGCTGGCCGTGCTGCGCTACGACAAGCGCACCAAGGTCCACGGCGGCAAGATGGGCCACGGCATCACGGTCGAGCAGGAGACGATCGCGGACGCCCTGATCGCGGCGGACCTGCTGCGCGAGACCGAGGGCGTCGATCCCAAGCGCGTCTTCGTGCTGGGCCACAGCCTGGGCGGCATGCTCATCCCGCGCATCGGCGAGCGCGACACCCAGGGCCGGATCGCGGGCCTGATCGTGCTGGCCGGGACCACCCGGCCGCTCGAGGACGTGGTGCTCGATCAGCACCGCTACCTGCTCGGGCTCGACGGCGAGCTCGACGAGGAGGACAAGGCGAAGCTCAGCCAGCTCGAGGCGCAGGTGGCCGTGGTCAAGAGCCCGGAGCTCAGCGCGGACACGCCCCTGGACAAGCTGCCGCTCGGCATACCCGGGGCCTACCTGCTCGACCTGCGCGGCTACGACCCGCCGGCCCTGGCCGCGCGGCTGCCCCACCCCATGCTGGTGCTGCAGGGCGAGCGCGACTACCAGGTCACCATGGCCGACTTTGCCGGCTGGAAGAAGGGCCTGGCCAAGAAGGGAAACGCCCGCCTCAAGACCTACCCGGCGCTCAACCACCTCCTCGTCGCGGGCCAGGGCAAGAGCACGCCCGCCGAGTACTCGCAGCCGGGCCACGTGGACGAGCAGGTCATCGCCGACATCGCGGACTGGATCGAGACCCTCACCCCCTGAGCCCCTGGAAGGCTCTCGTCCCGAGCATCTCGGGTCACGAGCGGCAGAATTGACTTGGGTCGCCGGTCCCGGCGGTGGTATCCTGACCTCACGGAAAGCAGGCGGCTCCCATGCTGGAAGCGGGCGACAAGTTCGGCACCTACACCTTGCTCAAGCGCCTGGCGCGCGGCGGGATGGGCGAGATCTGGCTCGCCGAGCGCAAGGGCATCTCGGGCTTCTCGAAGCGGGTGGTGGTCAAGACCATCCTGGAGTCCTTCATCGACGAGCCCGGCCTGGTGCAGATGTTCCTGGACGAGGGGCGCATCGCCGCCGACCTGACCCACCCCAACGTGGCCCAGACCTACGACCTGGGCCAGGTGGGCGAGACCTACTACATCGCCATGGAGTTCGTCCACGGCCAGGACCTGCGGAACATCCTGATCGCCCACTACGAGCTCGGCCACCACATCCCGGTCAACCTCGTGCTGCAGATCGCCGCCCAGGCCTGCGAGGGGCTCCACTACGCGCACACCTGGCAGACGCCGGAGGGCCTGCCGGCGGGCATCGTCCACCGCGACGTCAGCCCGCAGAACATCCTGGTGACCTTCGACGGCGCGGTCAAGCTGGTCGACTTCGGCATCGCCCGCGCCATGCAGGGCGCGTCCAAGACGCGCTCGGGCGTGCTCAAGGGCAAGTGCGCCTACATGTCGCCCGAGCAGATACAGGGAGGCGACCTGGACGGCCGCTCGGACCTCTTCGCACTGGGCGCGGTGATGTTCGAGCTGCTGACCGGCCGGCGGCTCTTCAAGCGCGACAGCGAGCTCGCCACCCTGGACGCCGTGATCCGCGCGGCCGTGCCCCCGCCGACCCGGATCGATCCGGCCGTGCCGGCCCCGGTCGAGAAGCTCGTGCTGCGGGCGCTCCGCAAGGACCGCAACAAGCGCTTCGGCGATGCGCGCCAGATGCGCCTGGCCATCGAGAAGGTCATGCATGAGGACGGCCTGATGGCCACCTCGGCCCACGTCTCGGCCTACATGAAGATGCTCTTCACCGGCGACCTGGACGCCGACCGGGAGCGGATCGTCAAGATCAAGCGCTCGATCGCGGGCATGCCCGGCGTCAAGGACGAGAGCGCGCCCCGGCTGGAGCGCACCGGCAGCTTCCAGCTGGAGATGTCCATGGAAGAGCTGACCCGGGGCACCGGCGCCGGCACGCGCAGCCTGCTGGCCGGCAGGCCGGCCTCGGGCCGCAGGTCGCGCTCGCGGGCGCCGCTGTGGCTGGCGGTCGTCATGCTGGCCCTGCTGGCCGCGGCTTCGGGCTGGTACGTGGTCACGACCTGGCTGCTGGAGGGCGAGCCGGGACCGGGCGTGGCCGTCGCGGATCCGATCGACGAGCCCGTGCCCGGCGCGGCCACCGGGCCCGGCGCGGAGCCGAAGCCCGGCTCGGATACCGAGCCCGGCGCGGAGCCGAAGCCCGGTGCGGATGCCGACACGGAGCCGAAGCCCGGTGCGGATACCGAGCCCGGCGCGAAGCCGAAGCCCAGGCCGAAGCCCAGGCCGAAGCCGAAGCCGAAGCCGAAGCCCAAGCCGAAGCCCGATTCCCGATCCGACGATCGATCCGATCTGGACATCAAGCTGGAGAGATAGCCTCTTGGTACACGGCGAGCCTCCAGCGGCAACGCATCACCGCACCCCGCAGACCCGTCGGGGCGCGGAGCATCCCGGAGGTGCCGCGTGTGGGTACGAGCCATGATCCGCACCCGATCCCTGCGAGGTCTGTGCGCAGCGCTCGCGCTGTGCGCCGGCAGCGCTGCCCTCGCTCCGGTCCGGGCCCAGACGGCGCAAGGTCCGGCCGAGGCGACCGCGGACGAGGCCGACGTCCGCTTCCGACTCGGCAACCAGGCGTACAAGAAGCGCGACTTCCACCAGGCCCTGTCTCATTACTTCGCCTCGAACCGCATGGCGCCCAACCGCAACGTGATCTTCAACATCGCCCGCTGCTACGAGCAGCTCAAGCGCTACGCGGAGGCCTTTCGCTACTACCAGCTCTTCGACGGCTCGGACCTCTCGGCTGCCGAGCGCAAGGCCCTTACCGAAGCGCTCGAGCGGGTGCGACCGCTGGTGGCCCTGCTGCACGTCACGAGCCAGCCGCCCGGCGCGGTCGTCTACATCAAGCGCAAGGACCTCGGCTCCTACGGGGTCACGCCGGCCGTGCTGGCCTTCCGGCCCGGCTCGTATCGGGTGCTGCTGGAGATGAAGGGCCACAAGCCCTGGAGCCGGGAGGGCGTGCAGCTCTCGCTCGGGCACGAGACCCGGCTCGAGGCCAGCCTGGAGCGGATCGTGGGCCGCTTGCGGCTGGAGGGCTCGCCCGAGGGGGCCATGGTTCGGATCGAGGCGCCCGAGGGCACCCGGACCGGCAGCCTGCCCATGGAGGCCGAGCTCGCCCCGGGCGCGGTCAAGGTCTTCGTCTCGGCCGAGGGCTTCGAGCTGGCCGAGCGCGCGGTCGAGGTGAGCGAGGGCCAGCTGCGCAGCGAGCGGATCGATCTCCAGGCCCGCCTGGGCACGTTGCTGGTCCAGTCCGACGAGAAGGACGCCCTGATCCTGGTCGACGGCCGGCCGGCCGGCTTCACGCCGGCCGTGCTCGACAAGCTCGCCGTGGGCGAGCACGAGATCACGGTCCTCCAGGACGGCTTTCGCGATTTCCGCCGCCGGGTCCGGGTGGAGGCCGACCGCAAGGTGATCGTCGACGCCCAGCTCGATGTGTCCGACGACGTGGCCGCCGCCTCGCGATCCACCGAGAGCCTGCTGGACGCCCCGGCCTCGGTCAGCCTGATCTCCAGGCGCGAGATCGACGCCTTCGCCTACACCGATCTGACCGATGCCCTGCGCGGCGTGCGCGGCGCCTTCGTGACCGACGACTTGACTTATGCCACCGTGGGCATCCGGGGCTTCAGCCGCTTCGGCCAGTACGGCAACCGCGTGCTCGTCCAGCTCGACGGCCACACGCTCAACGACGACTGGATCGGCTCATCGTACGTGGAGTACGACCTGATGACCGATCTGCAGGCCATCGAGCGCATCGAGCTCGTGCGCGGTCCGGGATCGGCCCTGTACGGCACCGGCGCCTTCTTCGGCGTGATCAACCTGGTCAGCCCGCCCGCCGCGGACGAGCAGATCTACCACGTCGGCCTGTCCACCCCGGCGCCGGGCGTCTTTCGCGCCCACGCGGCCCGCGGGCTGTCGTTCGCCGAGCACGATGCCGGCTTCTGGGTGAGCGCCGGCTACCTCTTCGGCCAGGGCTTCGACTTCTTCTCGCCGGTGCAGCTCGGCTCGGAGACCCACCCCGACGGCGTGGCCCGGGACGTGGGCGCGAACGACGCCTGGACCGTCATGGCCAAGGGCTCCTGGCGGGATCTGAGCCTGCAGGGCTACTACCACCACCGCGACAAGCAGATCCCGACCGGCTCGTTCGAGACCATCTTCGGGTCGGAAAAGACCCACACCAACGACAGCCGCGGCTTTGCCGAGCTGCGCTACGAGCCGCGCTTCGGCGAGGTCTTCCAGCTGCTCGGCCGGCTGTACTACGATCACTACGACTACGACGGCGCCTTTCCCTACGACGAGGAGGACTACCGCTACGTCTCGCGCGAGTACTACCGCGGGGACTGGGCCGGGGCCGAGCTGCGGGGCGTGCTCACGCCGGGCTGGGGGCTGCGGCTGACCGCCGGGAGCTCCTTCGAGTGGCACTTCCACAACCCGGGCTACGGCTCGGACGACGGCGAGGACGAGCCGTTCTACGACGAGGTCCACCCCTTCCAGGCGCTGTCGGCCTACCTGGTGGCCGACTACGCGCCGCTCGACTGGCTGCGCCTGTCGGGCGGCGGGCGCTTCGACGGCTGGTGGATCGAGGACCTGGCCGACGGGTCGGGCGGGACAGACAGGCGCTTCCTCTACTCGGTCAACCCGCGCCTGGCGCTCATCTTCCGGCTCACGCCCGACGACATTCTAAAAACGATGGGCGGCACGGCCTTCCGGGCGCCGTCGCTCTACGAGATGACCTACTGGGACGGCGGCAACACCCAGGTTCAGAGCCTGGATCTCCAGCCCGAGCGGATCATCACCGGCGAGCTGGAGTACACCCGCAGGCTGCCGGAGGGCTTCTGGCTGACGGCCAGCGTGTTCCTGAACCGGATCTCCGATCTGATCGAGCAGATCGGCGAGGGCGTGAGCGAGGACCCGCTGCGCTACCGCAACCTGGACGAGACGCTCTGGACCCTGGGGGGCGAGATCGAGCTGCGCAAGGAGTTCCGGCGCGGCTGGATGCTGTCCGCGCAGTACTCCTACCAGCGCACGCGGCTTGCGGACATCGCGGACAGCCAGGAGCCGGCCAACTCGCCCGAGCACCTGGCCGGCGCCCGGCTGCTCGTGCCCGTCATCGGACGATCCCTGAGGTTGGCCACCAGGCTGGCCGTGGCGGCGGGCCGGCTGGACCGGGAAGGCGAGCGCACCGAGCCCGTCGTGATGTGGGACCTGATGCTGTCGGGCCAGGTCGAGGCCTGGCGCATGCACTACGCGTTCGGCGCGCGCAACCTGCTCGGTTGGCGCTACAGCTACCCCACCGGCGAGGACGTGCCGGATCCCCGCCTGCGACAGCGGGGCCTGTGTCTGGTGGCGGAGCTGGGCTTCAGACTGTAGGCGCAGGGGGCATTCTGCGGCAGAGGCTAATCCTTCAAGTACTCGCCCACCAGGTTGAGCAGGTCGCCCAGGGCCAGCGGCTTGGCCAGGTAGTCGGTGGCGCCCGACTCGGCGGCTACCTGGTGGAGTACGTTGGGCTCCAGGGCCGAGACGAAGATGACCGGGATGTCCACCCACTCGGCGTCGCCGCGCATGATCTTGCAGATCTCGGCACCGTCGATCTCGGGCATCAGGATGTCCATGACGACCAGCCGGGGGCTCAGCTGGCGTAACATCTCCAGGCACTCCTGGCCCGACCGGGCCTGGTAGACCTCGAAGCCGTGCTTGGACAGGGCGATGGAGATCATCTGGAGGATCTGGGGCTCGTCGTCGGCCACCAGGATCGGCTTGGGGGTGTCCACCTCGCCCTTGGCCTGGGCCTCCCGGGTCTGATCGATGAAGGCCCGCAGGGGATCCTCGGGCTTGTCCTTCTCCGGCAGGGGCAGCTCCAGACCGGCCGCGCCGAGCTCGGCGTCGGTCCAGACCACCTCGGCCTGGACCGGCAACGGGCCGCCGGGCAGAGCCAGCTCCAGCTTGACCGTCTGGCCCGGGACCAGGTTGACAGGCGAGGTGACGAACAAGCCGGTCTGGGAGATGTTGCGGGTCTGTCCGGTCTGATCGGCCTTGGGCGACAAGAAGCGCACCTCCACCTCGGCGTGGACCCGCAGGCTTCGGCGCGCCCGCCGGGCCAGCTCGGGCAGGCACTCCATGCCCAGGTAGGCCTGGCACTCCTTGAGGCTCTCGGCCTCTACCCGAACGAAGACGCCAGGTTCGAAGCGCCGAGATCTGCCCCGCCGGCCGATCACCCGCCCGGAGACGACGAAGTAGAGGTTGTGATCCGACACCTGGATCTCCACCGCCACCTCGCCCCCCAGCGGGGGCTGCTCGTCGGTGGCGATGAACAGCCGATCGGCGCTCCCCCGCACCAAGTCATTCCACAGCCGGTACTTGTCTGGATAGGTGAGGCGATAGGCCACGGTCACTCCCTTTGCTCTCCAAGACCACAGGCTCCCCTTATACCCGAATCGTTTGCGCCGAAGCAAGCCGCCCCGCCTCATCCGGACTCGATCCAGCCGGCCAGGCGCGCGGCGTCGATCGCGTGGACGTGAAGGCGATCGTCCGCCTGCACGGCTCGCTCGAGCTCGGCCAGCCGAGCGGCGGCGATCTGGCCGACGAGCACCAGGCGGAAGCGGTTCAGGCCCTCTCGGTCGCGCAGCGCCCGGCCGCGCTCGAGCAGCGCCTCGGCGCGCGGCGCATCGGCTGCGTCGACCAGCGCCACGAGCAGGCGCGCGCCCACCTCGACGAGCAGCTCGGCCCCGTCGAGCTCGGCCGTGCGCAGCCGGATCGACTCGAAGACCTCGTCGGGACAGCCGCAGCCCAGCCCGCGGCACATCCGCTCGACCCAGCCCCGCTCGGGCCCGAGCGCAGCGTAGTCGATCTCGCTCACCAGCGCTCCTTTCGCACCCGCCCCGGCACCCGGCCGATTCTCGCCCGAACCCGGCCGAGCTTGCAAGACCGAGCGCCACGCGGGCGTGTTTTCGATCTTCTGAAGCCTCCTGCTCAACCAGTTGGTCAAAACGGCACGTTTCAAGCTAGCTGTTGGCGTATTCCTGCATGGGCGCTGGACTTCCGTGTCCACTGGCCGGTTAAGGATTTCGGATAATCGCTTGCGGGACAAGGGCTTACGCGATTATTCCCTTGATCGACTCGCGGGCCTCTGACTAGAACAGTCACAGGAGGAGAGCCATGATCTCGCTTCCCAGGCTTCACATGCTGGCGCGCTTCGGTGCCTGCACCGTCTGCGCGGGCATGCACTCCACGCTGATACCCCTGCCGCTCACCTTGGCGCTCACCCGGCGCTTCGAGCGCGAGAGGCTCCTCGCGCGAATCCACGCCATGCAGCCCTGGGCGCACTTCTGCCGCAAGCACATCCTGCGCATCGATCTCGACCTGCGGGGACGCGAGCACCTGCCGCAGCCGTCGCGCGGTCACATGTTCATCTGCAACCACCAGAGCTACGTCGACATCCTGGTGCTCATGGAGGCGCTGGACACGGTGGCCTTCCTGTCGAAGAAGCTCGTGCTCTACCTGCCCTTCATCGGCCAGTGCGCCTATGCCGGCGGCACGGTCTTCCTGGACCGCAAGAAGAACGGCAGCCGCAAGCGGGCGCTGAACGAGACGCTGCGTATGTGCCGGGACTCGACCGGGGTGGTGGTCTTTCCCGAGGGCACGCGCTCGGCCGATGGCAGCTTGAGGCGCGAGATCAAGGCCGGCTCCATGGCCGCGGCCTGGAAGCAGGGCCTGAGCGTGGTGCCGGTCGGCCTGGACGGCACCTACCGGGTGCTGCCCAAGGCCATGGATCGGGTCGGGCTGGATCAACCGGTGGCGGTGGAGATCGGCGAGGTCGTGCATCCGTCCGACTTCCCCGACGCCGACAGCTGGGTGGCGGATGTCTGGGAGCGGGTGATCGAGCTGCACCACCGCTGCCGCCAGCGCGTCGAAGCCCGCAGGTGACGCTTGGCCCGCCTGGTGCTCGTCGGCACGGTGCACCTCGATCCGCAGGGTGGGCGGAGCCTGCGCGCCCTGCTCGACGAGCTGCGGCCCGAGCTGATCACGGTCGAGGTGAGCGCGTACGCGATCGAGTTCCGCAAGCACATCGCCTCCGACCTGGCCGGCCTGATGGCGCCCTACCGCCGGGTCGACGGCGGCCTGCCGCCGGGCCTGGAGGCGGCGGCCGCCCAGCTCGAGCTACCCTTCGAGTACGCGGCCAGCGAGGAGTGGGCCGCGCGGCGCGGGGCGCGGCTGGAGGCCGTGGGCGATAGCCGGCTGTCCCGCCGGCTGCTGGGCCGGCTGCAGCGGGAGCTGCTCACGCCCGAGAACCTGGCCAGCCTGGCCGCCCGGCCCGGCACGGGCCTGGCCGCCGAGGTGGAGCAGGCCTGGCAGCTCGCCCGTCGTCGCGCCCGCCGGCCGCTCGACACGGCCGCGGCCGCGGAGCGCGAGCGCGTCGAGCGCGCGCTGGCCAAGAGGATCCGCAAGGCCGGCGCAGGCGAGCTCGACTGCGTGCACGCAGGCGGCTGGGAGCACCTCGAGGGGCTGTGCGGCCTGCTCGCCGATCTCGCGCCCGAGCCGCGCCTGCTCCGCGAGTAGGAGCCATCCGCGCTGTTCGCAAGTGCGCTTGCAGTGCGGGTTTGCGCAAGTCACGAAAAGTATATACCCCATGATTTGGCCGGGAAA
>JAFGRB010000029.1 GCA_016935365.1 Deltaproteobacteria bacterium
CAGGGCTAGCCGCCCGAAGGGCGGTCGTTTGGGGGTGAAGCTGCTGGAATCGTATTCCAGCAGCGAGGGGGCTTTGCGAAAGCCCCCCTGAGATGGTATTAGTCCTGAAGCAAGTGCAACGCGCTTGTTTCAGGGCTAGATTGACCCTCGAGGGCAGAAGATGGCGGTGAGAGCTATCGTGGAGTACCCGCAGCAGATCCTGCGCGAGCGGTGCGAGCCGGTCGAGGCCTTCGGCGAGCGCATCGGGCGCTTGCTCGACGATCTGGCCGAGAGCATGTACGCCAACAAGGGGGTCGGCCTGGCCGCGCCCCAGATCGGGCAGACCCATCGAGCCGTCGTGATCGACGTGGAGCAGCGCGAGGGGCAGCCCAAGCTGGTCGAGCTGGTCAACCCCGAGATCCTCGAGCGGTCGAGCGAGATGCGAGAAGGCGACGAGGGCTGCCTGTCCTTTCCCGGGGAGTGGGAGAAGGTCGTCCGGCCCGCGCGGGTGCGGGCCCGGGCTTTCGACCGCCGCGGCGAACCCTTCGAGATCGAGGCCGAGGGCATGCTGGCCAGGGCGATCCAGCACGAGCTCGATCACCTCGATGGGGTGCTGTTCATCGATCACCTCTCCCGGCTGAAGCGCTCGCTCATCGACCGGCGCATGCGGAAGCGAGCATCCAAGGCCTCGTGATGCTGTCATTCGTCTTCTTCGGCACACCGGCGTTCTCCGTCCTCGTGCTCGACCGGCTCGAGCAGGCCAAGCGGCGCCCGCTGGCCGTGGTCTGCCAGCCGGATCGGCCGCAGGGACGTGGGCGGAAGCAGCTCGACGGGCCGGTCAAACGCTGGGCCGAGCAAAGAGAGATCGAGGTGCTGCAGCCCGCCGGACAGAAGGAGCCCGCATTTCTGGAGCGCTTCCGGGAGATCGGGCCGGACCTGGGCCTGGTCGCGGCCTTCGGCCAGATCCTGCCGCGCGTGCTGCTGCAGATCCCGCGGCTCGGCTTCATCAACGTCCATCCCTCCCTCGTGCCGCGCTACCGCGGAGCAGCGCCTATCCAGTGGACGCTGATCAACGGCGACGATCGCGGCGGGGTGAGCATCCTCGAGGTCACACCCGGCCTGGACGACGGCGACATCCTGCTGCAGGAGTCGCTGGAGGTGGGTCGCGACGAGACGGCCGAGGAGCTTCTCGATCGATTGGCCGGGCTCGGCGGTCGCCTGGCGGTCCGCGCATTCGAAGGCCTGGAGCGCGGCGGCTTGAAGGGGACGCCTCAGTCCGAGGAGAACGTGATCTGGGCGCCCGTGCTGAGCAAGGCGGATGGGCGGATCGACTGGAGTCGGCCCGCCCTCGCACTGCACAACCAGATCCGCGGGGTCCAGCCTTGGCCGGGTGCGAGCACGCAGCTCGGCGACAAGCGGCTCAAGATCTACCGGGCGCAGCTCGCGCCCGGAGGTCCTCGCGAGCAGGCCAGGCCGGGCCAGATCGTGGAGGCGGAGGCCGACCGGATCCTGGTCCAGACCGGAGACGGGCTGCTGCAGCTGCTCGAGCTCCAGCTCGAGGGCCGCAAGCGTCTCGACGCCGGGCGCTTCCTGCTCGGCCAGCCGATGAGCTCCGGCCAGGTCCTCGGTTGAGGTTGCCGGCGAGCTCGTTTGGGCTTATAGTCCAGCATCGAAATGGAGATGCGGAGATGATACAGAACGTACTCGACACCATCGGCAACACTCCGATGATCAACCTCGCCATGTTCGGCACCCCGCACATCTTCGCCAAGGGCGAGCACCTCAACCCCGGGGGGAGCATCAAGGATCGGGTCGCCAAGTACCTCATCGAGAAGGCCGAGCAGTCCGGCGAGCTCAAGCCGGGTGCGACGATCGTGACCGCCTCCTCGGGCAACACCGGCATCGGCATGACGCTCGTGGGTGTGCTCAAGGGCTATCGGGTGGTGGTGGTCATCCCCGAGAACATGAGCGAGGAGCGCAAGAAGATCATCCGCGCATTCGGCGGGGAGCTGGTCTACACCTCGGCGGAGGGCAGCCTGACCGAGGCCGTCGAGAAGAGCCGCGAGATGAAGGCCGCCGATCCCGACGGCATCTGGCTGCCCCGGCAGTTCGAGAACCCGCTCAATCCCGAGACCCATTACCGCAGCACGGCCGTCGAGATCTGGGAGCAGATGGACGGCCGGGTGGACGCCTTCGTGGCCGGCGTGGGCAGCGGCGGCACGCTCAGCGGCGTGGCGCAGTTCCTCAAGGAGAAGAACCCGGACGTGCGCATCGTGGCCGTCGAGCCCAAGAACGCGGCCGCGCTGCTCGGCCAGGAGCCGGGCCTGCACCAGATCCAGGGCATCGGCGACGGCTTCGTCCCGCCCGTGCTGGACGTCGACCTGATCGACGACGTCGAGGTGGTCACGGACGAGGACGCCATCCTGACCGCCAGGGCCCTGGCCCACAAGGCCGGCTTGCTGGTGGGCACCTCGGCCGGGGCCAATGTCTGGGCTGCCACGCGCGTGTCCCACAAGCCGGGCGGCGAGCGCCGGGTGGTGACCGTGCTTCCCGATCGGGCCGAGCGCTACTTCTCGACCGCGCTCATCTGAACGTCAGAATACGATCTCGAGCTTGTCCACGAGCGTGTTGAGCTCGACGCGGTACTGGGCTGCCTTGTCTCGCAGCGCCACCAGGCTGTCGGTCAAGGTGGAGAGCTCGCGGTCGACCTTCATCAGGCGGTCCTGCTGGTCCTGCTTGAGCTTGAGGTTCTTCGACTTCTTGAGCAGCTTCAGGTTGGCCCGGATCTCCGAGGCGCGCTGCTGCAGGTCGCCGCGCTGCTGCTCGAGCTTGCTGACCTCCGCCAGGACATCCGCTAGCGCACGCACCTTGTCGATCAGGGGCCGGAGGCGATCGACGATCTTGGGATCCGCCTCGCGGTTGGAGACGTAGGCCACCAGGGCCTGCTGGGCCGCGCTGTCCGAGATGCGGAACGAGTTGGTGGTCGGGTACTTCTCGACGACGGTCATGCGGGTCTTTTCGCCCGGCTTGACCGGCATGGAGAAGTAGCGGCTGCTGGCGGTCTCGCTCGCCTGCTTGCCCCCCTCGACCTCGAAGGACCAGCCGCTGCGCTTCGGAAGCGAGACCATCATCGGCAGCGCCTCCCCGTCGGCGGCCGAGGCGGACACCTCGTAGAGGTAGCGCTGGATGGAGTAGGAGCGCGTCTGGATCACGCCCCGCGAGATCTTGATGAGCCCGGCCGTCTCGTATCCGCCGGACGGTTGGTAGGTCACGTTCACCGCCGTGTCCAGGGCGTAGGCGATGTAGGACTCCTGGCCTTTCTCGATCCGTTCGATCAGCCCCTCGCCCACGTACAGGCCGCTGCGGATGATGGCGATCGGCCCGGGCTCGAGAACGCTGCCGGCCTCGTTGCGGATGCGCACCGCCCGGAAGGGATGCTGGCTGGCGGCCGCCAGGCCGGCCTGGGGGTTGTAGGAGTAGATGGCCTGGCCCGGGATGCGGGTGTTGATCAGCGCGATCATGGTGCTCGACCGGTTGGGCACGGTCATGGGCTGCTGGAGCTCGAAGCGGTACAGCGAGCCCACTTTCTGCGTGCTGGCCTGGACCTGCATGGAGTCGTAGAGCGCGTCGGTGTTGAGCTCGACGCCGGCGCCCTCGTCTTCTTTCGCGCCGAAGGCGATGTCTCCGTCCGCCATGGCCGCCCGGGATCGTCCGCGGATCGAGGGTTTTCGGCGCATCTTGCGCTCCGCCTTGTAGCTGACGGTCGCCTCGGTGACCGCGGGCGTGGCCTGGGCCGAGAGGGCCACGGGCGGAGCGATGCCCATCCTGCCGTAGGGGGTCAAGTCCGGCCGGGACACGAAGCGAGGCGCGTAGAGGTTGTAGAGGAAGGAGACCGGGCTGCCCGTGGTCAGGGTCAGCATGACGTCCCGCCAGTCCGCGCCCGACACGTTGTCCACGATCGCCCAGCCCTGCAGCAAGGGCTGCTCCTTCTTGTCCAGCACCAGGCGGTAGGAGGACTTCCAGGTCGGCATCTCTACCAGGTAGGCCACCAGCAAGTCCCGCTGGCTGTCTCTCTTGTCCAGGAAGATCTTCAGCTCCACCGAGCGCCACGACTCCCGCCCGAGGGAGATGTCGAGGCCCTTGACCAGCCCCTGGGCCAGGGTGGGGTCCTCGATGCGCATGGCGCTGAGCTCGCTGACCGGAAAGAGCCGGATCGTGCCGCCCTCGTCGAGCAGCGAGAGCTGCGGTCCGCCCTCGCCCAGCGAGTCCATGCCCACCAGGCGCCCGCCGCACTGGTCGTTCTTGGTGCGGATCTGGACCTTGGCGCCCCGCAGCGCCCGCAGGATGCCGCCGAGCGATCCCTGTCCCAGCTCCAGCTTGGGCAGCTCGGCCAGGGCGCGCGCGCTGCTCACGTCGACCGGCAGGGCGAGCGAGTTGGCCCGGCCGCCGGAGAAGTCCACCACGGTGATCGACTTGAGGATGTCCTGGATCTGGCTCGGGCGGACGTGCAGGGTCAGCTGGTCTCCGGTGAAAGGCCCACGGCGCTCGATGTAGGCCACGCCGTTCTGGAAGAGCACGACCTTGCGCACGGGAAGCGGCGGCGGCGGCGGTGGCTCGATCGCGGACCGGGGTGTGCTGCTCAGGCCCACGCAGCCGGCGAGGATCGGGCAGCAGATTATCAGGCACAGCGCGAGCGGGATTCGAGTCGATTGGATTCTCATGATCTTCCCTCGCTTGTGGAAGGTGTTCGCCCCATGGCGCTGGGGGTGCTGGCAAGATATCGCCGGGCGGGCCATTTTTCAACAGCGGGCTATCAGCGGCGGATCAGCACGGCCTCGAAGAGCACGAGGGCCAGCGCCAGCAGCAGCAGCCTTCCGGAGAGCGAGCGCGCCGCGCCGTCGCCGCCGGCGACCACGATCAGCCGGCTGCGGCCGAGCTGGCGCTGCAGCGCTTCGGGGTCCACCGGCCGCAGATCGGACTCGGCCGCCGGGGGGTGGACGATGAAGCCGGGCACGGTCCTGCCCGAGAGCGACTTCCCGCCGGCCATCTGCTGGACCGCGTACCATCCTGGGCGGCTGGCCCCGGTGTAGACGAAGGCGCCCGCCTGGATGTCGCCGATGCCGAGCTCGGCCTCGACGGATCCGCCGGACAGGACGCGCATCCCGTCCGCTTCGTCCAGGCGGGGCAGACAGACGCCGGCTCCCACCTCGATCTCGGGCGGGGGCAGATCGTCGAGCCGGCCCGAGAGGTAGGACACGGCCTGCTGCAGAAAGGGCAGAAAGGTCGCCCGCGCCGGCCAGTTCGTCCAGTCCCGATCCAGGGTGGAGGTGAACAGCAGCACGCGACCGGCGCCCAGGCGCCCCTCCACGAGCGCCGGCATGCCGTTGGCGTAGCGCATCAGGACGCGGCGCCGGTCGTTCTCCTGACCCGTCTCCAGCACGACGGCCCGGCGGGTCCTGACCGTGCTCAGGGCCTTGCGTTCGGCGCCGGAGAAGAGAGACAGGACGGGATGATCGAGCTGGACCGCGCCGAAACCGATCCCCTTGCGGCGGCTCCCATCGTCCTCGAGGGGACCCAGTTCGACCACGTCCCGGAGCTGCCAGGGAAGCAGCTCGCCGAGGATGCGGTTGCTGCGGTCCACATCCACCTGGCTGCCCGCGGACAGCAACAGCCCGCCGCCGGCGGACACGAAGCCTCTCAGCGACTCCAGGGCTTGCGGGCTGACCTCGCGCACGTTGGCCATGACCGCGACGCGCGCACCTTGCAGGCTCTCCGGCTTGAAATGATCGGGGGTGATCGTGGTGAAGCGGATGGCGGCGCCGACGCGATCCGGCGCCAGGGCGTGCTCCAGGTAGAAGAGCTCGTCCTGGTGGAGCACCGGACGCATGTCGCCGTTGACGAGCAGGGCCTGCACGAATCGACGTCCGGCGAGCCAGAAGAGCCGGTGGTCGTCTTCGGCCAGGCGGTCCGTCTCCGATCGCAGCTCGCCGAGCTGCTCGGCGCCGATAGGCGATTCGAGGGTGAATACCTTCCTGGCGACCGCTCCCGGCGAGAGCTGGACGAAGCCCCTGGCGGCGCTCTTGCCCTCGAGCAGGACCTCGGCCGACAGGTCCCGGGAGCTGGGTTGCGAGGCGAAGTGGACGAAGCGGGCCGAGATCTCCACATAGCGACCGGCGGGCCGGACCTCTACCTGGCTCACGGCGTGGTTGTCGATCGGGTCCTCGGCGCGCACCGACTCGAGCACGATCTCGGGAGGGGAAAGCCCGGCAGGATAAACCGGTGCGCGGGTCCCGAAGGCATGCGCGGCACCGTCGCTCAGGATCACGATCTTGCGAGCCCGGTCCGGCTCCTCGGCCAGCAACGCGGCCGCCCGCTCGATGCCGGCTACCAGGTCGCTGCGCCCCCAGCCGCAACCGCTCGCCTCGATCGCGTCGAGCCCCTCGAAGAGCAGGGCCTGGGATTCGGTGCAGGGCGAAATGACCTCCTGCTCGCGCTCCGCGGCCAGCAGACAGATCCGATCTCCGGGCACCAGGGCGCCGACTTTCTGCCGGGCTCGCTCGACGGCTTCGCCGAAGAGATCGGTGCTCGATCTTTCCCGTGTCGCTCGCATGCTCAGCGATCGGTCGATCACCAGCGCGCTGGTGGTCGGGCCCCGATCGCCTGCGGCGAGGACTGGAATCAGCAGGGGGCCGGCTGCGGCCAGCACGATCAGCGCGATGAGGAGTGTCCGGATGACGAGCAGGAGGATCTGCTTGAGCAGGATCCGGCGGGCCGATCGACGCTGGACCCGCAGCAGGAAATCCACCGCGGCGAAAGGGCGCCTGCGCGCCCGGTGCCGGTTGATGAGGTGGATGAGCAGCGGCAGGGCCGAGGCGAGCAGGCCCCATAGCAGGCCGGGCTGGCTGAAGGTCAACTCCATCGCCGCACTGCCTTGCGCCGCGTCAGGTGTCTGATGAGCGGCTGGTGGGGAGGCTCGTCGGTCCGCACGAGCTCGTAGCACATGCCCGCCTCGGCCAGCGAGCGGCGGGTCTGATCCATGAAGACCTGCAGCTCCTTCAGGTAGGCCTGCTTGACCTCCCGCGGGAAGGCCAGGACCCGCCTCTCGTCTTCCATGGACTCGAACTGGCTCGGGTCTTCGAAGGGGAAATCGAGCTCATCGGGGTCCAGGACGTGGAAGACGACCACCTCGTGTCCCCGCGCGGCCACCATCTTGTAGCTCGCCAGCACGTCGGGGGCGGGATCGAAGAGATCGGAGAGCAGCACCAGCATGCCGCGGCGGCGGCTTCGCTCGACGAAGATCTTGGCGGCCTGCTGAAGATCGGTGGGCCCTTGCGCCCGGGCCGCCTCGATCGCCTGGACGATGTCCCCCAGGTGCTCCGGCCGGGCGACCGGCGGCAGGTGGGTCGGCCGGCTGCCGCCGAGAAGGATCAGCCCGGACGCGTCCCCCTGCCGCAGCACGAGCGCGGCCAGAGAGGCGGTCAGCAGCGCGGCGTACTCGGCCTTGGTGAATGGACCCGAGCCGTAGCCCATCGATCCGGACATGTCGAGGGCCAGGCTGGCCTGCAGGTTGGTCTCGTCCTCGTACTTCTTGATATAGTAGCGGTCCAGCCGGCCGAGCACCCGCCAGTCGAGATGCCGGGGATCGTCGCCCGGCGCGTACTCCTTGTGCTCGGCGAACTCGATGCTCACACCGTGCCGCGCAGAACGATGCAGCCCGGCCAGAACGCCTTCCACGACGCGCTGCACCTGGACCTTGAGCCCGCTGAGCCGGGAGAGGACCTCGGGGCTCAGCGGGGACGATGACTCGACCATGGAACGATTCTTAGCAGCGCGGCGGCATTTTTCAAGCTTACGACCTTGCGCTCAGACAGGGCTTGGGGCTACAAATGGAGGCTGGATGGAATCTCGATGAGCGAGCAGTTCGGAAAGTACCAGCTCGAGCGCAAGCTGGCCGTCGGTGGCATGGCCGAGATCTTCCTGGCCACCCACGTGGGTCCCGAGGGCTTCAAGAAGCACGTGGCCATCAAGCGGATCCTGCCCCACCTGTCCGAGAACCACGACTTCGTCACCATGTTCCTCGACGAGGCTCGGCTGGTGGCTCGCTTCAACCACCCGAACATCGTGCAGATCTTCGAGCTCGGCGAGGTGGACGGCCAGTACTACCTGTCCATGGAGTACGTGCCGGGCGCCAATCTCTCGCGCGTGCTCAAGGCCTGCAAGTCGAACGATACGCCCTTGCCGCTGGAGTACGGCGCCAAGATCGTCAGCTTCGCCTGCGTGGGGCTCGACTACGCGCACAACTTCACCGACGCAGACGGGACCCCGCTGAACCTGATCCACCGCGACGTCAGCCCGCAGAACCTCATGCTGAGCTACGACGGCGTGGTCAAGGTGCTCGACTTCGGCATCGCCAAGGCCGCGGGCAACATCTACCACACCCGGACCACGTCCTTGAAGGGCAAGGTCCAGTACATGTCGCCCGAGCAGATCACGAAGAAGGTGCAGCTCGATCACCGCTCGGACATCTTCTCGCTGGGGATCGTGCTCTTCGAGATCGCCACCGGCCAGCGCCCGTACGAGGGCAGCACCGAGCTCGAGCTGATGATGTCCATCGTCCAGAAGGACGCGCTGGATCCGCGAGAGATCTCCGATGTCCCGGACGACATGGCCGAGATCATCAACACGGCGCTGTCCAGAGACCGGGAGCGGCGCTACCCGTCCTGCCGGCAGCTGCGGGCCGACATCGAGCACTTCCTGGCAGACCGGCGCTGCATGGTGGATGGCTATGCGCTGTCCGACTTCCTCCAGGCGCTCGTCCCGCGGGGCGAGTCCGTGGTCGGCTACTCCTCGCCCACGCCTTCCAGGCCCTCCTTGCGGGAGGAAGCGGGCGAGCGGAGTGCGGGCCCGGGCCTCGACTCGAGCAGGCCTTCTCCCGCCAGGGGCCGCCGCCGGGCCGAGCCCGAGGAGGTCCCCACCCTCCTGACGCCCTCCGGTGTCCACCTGATCGACGAGCGGGTCGAGGACGAGGCCGAGGAGGTGGCCGACGACGCGCCCCGGACCGCCCGCTTCGTCCACGAGACCGCGCTCCGCCGCCAGCCCACGGTGCGCGAGCCGCGACGGGCGCTGCCGCCGGAGAAGGAGCCGAGGCGGCAGCTCGCCTGGATCGGCGGTGGCCTGGGGCTGTTGATCGTGCTCGGCCTGGCCGGCGGCTACCTCCTCTTCGGCCAGCATGCCGCGCCCGAGATGGAGCCGGGCGGGCCAGCGCTGCCGTCGTTCAGCGCCGATGGAGGGCCCGGCGAGCGGGGCGCGGATGGCGGCCCGGCCGTGCGGCTGTCCGGCAGCACCGGCGCATCCGGCACCGGCGCGTCCGGCACTGGCACATCCGGAACCGGTACGTCCGGCACCGGCACATCCGGAACCGGTACGTCCGGCACCGGCGCATCGGGAACCGGCACATCGGGAACCGGCACATCGGGAGCCGGCGCATCCGGAACCGGCGCATCCGGCACCGGCGCATCGGGAACCGGCACATCGGGAACCGGCGCATCCGGCACCGGCGCATCCGGCACCGGCACATCCGGCACCGGCACCGGCGCATCCGGCACCGGC
>JAFGRB010000336.1 GCA_016935365.1 Deltaproteobacteria bacterium
GAGAGGCGGCGGGGAGGCGTCCGCGTCGCTGCAACGCCGGCCACCTCCGCTCGTGCTCGGGCTGAAAAGCGCCCTCCGCGCGATCGGAGTCCTCCGTCCGGCTGCGCGCGACGCTGTCGGCGCGTGAGAGGCGGCGGGGAGGCTTCCGCGTCGCTGCAACGCCATCAACGCTCGCCTGGCAGCGCCCAGTCCACGATCTCCCAGCCGCGCGCGATCGCATGCCGGCGCAGGCGGCGGCCGGGCCGGGCGGCGATCGGCTGGCCGACGAGCCCGAGCAGGGCCAGATCGTCGATCCGGCCGGAGTAGGCGAAGGAGGCGGGCCAGTCGATCGCATCGAAGATCTCGAGCTGCTGCAGACGGGCGAGGCGCTCGGCCCCGCGGCACTCGGCGCCGTCGAGCTGCGCCCTCTCTCCGCCGAGCTGGATGCGGCTGCCCACGGCCGCGTCGAAATCGAGCTCGGCGGCCGCCCGGCTCGCGAGCGCCTCGGGCCCGGCCGAGAGCAGGATCAGCAGATGGCCCTGGCGGCGATGCCAGTCGATGCAGGCCAGGGCGCCTCGCGGATAGGCCGGCCCGCGCGCCTCGCAAAAACCGTGCAGCGCGGCCTCGCGCGCGACCGCATCGACGCGGCCGAGCGCCCACAGCGCCAGCGCCCACCAGAGATTCGTAGGCAGGGCGTCCGACACAGCCGCCCCGCAAAGCCGCCAGGCGAACGCCGGCGGCAGGCCCAGCATGTGCAGCCCGAAGAGACGCACGCTCTCGCAGCCGATCAAGCTGGAGTCGAGGTCGAACAGCGCCGCCGGCTGCGTCGATCGCCCGGGCTCCGGCTCTCGATCTGCATTCGATCCGCTCACGGATAGGGAGTCTAGCACCTCGGTGCAGCCTGGCAAGAAGCGAGCGCTAGCCGAGGATCTCCTTCGGCTCCGAGACCAGCTCCGAGAACTTCTCGCGCAGTACCCGATCGTAACTGGCGAGACGCGCACCCACCCTTCTGGCCAGCTCGACGAACAGGGTGTCGTAGACCGGATGCGCATGCGCCACCGCAAGGGCCACCGCGCCGCGCCACAGGGATCGCACCTCCACGCTCTCCACCGGCAAGCGCGAGGCCAGCTCCATGACCCTATCGAGCTGATCGATCGGCAGACGGCCCTGCAGGGTCGCCTTCCAGATCACATTGGCGAGCTCCGCTTGCCAGTGCGCGGGTGCGAGCAAGTGGATCTTACGAGACAGCAGGCGGCCAGCCTCGGCCCCCCGTTCCGGTTCCCCCAGCAGCGCTGCGGCAGCCACGTCGGTATCGACCACGACGATCACGGGCGCCCCTCGACGATACACTCGTCGATCTCGGCTGTCTCCATGGGGCGGCTCATCACCGACCGGCAGGCGGCCAGCTGCTCCTCGAGCGAACGGCGATCGACGGCTGCCTCCTCCACGATCGCCAATAGCTCCGCCTGCATCGACCGCTGGTTGCGCTTGGCCCGTTCCCGCAACGCCCGGACGACATTCTCGGGTACATTCCTCAAGGTCAGGGTCCTGGCCATCCCGATCCTCCTCACCCTCCAGGATGCAGTCAAAATGACTGCATGTCAAGAGGACCCCGGCGGCTTCGGCGGCATAGCGAGGCGGTGGCGCTGTCAGGTTGTCAGGTTCCAAGGTCTTGCCGAACGGCCACCGCAGATGCTACAAACAGCTCGTTCGAGACTGGGAGGTCCTATCATGCTCTCGCGCTACGCCCGGACAGCCCTTCTTTCCGCAGCCCTGCTGGCCTCGGGGCCGGCCACGGCCCAGGACGCGCCCGGCAAGCCCGCAAGCCCCAAGCGGCTCGGCGTCCTGGTGCTTCCCGGTGACCAGGTGGCCATGGAGCAGCGCCGGGCTATCCAGCAGGCGCTGCTGGCCGAGGCCTTCCTGCGCAGCGGCGACACGCTGGACTGGCAACTGGTGGCCTTTCCGTCGGTGGGCAGCCCTCCGGACGCCGTCGGGCGCGAGGCGCTCACCCAGCTCATCGAGCAGGGCAAGAAGCACTACCGCTACCTCAAGCTCGACAAGGCCCAGGAGTCTTTCGAGCAGGCAGGGGCCTTGCTGCAGAGGATGCCCCTCGCCCAGTGCCAGGCGAACGAGATGGCCAAGATGTACTACTACTGGGCCCGGGCTGCCCTGGACAGCGGCGACGACACCGCGGCCCAGGCACTGCTCGGCCAGGTCCAGCGCTTCGATCCCAAGGCGGGACCGGACCCGGCCACCATGCCCCCCAACCTGGTGGCCGCCTACGATATGGCCCTCGACAGCCGCAGGGCCCGCAAGCAAGCCAAGGTGCTGCTGCAGATCAAGCCCGGCAAGGGCACCTTGTACGTCGACTGCCAGTCCCAGCCGGTCGGCGTGGTCCAGATCTCCGGGGTGGTGGGCGACGAGTTCCTGGTCGCGGCCGACGTAGAGGAGGGCAGCTTCGGCTCCCGCTTCGCACTCCAGGAGGGACCGCGGCGCCACCTGGAGATCTTCAGCGCCCGGACGGGCGACGCGGTGCACATCTCCCTCCACATGCTGGAGCTGGCCAAGCAGAAGGTCATCCTCGACGCCGTGCGCGGCAAGACCCAGGCCGATCTCGATGGCCTGGCCAGGCTGCACGGCGTGGAGGTGCTGCTGGTGGCCGAACCTCGCGCCCAGGAAGGGGAGGTCGTGCGCCTGGCGCTCTATGTCCCGGGCCGGGGTGTGATCGGCGAGCCGGTCGAGGTGCCGCTCGGCCGCACGGGCAACCCGGATCCGGACGTGCTGAGCGGTGCGTTCGACGGGCTGGCCAAGGCCATCGCCGGTCCGAGTATGCTGGCAGCCCTGGCCCCCCCCGCGGAGCCCGAGCCCAAGGCGATCCCGGGCAAGGACGAGGGCCTGCGCGACGACGATCGAGAGGAGCCGCTCATCGAGACCTGGTGGTTCTGGGCCGCCGTGGGCGGCGGCGCGCTGGTCGTCGGCGCCGTGCTGACCGGTGTGCTGGTGGGCACCAGCGGCGGCAGCGAGCCGTCGGGCGAGGTCGTGCTGACCATCAATCCCCCCTAGCGTTTGCGCTCGAGGCGATCGTCGATCAGCAGCTTGCCGACCATGCCCCGGTAGAGCACGAGCAGCAGCTTGCGGAAGGCGGCCTCGTCTTCGATGCGGCCGCCCAGCCGGAGCCGGACGCCCTCGAAGGCGAGCTCGACGCCCTCGAAGCCCGCTGCCCGGACCCGCTTCTCGAGGTCGCGCAGCAGGGCCTGGAGGCCGGCGACGTCATACTGCAGCCGCAGGTCGTCGGCCTGGATGTCGGAGCGTTCCAGGAAGATCCGCATGGCCTCGATGCAGCGCATGTGCTCGACCTTGCAGTGCCAGCGCTTCTCCCGCTGCTCGCAGCCGCAGGCCGCCCGCACATCGCCGGGGTCGGGCTTGGCCGGCTCGATGGCGCTCGGGCCGATCCGGACCTCGAAGATCGATGCGTTCCGCAGCTCGGCGCTGTAAAGAACGATCAGCGCCTTGCCGGCAGCGCGTGCCAGCAGGTGCACCTCGCCGTGCTCGAAGGCGCGCACCTCGACCCGCTCGGGGTGATCGGAGCTCGCGATCCAGTCGCCGCGCCAGCCGCGGATGAAGTGATCCTGTCCGACCTCCAGGCATACGACCCGTTCCGGCGGCAGCGGAGCAGCCGGAGCGGGCATGGCGAGCAGGCCCATGAAGATGGCCCAGGCGGCCAGCCGGCGTGCGCCCGTGCGCGGCGCGCGGGTCTGGGCAGGTCGGGGAATCGTACGTGCCCGCATCATGGACCTCCCTCGCGGACCGCTTCGGCCGCTGGTTGTTCCGGCTCTCGCGCCGGGCCGGGCGGTGGGAGCTCGAGCCAGACCTGCTGGCCCTCGGAGAGCCCGGAACGGACCTCGATCGTCTCGCCCATGCGCGCGCCCGGCTCGATCGGCTGGAAGACCGGCAGACCGCCGGGCCCGGCCAACCAGACGCCGGCGACCCCGTCCCTCTCGACCATTGCCCGGGCGGGCAGCAGCAAGGCGTCGGCGGAAAGCTCGATCTCGACCATCGCGTCTGCACCCGGAAAGAGGCCGGCTGCGGCTGCCCGATCCGCGTCGAGCGCCGCCGCTGCGTGCAGGTCCGGGCTGATCGGGCCCAGCTCGGTCTCGACGCGTACGGACGGATCGCACCCGAGCCCGACGCGCAGGCGCGCCCCCGGGCGTGCGCGACGGGCCGAGGTCGCGTCGAGCGTGAGCAGGACTGCGAGGCTGGCCGGATCGGCGAGCTCGCACAGGGGCTCGCCGCTCACCGCGCGTCGGCCGGGCTCGAGCGCGTCCACCGAGGCGATCAGCACGCCGGGGGCGGGCGCGGCCAGGCTGAGCTGCTCCACGTCGCGCCGGCAGCGCCCCAGGTGCTGCTCGGCTCTTTCCACGGCCAGCCTGGCCAGGACGAGATCGGCATCCCGCTTGCGATCGAAGGACGCCAGGGCCTCCTTGGCGAGACGGACCCGCAGCCGGGCCGCGTCCCGGTCCAGCCTGGCTCCCGCGCTGCGCAGCGCCGAGCGCAGCCCGATCCCCTCGACGGCCAGCAGCTCGGCCCGCTCGAGCTCGATCGCGGCCCGCTCCGCGGCCAGCGCCAGGTCGAGCCGCTGCTCGGCCGACTCGCGGGTCTTGCGCTCCAGCGCGGCCCTGGCCAGGGCCAGCCGATCGCCGGCTCGCCCGAGCGCGCGGGCGGGCGCGTCGGCGGAAAAGCGCGCCAGCGGCTGACCCAGCTCCAGGCGGGTGCCCTCGGGGGCGATGAAATCGATCTCCAGCGCCTCGGCCGCCTGCAGGTCGGGTGCGTAGACGCGCTGCGTGCGCGCGAAGCCGACTCGCCCGGGACCGATCTCGGCCCACAGCGCGCCGCGTGAGACCGCGGCTTTGTCCGGCCCGGGGGCTCCGGCTCCGCTCTCCCGCCCGGCCGGCTGCGCATCCTGCGGGCAAGGGGTCCCTGGCGTCAGCTCGACGCGCTGTCCGGGCTCGAAGCCCCGGCCCTTGCGCACGCTGTGGCCCGTCAGCACGGCCCGAACCCCGAAGATCGGCTCGGCGTCCGCTGTCCCGGCCGGGCGGGCCAGGAGCTGGATCGACTCCACCACCGCCCGGGCCTTGCGTCCCGAGCCGGGCGCGCGCACCTCGAGCGCGCTGCCCACGGCGACCCCGCGCCGCTGGCAAGCTGGCAGGCCGAAGTCGACCACCAGCGTTCCGTCGACGGCCAGCTCGCACAGGCGCTCGCCTCGCGGCAGCCTGAGCGGCAGGACCGGCCCGGCAGGCCGGAGGCTCGGCGGCCAGATCACCCGCCCCGCCCGGGGCGCCCGGATGCGAAAGCGCGTCTCGAGCTCGGCGAGCTCCGCGATCTCCATCTGGGCCTGGCGCAGCCGCTCGGCGTGCTGGGCCTCGACCGCCGCGCGCACGCCCCGGCGGGCCTCGATCCGCCGCTCGCTGGCCTCGATCTCCAGCTCGGCCCCGCGGACCGCCAGGTCGACCAGCTGCGAGTCCCGCTTGGACAGCACGCCTTTCTTCTTGCGCTCCAGCGACGCCTTGCTAGCCTGGAGCCGGGCGAGGGCCAGCCCGGCCTCGAGCGCGCGGAGCCCGTCGTCCAGGTCGGCCAGATCCCGCGCCTGCCTCGCCCGGGCCAGCTCGATCCGTTTCTCGACCGACTGCTTGACGGCCTCGGCCGGAAAGGCGAAGCGCAGGATCTCCCCGTCCTTCGCGATGCGCTCGCCGTGACGGGCTGCGCGTTCGAGCAGCAGGCTGCGGCTGGTATCGGTCCAGCCGGCCAGGCCAGGCTGCTCGGAAGGCACCCGGAAAACGACCGTCTTGCGGGGGCGGACCGTCCCCTCGAACACTCGTTCCGGGCACGCCGGGCGCATCGCGCCTCGGCCCTTCTGGCCTGCGTCGGCTACCTCGGGCCGATGCTCACGACCCCGAGGTCGCTCCGCGCCGGCCCTCGTCGCCTCCTTGCCAGCAGGGCCGATCCGCGATGCGAGGCGCTGCGCTGCCGCTGGAGAGTCCGCACGCGCCGCACGGTCCGGGCGCATCGCGCCTCGGCCCTTCTGGGCTGCGTCGGCGGGCGCCGAGCACAGCGTCGCGACCAGGATGGCAACGCGCGCGGCGCAGGCTGGCGGGCGACGGGGGGTATCCGGATTCGCGCTCGTCACTCGCGCACCTCGATGCCGCGCAGCGTGTGCAGATCACCCACCTGGCGATGCAGCTCTGCGGCGTTCTTGGATAGATCCACCAGCACCTGGAGTCGGGCCAGCTCGGCCTCGTCCAACTCCCGCAAGAACTGCACCAGGTCCTTGAGCGGCGCCACGCCGGCCTTGTACTTCTCCTGCTGGGCCTCCAGCTTCTGCCGGGCGAGCTCGCTGACCCGCCCGGCCAGCTCGAGGCTTCGCAGGCCGTGGAGGATATCGCGGTGCGCGTCGCGCAGCTCGAAGCCGAGCCGTGCGAGCCTCTCGTCGTGCTCCAGCTTGCGGCGCTGCAACTCCAGGTGCGCCTGGCGCTCGATCGCGTCGTCGAAGAGACGGAAGATCGGCACGTTCAGACGCAAGCCGGCGAAGAGCTCCCGGTCGTCGCCCTCGCCGATCCGCTCCCAGGCATCGCCCACCGCGCCTCCGAGGCCGTTGTATCGAAGACCGGCATCCAGATCCAGCCCGGGCAGGCGCTCGTTCTCCGCCACGGCCAGATCGATCCGCGCCTCCTCGAAGCGGGTCCTGGCCGCCAGCAGCTCGGGGTTGAGATCCTTCGCGCTCGTCAGCAGGGCCTCGGGGCTGGCGGGCTGGATGCGCTCCGGATCGGGCTGCTCGCCGGCCACCAGGCCGTCCGCCTCGGCCGGATCGAGCTGCATGCGCTCGGCCAGCGCCGAGCGGGCCGCGGCCAGTGCATTGCGGGCCTGGAGCAGCTTGCGCTCGAAGGAGACCACGTTCTCCTCGACCACGTAGATGTCGTGCTCCGGCAGCAGGCCCCGGCGGATGTTCTCGGCCGTGTCCCCGTACTGGCGCTGGGCCCGCTCGAGCGAACGGGCCTTGAGCTCGACGTCCTGCTGGCTGAAGAACAGATCCCAGTAGGCCTGCTCGACTTCGAGCACCAGGTCGTTGAGCCGGGCGCGGAAGTCGGCCACCGCGCGGCGATGGGCGAGCCGGGCGTGTTCGATCGGGGCCGTGTTGACCTCCAGCCCGAAGCCGGCCAGCAGGGGCTGGGTGATGCGGAGCTCCAGCCGGGCGCTGTGCTCGGGGTCGAACGCGGCGCCCGCATCGTCCGTGCCGCGCCGGCCGTTGGTCAGCGAGGCGCGCACGTCCGTGCCGACCGGCGTGCGGACCACGAGCGCCGCGTCGTAGGTCAGGGTCCCGCTGGAAGCGACCCCGCCCGCGTCGAGCGGCTCGCGCGCGTCGGCATAGCCCAGGCCGATCTCCACACCCGGCCAGAATGACTCCTCGCTGGCCCGGGCCGCGAGCGCGGCCTGCTCGCGCACGAGCCGCTCTGCCTGCAGCCCCAGGTTGCGTGCGACCGCTTGCCGCACGCAGTCGGCAAGGCTCGCCGCCTTCCCGCCGAGCTCGGGCCCGTCCGCGCGCGCGGCGGCTCCGCACGAGAGCGCCGCCAGCAAGACGAGCTCGGCGATGGAGTGCCTGTTCAAGCTCGAGCCTCCCGGGAGACCGACGGCCTGTCAGGAAAGACGCGCCGGCACGCCCCGCTGTTCAATCCATGGTCGCTCGAAAAAGGATTTGCGCAAACAAGAAAAGTCGCTCAATTGTACGGGCAGGTCGCCCCGATGATCTGCGCGCGGTTGTTGGACTCCAGGCACTCGCTGCGCTGGCTGTCGTAGTCGACCACCACGATCAGATCGTGGGGATCGTCGACCGGCGCGTCGAGCCACATGCAGTCGACCGTCTCGCAGCTCCCGGGGGCCAGGTCCTGGCCCGTGGCCGCGTCGCAGACGAGCTGGCCGCCGGCGTCCGGATCTCCGTCGAAGAAGCCGACGCTCGCCCCGGCGGCGATCGGGTTGGTCCCCCGGTTGCATACGCGAACGCGCAGCGGCAGTGCGCCGTCCGTGCAGTCGGGGCCGAAGTCCCCCTGGCCGCCCGTCAGGTCCGGCGAGTGGTGGGGGTTGAGATCGCCCTGGATGTTCTGCCGGAAGTTGTTCAGGCCGGCCACCTGCCAGTTGAGCTGGGCCTGCGAGCTGCTCGGAACCGTACCGTCCTCCTCCACGTTCGTGATGGCATAGGCGTGCTGGTTCCAGATGGCCCGCGAGCCCACCCAGCGGTCCAGCGCGTCGCGGTAGACCCGCACCCCGTGGATGCTGCCCAGCCACTCGGCCCGGCAGGTGCTGCCCGAGCCCGGCGTGCCGGCGGGGGGCGGGGCGCAGACGAAGCCGCCGCCGCCGCACTGGCTGTCGTCCGCGCAGCGGCAGTAGCCCGCATCGCACGAACCGCTGGCGCAGTCCGCACCCTCCGAGCACGGCAGGCCGGCGAAGAGCGGATCCATGGGCTTGCCGTGCGGGCTGGTCTCGTAGGCCGTGCCGCCCATGCTCGAGGGGACCGTGCCGCAGCTCTCGTTCGACGGCACCACCAGCTCCGAGCTGTAGTCGCCGTCCACGTCCGCCACGATGGGGTTCTCGTTCCAGGTGCAGGAGCTGCGCCACTGAGAGTAGAGCACCCTGCCGTCCGTGCCGCTGTACACGCGGACGAAGCACTCGTCGGCGTAGACCGCCTCGACCAGGCCGTCGCCCTCGAAGTCGAACAGCGACGAGCCGGTGACGTTGGACGAGTGGTCCTGGGAGACGCGGCTCCACAGGATGCCGTCCGTGCGCAGCGTCGGGCAGGAGGCCGCGTCGGGCGCGGGTCGGCAGTCCGGATCGAAGATGGTCATGGAGTCGGAGCCGGAGGCAGCCAGCTCGGCGCGGCCGTCGCCGTCGAAGTCGCCGATGGTCGGCGGGCCGCCGCCAGAGCTCGCCGGCAGCGCCACCGGCCCGAAGACGCAGCGCCCGAGAAGGTTGTCGATCCGCGCCCAGCCTTGGGCCACCACCGCGACCTCGGCGATGCCGTCCAGGGTCGCCCGGTCGTCGAGTGAGGGATCGGATGGGTAGGTGCCGAAGTCGGCCACCGCCGTGAAGCCCCGGCTCGAACCGCTGCTCGACTGGACCACCCAGCGCCTGGCCAGCGGATCGAACTCCCAGACCGCGTCCCCGCCGGCCATCTCCACTTTCCCGTCGGCGTCCAGGTCGGCTGCCACCGGGAAGCCGATATTGAACAGCGCTCCCAACCCCAGGCTCGAGTCCAGCAGCAGCCCGCCCGCGTCGTAGACGGTCCCGCCCGAGAGGATCTCGGGCGAGCCGTCGTCGTCCAGGTCGACCAGGCTGGGGCCACCCCAGCCGGTGGCGCCCTCGCTGTATACGATCTCCGCGCCCGCGCCGTCGTGACCCGTCCAGATCGCGTCGAAGCTGCCGGCGCCGGCGTTGTACTCGTAGGCGATCAGGCTGCCGGTGTTGCGGTGGGCGACGATCTCGGGCCGATGGTCGCCGTCCAGGTCGCCGATGGCGACCGGGTTGCAGCCGTTCAGATAGGGGCCCAGCGAGAACTGGGTCTCGCAGGTCGCCCCGTCGATGATCCGGATCACGCCGTCCAGGGTCGTCAGCACGCCGGAGTCGCCGTCGGTGCCGTCGTAGGAGTTGAACACGATCGAAGGCCGGACCGCAGCCGGGTCGCCGTCCAGGTCGAAGTCCGCCACCGTCGGCGTGCCCAGCACCTGCACGTGCGCGGGGTAGGGGTCGCCCGCCGGCGGGCCGGTCCACTCGCACTGCAGCGCCGGCTGGAACAGGCCGGCCACCACCAGGCGGGTGCAGTCCGGGTTGGTGTCCGGCCGGGGGCCCAGCCCATAGGGAATGCACTCGCCGGCTTCGCAGTAGGAGTCCTCCTGGCACTCGCCGTCGTCCGCGCAGCCGCCCTGGTCGTCGACGCAGGTGTCGAAGACGCAGATCTGGTCGTGCTGGCAGCAGATCCCGGCGCAGTCGATGCCGCTGTCCGGCACCCCGTCGCAGTCGTTGTCGATCCCGTCGCAGGTGATGTCGGGGAAGTGGTACTCGGGCGGGTAGCGGCAAGCCCAGTGCCCGCCCTCGCAGCTGCCGAGGGTGCCGGCGCAGACGCCCAGCTGGCTGCAGATGTCGGCCACCAGGTCCTCGTCGGTCAGCCCGTCGCAGTCGTTGTCCCGCCCGTCGCAGAGGGTCTCGCCCGCGGGCTCATAAGCGGGGGGGTAGTGGCAGACCCAGCCCCCATCCACGCACTGGGCCGTCGCGGCCGTGCAGACGCCGGTCTCGATGCAGGTGCCCGGCGGAAAGACGCTCAGCTCCTCGTCGGTCAGCCCGTCGCAGTCGTTGTCCTGCCCGTCGCAGCTTCGCTCCGGCTCCTCGTAGCCGGGCGGGAGGTCGCATGTCCAGCTGCCGTCCCGGCATGCGGCGGTCGTGCCGACCGCGCAGATCCCCTCCGCGGGGCACAGGCCCTCCGGGGCGACGAGATCCTCGTCGGTCTGGCCGTCGCAGTCGTTGTCCAGACCGTCGCACAGGGTCTCGCCCGTTGGCTGGTGGGTGGCCGGGTAGAGGCACAGCCAGCGGCCGCCCTGACAGCGGACCTCGGCCTCGGCGCACACGCCCTCCGACAGGCACTCGCCGCCGGACGGCTCGACGCCCTCGTCGGTCTCGCCGTCGCAGTCCTCGTCGCGCCCATCGCAGGTCTCGGGCTGCGGCCCGACCTCGCCCGCGCAGTCGGACCAGACGCCTCCGGCCATGCAGGTCCGGACCCCGCTCTCGCAGGCCCCCCGGTCGGTCCCGCAGCGCTCCTGGATGCCGACCGGCTGGCAGGGCTCGCCGCCGTCTCCGGCCTGGTCGCCGCCGTCGCTCCCCCCGTCCGTGCCGGCGTCCTGGCCGCCGTCGTCCGGCGGCAGGGCGCTGCAGGTACCGCCCTGGCAATGCTCGCCGTCCGGGCAGTCGCTGTCGCTCTGGCAGCCGGTCAGGCAGGCGCCCGAGACGCAGATCTGCCCGTCCGGACAGTCGCCGTTGCCGCTGCACTCCTGGCGGCAGGCGCCGTTCCTGCAGATCCGGCCCGCCTCGCAGTCCGCGTCCGAGCTGCACAGCACCAGCGCTCGATCGGACGAGCAGGCCGTCGATACGAAAACAGCTGAGCAGAAGCCCAAGAAGACATGGATCCTTCTCATGATCTCGCCCGACCTCCGGAAGCGGCCGACTGGCGGTGATGGGGATTCGCCTATCTCTGATCCATACACCGGAGGAGGCCCCGGCGTCCAGCCGGCGCCCAGAATCTCCCAGCCCTGCTGATCCGGGACGCCAGATCGTCGTGCAAATCAAGGAGCTCAAGCCGAAGTCGAGCGGAGGCGTGGTTCTCCACGTCGAGCATCGACTTCGGTGCTGCGACGCCGAGTTGCGCGACGAGGTGGCGGATCCGGGTCGCTGCGTCACTCAGACCGGGATGTTGCCGTGCTTGCGGGCCGGGCGCAGCTCGCGCTTGTCGCGCAGCATGGCGAAGGCCTCGATGATCCGGGGCCGGGACTCGCGCGGCCGGATCACGCCGGTGATGTACCCGCGCTCGGCCGCCTTGTACGGGTTGGCGAAGAGCTCCTCGTACTCGGCCACTTTCTCGGCGAACTTGGCCTCCTTGTCCTCGGCCTCGGCGATCTCCTTGCGGAAGATGATCCGCGAGGCGCCCTCGGCGCCCATGACCGCGATCTCGGCCGTGGGCCAGGCGAAGACGATGTCGGCCCCCAGATCGCTCGAGCACATGGCCAGGTACGAGCCGCCGTAGGCCTTGCGGGTCACCAGGGTCACCTTGGGCACGGTGGCCTCGGAGTAACACCACAGCAGCTTGGCCCCGTGGCGGATGATGCCCGAGTGCTCCTGGTCGATGCCGGGCAGGTAGCCGGGCACGTCGGTCAGGGTCAGCAGCGGGATGTGGAACGCGTCGCAGAAGCGGATGAAGCGGGTGGCCTTGTCCGAGGCGTTGACGTCCAGGGCGCCCGCCATGACCGCCGGCTGGTTGGCGATCACGCCCACGGTCGAGCCGGCCAGGCGGATGAAGGCCACCAGGATGTTGGTCGCGTAGAGCGCGTGCGGCTCGACGATCTCGCCGTCGTCCGCGATGGCGCGGATGACCTCGCGCATGTCGTAGGACTGGCGGGCATCGTCTGGCACCAGGCTGTCGAGCTCCGGGGCGAGCCGGGCCGGATCGTCGGCGCTCTGGACCACCGGCGGGTCCTGGAGGTTGTTCGACGGCAGGTAGGCGAGCAGCTCGCGGATGCGCGCGATGCAGTCGGCGTCGTCCGCGCAGGCGAAGTGGGCGCAGCCGCTTCGCGTGCAGTGCGTCATGGCCCCGCCGAGATCCTCGGCGCTGACCTCCTCGCCGGTGACCGCCTTGATCACCTGCGGTCCGGTGATGAACATGTAGGAGCTGTTCTGGACCATGAAGACGAAGTCGGTCATGGCCGGCGAGTAGACCGCGCCGCCGGCGGTCGGGCCCATGATGCCCGAGATCTGTGGCACCACGCCCGAGGCGATCGAGTTGCGGAAGAAGATCTGCCCATAGCCGCTCAGCGCGTCCACGCCCTCCTGGATGCGGGCGCCGCCCGAGTCGTTCAGGCCGACGATGGGCGCCCCGGTCTTGATGGCCAGGTCCATGAGCCGGCAGATCTTCTTCGACTGCATCTCGCCCATCGTGCCGGCCCGGGCGGTGAAGTCCTGCGCGTAGGCGAAGACCCTGCGCCCGTCGACTCGCCCGTAGCCGCAGACCACTCCGTCGCCCGGGATCGGCTTGCCCCCCAGGCCGAAGTCGTGGCAGCGGTGGTGGACGAAGAGATCGGTCTCGGTGAACGAGCCCGGATCGAACAGCTTGGCCAGGCGCTCCCGGGCGGTGAGCTTGCCGCCTTCGTGCTGCTTGGCCACGGCCTTCTCGCCGCCCATGGCCTGCTCGGCGGCTTCCCGCTCGCCGAGATCGCCCAGTCGCTCCTTCACGCTCTTCATGGCTTGTCTCCTCGCAGGCTCGCTAGCCGACCAGCGACAGCAGCACGCCGGCGGCGACGGCCGAGCCGATCACGCCGCAGACGTTGGGGCCCATGGCGTGCATCAGCAGGTGGTTGTCCGGGTTGGCCCGCTGGCCCTCGACCTCCACCACCCGGGCTGCCATGGGGACGGCCGAGACCCCGGCCGCGCCGATCAGGGGATTGACCTTGCCGCCGGTGGCCAGGCACATCAGCTTGCCGAGCAGGACCCCGCCGGCCGTACCCAGCCCGAACGCCAGCGCGCCGAGCAGCAGGATCTTGAGCGTCCCCCAGCAGAGAAAGCTCGGCGCGTCCATCTTGGCCCCGACGCACACGCCCAGGAAGATGGTCACGATGTTGATGAGCTCGTTCTGGGCCGTCTTGGCCAGCCGCTCGACCACGCCCGCCTCGCGGAGCAGGTTGCCGAACATGAGCATGCCGATCAGCGGGATGGCGGTCGGCACGAGCAGGGCGCACAGCAGCACCGTCCCGACCGGGAAGAGGATCTTGGCCAGCCGGGAGACCTCGCGGGTCTGGGCCATGGGCACGGCGCGCTCCCTGCGCGTCGTCAGCAGGCGCATGATGGGCGGCTGGATGATCGGCACGAGGGCCATGTACGAGTACGCCGCGATGGCGATCGGGCCCAGGAGGTGATCGGCCAGGCGCCCGGCCACGTAGATCGAGGTCGGGCCGTCGGCCCCGCCGATGATGCCGATCGCGGCCGCCTCCTTCAGATCGAAGCCCATGCCCACCGCCCCCATCAAGGTGATGAAGATGCCCACCTGGGCGGCGGCGCCGAGCAGGGCCGTCTTGGGGTTGGACAGCAGCGGCCCGAAGTCGGTCAGCGCCCCGATGCCCAGGAAGATGATCAGCGGAAAGAGCCCCGGCGCCTGGATGCCGAACTCGTAGACGGCGCGGATCCAGCCGCCGGGTTGCATCAGACCGCCGAGCGGCACGTTGACGAGGATGGCCCCGAAGCCGATCGGGATGAGCAGCAGGGGCTCGTACTTCTTGTAGATGCCCAGAAAGATGAGCAGACCGCCCAGCGCCCACATGACCGGCTCCTGCCAGCCCATGTGGGCGATGCCCGTGGATACGGCGAAGCCCTCGATCGAGTCGGAGAGGTTCATCGAAGCCCCCCGGCTCTCTGCAGGCCGCGCATGCCGTCCAGTCGGCCCGCCCGGCGCCAGGTGTCCGGCTCGCCAGGCCCCGGCGGAAGCGGCCGCGGCGGTCCGCCGCGCGCGAGCGCCGCGGCCACGGCCACCGCAGCCGCCGCGGCCAGCGCCGCCTCGTCGCCGCCCCTCCCGGCCGGCTGGCCCGCGACGGCCGCCGGCCCCAGACGCGCGATCAGCCCGATCAAGGCCATCAGCAGGCTCAGGAAGACGAACACCACCACAAGGCCCACCAGCAGGATGATCAGAGCGTCGAGCATGCAAGCCTCCGGCAGGCAAACATCCCTTCATGCCCGGCGTTTGTCAACAGTGGTCGAGGCGTGGGCAGCGTGCAGTAGCTGGCTCCCCGGATGAGGCGTTGTCGCGTAGGGTGGCCGACCCCGGCTGGCGAGAGCCGGGTCGAGAAGCCCTGAAAGATCGACAGGTTGCGGACTTGCGGGCGGGTTCGTGCGAACCGGTGCGGGCGCTGACCTGGGACGTTGCGACCTCGACACGGGCTGGCCACCTTGGGAGACTCAAGAGCCACCACCACCCTTTCCGGCCACGGTGCGGTACGCCTGGCCGGGGTGGGTCGGCTGGTCGGGATACCGCAGCTCCAAAAAGCCGCTGTCAACGAGCCGGGCGATGTAGTGAACCCGGATCGTGTCGTAGGTCCTTCCCGTCAGCCGGGCCAGGTCGGGTAGGGTCAGGAAGCGCCCCGCGCAAAGGGCAAGGAGAACCTTGTCGACATCTGCGGGCTTTGCTCGCTTCCGACCGCGCAGCTCGGCAGC